>CAVSSV010000036.1:0-46099 GCA_963730695.1 uncultured Pseudomonadota bacterium
AGCTTGCGGATCGGAGGAGCCCGACGGGTCAGTGCGAAGCGGAAAATCGGGTCAATGTCACGCGGGAATCAACACCCGGCTACCTTCTAGCGGTCGCGATGGTGTCGACTACGGCTGGACGGTTTATCCTAGAGGCACACAGGGCGTCAAAAGGGGCCGCGACTCCCTCGTCCAACGGTTGGCGCGGGCCGTTACAGGTTTGTCACTGCCTGAGCGATGAGAGCTGCTGATCGTACCAAACCGCGTCTTGCTTCAATTCAACGCGGTCAGGATACTGGTTGAGGAGCTCGGCGATTGTGGCGCGTCCCGCTAGAAGAGCTCCTCGAGCGTTAGTCGAATCCCCCTGTCGCAGATACACGATGGCAAGGCTCGCGTAAGCTGCCGAGAGATCGCGCCGCCAGCCGGCATTGCCGGGATTGGATTTCGCCAAACGGTCCGCGATGGCGAAGTCGCGCTTATAAGATTCCAGCGCATCCTGCAGATTTCCCTGAGCAAGCTGCGCGTTGCCGACGTTCTGGTAAAACTCTGACAGATCGCGCTGCCAGCCGGCATTGTCGGGATCGGATATTGCTAGGCGGTCCCGGGCGGCGAGGCCGGCCTCATAGGATTTGAGCGCCTCGGACACGTCTCCTTCCGCGATCTGCACGCCGCCAATACTCTCATAGGCCACCGACAGATCGCGCTGCCAGCCAGCGTTGTCGGAATCTAATTTCGCAAGGCGGTCCGCGATGGCGAATTCGTCTTCATAGGATTGCAGCGCGTCGGCGAGCATTCCCTGCGCGGCCTGCACATCTCCGATCTTGTTGAACGACGCTGAAAGGTTGCGTTGCCAGCCGGCGTTGCCTGGATCGGATTGCGCCAGGCGGCCCGCGATCGCCGAACCGGCCTCATAGGCGTCGAGCGCTTCAGCTAGATTCCCTTGCGCGACCCGCACATCCCCGACTTGGCTGAACGACACCGAGAGATCGCTCTGCCAGCCTGCATTGCCAGGATCCGATTTCGCTAGACGGTCCCGGATCGCCGCGCCGGCCTGATAGGACGTTAGTGCACCCGTCAGGTTTCCCTGCGCGACCTGCACGCCGCCAATGCTCTCGTAGGAGATTGAAAGGTCGGTCTGCCAGCCTGCGTTGTCGGGATCGGATTTCGCCAGGCGATCGGCGATCGCGAAATCGGCTTCATAGGACTTCAGGGCGTCTGCCAGGTTCCCCTGCGCGACCTGCAAGTCCCCGGTCTTCTGGTAGGATACCGAGAGGTCGCGTTGCCACCCGACGTTGGCGGGATCGGATTTCGCCAGGCTTTCTCGGATCAACAGCTCGATCCCATAAGATATCTCTGCCTCCGCAAGGTCACCCTGCGCGACCTGCACGTCGCCGGTGTTCTCGTGGGACACCGCGAGATCGCTTTGCCGGCTAGGGTTGCCGGGATCGGCCTTCGTCAGACCATCCGCGATCGCCAGGGTGGCCTCGTAGGATTTCAGCGCCTCTTTCAGATTTCCCTGCGCGAAACGCACGTTCCCGACCCTCTCGACCGACGCCGCGAGATCCAACTGCCGGTCGGCGTTTCCAGGATCGGATTTCGTCAGCCGGTCTGCAACGGTTACGGCTTGGTTGTACGCTTCAAGCGCCACGCTGAGGTCGCCGCGCTGTTTCGCGATGTCGCCTAGACCCAGATGGGCCCAAATGGTCGAATGGTCGTCTTTCCCAAGTTGCGCCAATTGAACGACTTGATCGTAGGCAGCCTTTGCGGCCGCCAGATCTCCAGCGACCTCCTGAAGCCACGCGTCCTGAAGCTCCCCCTCAATGTTCGATGGGTCGAGCCTCGCAGCCTCGGCATAGTACTCCCTTGCTCGCTTCGGATCGGATACCGCAGCGATCGCCGCCAGATTGCGATAGGCCGCCGCTGCGTCCGCGGCGTCCTTCTCGGCGCGTTTTGCTTTTTCTTCGGCAACCGCCTTCAACAGCGGCTCAGCCTCGGTCGCTTTGCCGGCCTTCAACAGCTCAAGCGCCTTGGCGTAACGGGGGTCGGTGGCCGAGCCGTCGACGATTGCCGTTATCGCGGCAACGAGCGATTTCTGCGCGCCGGGCGACGAGGCCGATGGTTGGTCCATCACGCTGTACTTGGCGACCAGGCCGCCGATCTCCGCGAGGTTCGTGGCCCGTTGTTGCGATCGCCAGAAAAACCCGCCGGCTGCTATGACAAGCGCCACAAGCACCACGGCGACCGCGGCGCGCACCCTACCTTGCCGCCGGCGCTCACGCTCGGCCCGGCGATAGACCTCATCGGGGGAGAGCCCGATCAATCGGGCGACGACCTTGGCCAGCGCCAGATCGAAGCCGTCGCCCTTCTCGCGCAGGTCGGCGGCGAGCAGATCGGCCGGAATGTCTGTAGGGCTGCCATCCGACGCCAGCACAAAGCGGAGCGAGGGAGGAAAACATTCCGCCGCGGGGTTTCCCGGCTCGCCGTCGATGATCAGCGGGATGACGGCGCGATCCGGGTGGCGGCGCTTGAACAGCCGAATTTCCTCGCCGACGTAATGGCTTTTGGCCGAACGCGGGGAAGCCAGAACGATCAAGGCCGCGGAAGCATCAAGGGCCGCGAGCGTCTGCTCGCCAAGCGCCGCGCCGGCGTCGAAATCGTTGCGGTCCCGAAATATCGGCCGCAGAGATTGCGGAACCAGTCCCGCAGACGCCACGCGACCGACGATATCCCTATCGATCCGAAAACCTTCAAGCCAAACATGCACCCGTTTCGCCGCGACGGTGTCGGCGTGGCTGTACGAAAGAAACGCGCGGTATTTGATAGCCGTCGCTTCCCCCGCGTTTTGCCAAGAAGACAATATAGGTCCTTCTCTTTCGGCGTTGCGGGCTTAACGCGATTTGCCCTCAAAAATACCAACCGGCGCAGAAATGGGCTTCCGCGTGCGCTCAAGCGGCGGCGACGGATCTCAAATGGGACGACATTTCCAGCCTCGGACGCAGATTCTCGCAAATAGTCGCGTGATGGTCGCCTTGCAAAATCGCGCCCACGATGACCCCACCTAGCACCAATGCCCTAAATTATTGAGGATATCGAGAAAATCGCGATTTCAGATGGGCCCACGTTACAAGCGAAACTCGATTATCGGTGCTAGCCATTCGTCAACTATAGATCAATGCATGCACCACGAATGGAGGGTCATTGTTGGGCGCGATTTCGCAGCAGATGTTCGTCTTTGCTCTGCGTGGGCCTGCGTATCCTCTGCTTGCCGCTCACCGGCCCGCTAGTGGGCTTAAAACATATTTGCGGCCTATGGGTCTGGCGGCAATAGAATCACGTTCGGTTTTCTTGCGTCACGAATGATCGTCGCGTGTGCGCTCACAACGATGGGCGGACCCTGTAACAATTTACTCCTAAGAGTGAACGCGTAAATCCCTTGCAGGCTCGAGAAGATCGGAATTAGCGGCCTCGACAGACGCAAACTCGGCTGTAGCTGGCTGCTTCAGAGCCTTACTGCAAAAATCGACCGTTTCGCGCAGGGAGGTCAGCGTAACGTCGGCGCCCGCCAATTCCGCCATCGGGGCCAAAGCGGCACTTCCCCACAAACACACAGCGATCACGACGTTCGGGCTTTTCTTTCTTAGCCGCCGCACGGAATAGCGTACTGAAGCCGTGCTTTGGTGATCGAGATAGAAGACGCAAATCACTTCGACGCCCGTCATATTCAAAGCCGAGACGCCACTCGTCGTCAGGGCCTCGGGACCAGCCACGCGGGTCGTAATTCCTTCGCGTTCAAGCAATTGCACAAGGATCGCACAAGCCGCCTGATCCAGAGGGGTGCGGCCCGCGAGACATAACGCCAAGCCGGTTGGCGACGACGGCGAAGCGATGACCGCCTCAGCCGAGTTGAGCGCATTGGGCTCGCTTTCCGTCACAGTTTCCACATCGACGTGATCGGAAAGATCGGAGACGACGCGCTCGACTGCGAGACATACCTCGACCTGTCGGCCCTTCTCCAGCACGCCGCGTGCGACGTCGACTTGAGCAAGCGCCAATGCGGGCAGCGCGACCTCCTCGTAATAGTCGAGCAGCGAAACGCCCCTAAGCAACCCTTCGGCCTGGAAGGCGACCTCGTCCGGATCCGAAGCTAGAATGCGCTGATAAAAGCTCTGCACGGGCGAGAGTGGCGGTTTGTCGCCCAACAACAATTCAATGAAGTTCAGGCTTTCGACGTGGCGTCCGAGCACGACCAAACACGCCGTTATTGGAGTGGACAGCAGAAGGCCAGGCGATCCCCAGATAAGCGTCCAGAAAGACGCTGCGACCACGATGGCTAGCGGCGAGAGGCCGGTTGTGTGCCCAAGCAGCTGCGGTTCAAGGACCTGCCCCATGATGCTTTCGACGACGATGAAGAGCGCCGCAGTCTCAAGGGCCATGGCCCAGCCGGGGTCGACCGCGGCCGCGAGGGCGAGTGGAAGCACGGCCGCGATGATTGCGCCAACGTACGGCACGAACCGCAATATGGAACCGACGATGCCCCAAAGGATCGGATTTGGTACTCCGATAACGCTCAAGCCGATCGCAATGGCGACGCCGAACGCGGCGTTCAGTCCTGTCAACGCCAGGAAGTACCGGCTTAGCCTTTCCGCCGCGTCGTCAAGAGCCTTTGTCGTACGGTGGAGGTCGTGCGAGCCGATCAGGCTGATGAAGCGGTCTCGCAGGTCGCTGCGTTGCAGCAGTATGAAGACCACGAAGATTATGACAATCGCCGCGGTCGCCAAAGGTGGGAGCAGCGCCGCCAAAATGCTTTGGATAATTTGCACCGGTCCGGGAGCGGGCTCGTGCACTTCGACCTGCAGCAGCTTTGGGTCCTGCGCGGGGGCAGCTTGCCCCAAATTGTTCGGTTGAGCCGGCGCCTTGTTTATATTGGAATCGAGAACATGTAGGGCGTCGGCGGCTTTTTCGACGATGCCTTTGCTGAAATCGGAGCTTCTCAGGGCCTGCAGCTTTTGACCGATGATGACTTGATATTGGGGTAGGTTTTCACTGAGCTGGGCGACCTGTTTGCCGATAATTGCGCCAAGGCCAATGAGAATTGCGAATGCGATGGCGACGGCAAGGAGGACGGAGGACACTCTTCCAATGCGCAACCTCGCGAAGGCCCTTGCCACGGGGTCGAGCACGAAACTCAGAAGGACCGCGAGCGCGATCGGCACGAGAACGTCGCGACCAAAATAAAGCCCTGCGATGACCGCAACGACAATGACAACAGTATCGGCAGCCGGCACGCGTCTCCCAAGATCGGCGCGAGGGCCGCTAAATGGGCTTTTTGTTTCCGCCGCTTCGCCCATTTCATCTTCCTTAGTGCGCGCGGACCGCGTTCGCGCTTCGAAGCGCTTCGCCAATTTATAGGGGGCGCTTGAGAAGATTGCTCAGCCATAAAGGCGCGGACGGACGTCTATCATGACAGCATCGAAATTTTAATCAATTGCCCGGCGTTGAGAAGGCGAACGTACATCACCCATCGCGAATGAAAGCTGATCGAGAATGACGGCGGCAAATTACGCAGCGCTTGCTAGCGTCTCGGCACGGCGGCGCTCGGCGCCGCAATATCCGGCCGCGCGGCGACGTGCTCGGGCGCAAGCGCATTTAGTTTATGAAGTTCTGATTCTGGCCGCGGCGCGATCCCTCTGATGTCTGGTGGCTGATCGGGTTCCGCATCATTCTAGCCATCGGCATCGGCGGCGATTAGCCCGTCAGCGCCACTTTCATGAGCGGTTATCCGGCAAGAAAAGCCGTGGATTGATTTTCGAGTTCTGCGTTCCTCCAGACGGTGAGCTGCGCCAAAGTCCCTAGCTGAACTGTCGCCTCAAGGGGATCACGAACCCGGAGACCCGCTTTGCAATATTGACGAAAGGCCCGAGCCTTTGAGGGCTTACCCGTCGCCTTGGAGTCTGCCACGTTAGTCCAACCTGGAGCGCATTCTGCGGTCGAGCAGCTCCTGCTTCCGCGTCTTCGGCGACATTGCGGGCGAAAGACTGGGCGCTCGACACCCGGCTAACCCGGCGAGGCGATCATCCGCAAAGGGGTTATTGACTGTCTTCCTTGAAGCTTGCGCAGCGAATGAAATCTGCCTTGGACATTCCGCCCGACCAGAGCGATCCGTAAGGCCGTCACGCGGGCCGCGAAGATCGTGCTCTGCGTTCATCACCGCATATGGCGGTATCAAGCGGGCACGAGCGCGCCACACACGAAAGAGGAGAGAGCAAATAAGCAAGAAACGAACGAGCCAAAGCCACCCGATACAGATCGCAGTTATTCCGCACGAAGCTTTCAAAGGCGCGCTCGGCGTCACGTTCGCGCCGGGCAAGCAGGACCCACATTCGGCCGGCGGCGCATGGGAGAGAGATCTCTCCATCGACCTCGAGGCCATTGAAGCCTCGGGCGCCAAGGTCATCGTCACTTTGATTGAGCGACATGAGTTCGACGTGCTGGGCATTCCGAACTCTTGGCGACGATATTCAGCGCCGTGGCATGGCGTGGTTGCATCTGCCGATCCGTGACGTCAGCATTCCCAATGCGGCCTTTGAGGCCAAGTGGCCGGCCCACAGCGCGGCTTTGCGCAAACGCCTCGCGTCTGGCGACAATCTCCTAATTCATTGCCGGGGCGGGTTGGGCCGCGCCGGCATGATCGCTGCGCGGCTCTTGGTCGACGATGGGGTTCCCCCCGAGATCGCGATGGCTCGGGTGCGCATGGTTCGGCCCGGAGCGATCGAAACTCAGGCGCAGGAAGCCTGGGTGGCAAAAGGCGAAGGTCGTGCACCGTCGACGTTACCCGAAGAGCCGAAGCCTCGGCGTCGCACCCGAAAGAGCGCTCCCGCTCGCATGCCCGGGTCAAACGACGAGGCCGCCCAGACGCCCGGACGCAACCGGGCGCTTGGCGCGCTTCTCGGGCTGGCCGTCGGCGACGCGCTGGGAACGACGATCGAGTTCTCGCCCCGAGACACCTATCCCCCTGTCGTCGACATGGTCGGCGGCGGTCCCTTCGGTTTGAAGCCGGGGGAATGGACTGACGACACCTCAATGGCCCTGTGCCTCGCCGACAGCTTGATCGCCAACAAGGGCGGCTTGGATCCCATCGACTTGGCTCACCGCTTCGTTCGTTGGTACGAGCAAGGCGAAAACAGCGTGACGGGCACGTGCTTCGACATCGGCGTGACGACGCGCGCCGCCTTGCAGGAATTCGGCCGAACTGGAAATCCCGTCGGCGATCGGTCGCCATCGGCGGCGGGCAACGGCGGCATCATGCGTCTTGCGCCCGCCGTGATTGTCGCGGGAACCGATCCCGACAGCGCCGCCAAGTTGGCGCGCGCTCAGTCCGAAGTCACCCACGCCGCAGAAGAGTGCTTGGCGTCGGCCGAAGTTTTGGGACGGATTCTGGCGGCAGGCATCGCGGGGATGGGGTTGGACGCGCTGGAAGCCGCGGCGGGATCCAAGATCGCGTCACCAAAGGTTTGCGCCATTGCCAACGGTGAATGGCGCGGCAAGGATCGCCCCGCCATCCGTTCGTCCGGCTATGTCGTCGATACGCTGGAGGCCGCGTGCTGGGCCGTCGGAACCTCAAAGAGCTTTTCCGAGGCTGTTTTGAAGGCGGTCAACCTGGGCGACGACGCGGACACGGTCGGCGCGGTGACGGGGCAGATTGCCGGAGCCATTTGGGGCCTCTCTGCGATACCGCCGCATTGGATCGAGCGGCTTTCGTGGCGGGACCGGCTCATCGAGATCGGCGAGGCCCTTTGGGGCTTGGCGATGGCCTCTTGAGGGGCTGATCGCCGGGACTGAGGGGCCGCTTGTGATCCGTGACCGACATGTGGCGCCGGGCATGGACGTCAGTGGAGCGCCGACGTTAAGTGTGGCGCCGAGCAAAACGCTGCGGTCTTCGGCGGGACATAGCTGCCACCAATTGGCCCGTCGCCCCGTGACGTCGAAGGAGAGCATTTCTTGAAAGGCCCTTCATCTCGTCCAACACGCCTCGTAAATACCGTCGGCTGACTTCGGCCGCAGGAAGCGGCCGTGATAAGCACGCTTCGTCGTGTGATACGGCGCCCCGCAGTCCTGAGGAGATGGCTTAGTGAACACCTTGGAACTCGTCGCCAAAATCGCTGAGGCCCGCGACTTAAGTAAAGATTCAGGCCGAAGCGCTGATCGACGCGCTTTTGCAAGAACTGATCGCCGCGGCAGCAAGCGGCGCCGAAATCTCCCTGCCCGGCTTTAGCAACTTCAAGGTCAAAGCGACCCCCTAGCGCGAAGGCCGAAATCCCCGCGAACGGCGAAAAGATCAAAATCGCCGCTCGAAGAAGATTTCGTTCGCGCCGGCAAAGGCGGTCAGGGACACGCTCAATAGCGGAGCGGCTTCCCTCGCAAGCCGTGACCGCCGCTCGCGAGATCGCGCGATTGACGCGCGGCTCAGAAAGGCCCGCCGTCTCGGCGACTGCCCAATCCGAGCAGCTGAACTTGCCAGAGGAGCAGGACGGCGGCGATGCCTAAATGACCACAATCGGCGTCTGCGTCCAAGACCCGAAGATCCCCTCGCGCCGCGTCAGCAGCCCGTTGCGCGGAGAGCGGGCGTCACGCCTCGATCTCGGCACCCAAAGCGCTGGCAATGGACAGAGAAGCCCAACGACGAATAAATGCAGTAACCGCCCTTGAGCTGCGCGGGGCCGGGGCGAGCGATGAAGCCAACTGAACCCGCTGCGAATGAACCCGCGCCATCTGAAGAGTCGGCTGCGCACCCCAATGAGACCTTCAATTTTCTGAGCGGCGGCGGAGAAATGGGCCGACTTATGAGGGCCACGAATTGGGGCTCAACACCGCTCGGAGAGCCTTCGGCCTGGCCGCAAAGCCTACGAACTTCCGTCAGCACCTGCCTGAATTGCTCCTTTCCTATACTGATCTGGTGGGGTCCGGAGCTGGTAAAGCTTTATAACGACGCCTACGCCACAATCCTCGGCGCCAAGCATCCTTCGGCGCTTGGGGCGCGAGGGCGAGACGTCTGGCCGGAAATCTGGGACGTCATCGGGCCGATGTTGGATCGGGTAATCACCAAGGGCGAGGCCACGCCCGCCGACGATCTAATGCTAATGCTTGAGCGGCATGGCTACGCCGAAGAGTGTTATTTCAGTTTCTCGTACAGTCCAATCCGGGAGGAAAGCGGCGGTATAGGAGGTGTTTTCTGCCCCGTAATTGAAACCACTTCACGTGTAATGGGGGAGCGACGCCTTCAACTACAACGGCGGCTCTCAGAAAAAGCGGCCGACCTTCATAGTGTACCGGAAGTCTGCGCGGCGGCCGTCGAATGTTTCTCCGAAGACGTTCGGCGTGACTTCCCGTTGGTCGCGTTTTATCAAACGGACGGGGACGAGACCGCACGGCTAATTGCCAGCATGGGATTGCAACCGGGCGGGCCTGCTTTTCCTGAGGTCCTTTCACTCGCAAGCCAATCTGAACAGGTTTGGCCCCTTTGGGAAGTCACTATTGGCCACGGGAGCGTAATCCGGACCCCCGGGCTCGCCGAGCTGCCTCGTGGACCCTGGGACTATCCTCCGACGCACACCGCGGTCCTGGCCCTTGGCGCGACGGGGACACCGGCCGCCTTCATGATTGCTGGCCTCAACCCCTGTCGACCGCTTGAAGAGATGCGCGACTTCGCCGCGCTCCTGGCCGGCCAGATCTCAACGTCAATCGGCAACGCTCTCGCTGACGAGGCGGAGCGCCGCCGCGCTGAGGCGCTTGCCGAAATCGATCAGGCCAAGACGGCCTTCTTCTCAAATGTCAGCCACGAGTTCAGGACCCCGCTGACCTTGATGCTCGGGCCGCTCGAAGACGCGATGGCTGAGACGGAGGGGCTGCCCGTGGAGCAGCGAGATCGCTTGAAGCTTGCCCATCGCAACGCACTTCGGCTTCTCCGCTTGGTCAACGCGCTGCTCGATTTCTCCAGGATCGAGGCGGGTCGCATGCAGGCGAACTATCGCCCCACGGACCTCGCCCAGCTTGTCGCAGATGTTGCGTCCTCGTTCCGATCCGCCACTCAGCAAGCCGGTCTGAGCCTGGTCGTTGTTGCTTCCCCCCTGTCGCAACCCGCCTTCGTCGATTGCGACATGTTCGAGACTATTGTTCTCAATCTTCTGTCCAATGCGTTCAAGTTTACGTTCGATGGCGAGATCGCCGTTACCTTACGCGAGGAAGGCGGAAGAGCGCGCTTGACCGTGCGCGATACTGGCGCCGGCATCTCGGCGGCCGAACTTCCCTACCTGTTCGATCGCTTTCACCGCGTCGAGGACGCGAAAGGGCGCAGCATCGAGGGCTCGGGCATCGGACTAGCGCTTGTCAAAGAACTGGTCCTTCAACATTTCGGCGAAATTACCGTCGAGAGCACGGTGGGCTTCGGAACGACCTTCACCCTTAGCGTTCCGCTCGGGGCAGAACATCTACCATCGGAGCGGCTTGGGCCTGCTCGCATCGCCGCGCCGACTGAAGCCCGCGCAAAGTCTTTTGTCGAGGAGGCACTAAGCTACTTGCCTGCCGGCGACGCCAGCTCGGAAACCCACCGGCTTTCGTCAGCGCGGTCAACGGCGGATACGCAAAACCGCCACCGGGTCTTGCTTGCCGACGACAATGCAGATCTCCGCGGCTACATTCAACGGCTGCTCGGCGAGCAAGGGTACGATGTTGAAGTCGTTGGGAACGGCGAGGCGGCGCTAGCCGCCGTTCATGCGCGAAAGCCCGAACTGATCGTCGCCGACGTGATGATGCCTCGTCTAGACGGGTTCGGACTCCTTGCGGCCGTCCGAAGCGACGCGCAGCTTCGCGATTTGCCCGTCATCCTGCTTTCAGCGCGGGCTGGCGAGGAGGCGAAGGTGGAAGGCCTGAGCGCGGGCGCCGACGACTACCTGACAAAGCCGTTCTCTTCCCGTGATCTGCTGGCCCGGGTGTCGGCCAATATAGCCATGGCGCGGGTGCGGCGTGAGGCCGCGGAAATGGTGGCGGCATCGCAGGCTCGCGCCGGACGCGTGCTGGCCGGGATGACCGAGGGCTACGTCCTGATCGACCGCGAATATCGTGTCGTCGAGATCAACGACGAGGCCCTACGGATTGATGGGCGGACTCGCGCGGATTTCATCGGCCGCTCGCACTGGGATATCTGGCCTGGGAGTGAAACGGACGTTCAAGGGCTTCTCTACAAGCGAGTTATGGAGGCGGGGACGCCGGGGTCCGTCGAGGTTTTCTACGCATGGGAAGACGGCCGCAACGCCTGGCTTGAGATCGACGCATACCCCGTACCCGACGGTTTAGCTATTTTCTACCGCGACATCAGCGCTCGCAAGCTTGCGGCAGAGGCGGTCGCGGCCTCCGAAGAGCGCCTGCGCCATGCCGTCGACGCCGTGCAGGGCATCTTGTGGACCAATAACGCAGCCGGCGAGATGGAAGGCGAACAGCCTGCATGGGCGGCGCTAACGGGACAAGCGCCCGAGCAATACCAAGGCTTTGGTTGGTCCAAGATGGTGCATCCAGACGACGCGCAGCCGACGATCGACGCTTGGAATGCGGCGGTCTCGGAACGGCGCCCCTTCGTGTTTGAACATCGGGTCCGTCGGCGCGACGGCGAGTGGCGCCGGTTTTCCATCCGGGCGGTGCCCACTTTGGATGCTAAGGGCGCGATCACGCAGTGGGTAGGCGTCCACACTGACATCACCGACCAACGCGCGGCCGAAGCCCGGAACCGTCTTTTTCTCACGCTGGCCGACCGGCTGAGAGAGCTTTCAGACGCACGCGAAATTGCGGGCGCCGTCGCCGAAGTGCTTGGCCGCCATCTAGACGTTAGCCGTGCCGGGTATGGGGAAATCAGCTCCGACGGGGAAACGGTCACCTTCGAAACCAGCTACGCCAACAGCGTCGCGCCTCTCGTTGGAACCTTTGCGCTCAGCGCGTTCGGCCGCGACAACGTCGCCGAGCTGCGTCGCGGGATCACAAAGGTCTATGCCGACGTGTCCGCCGATCCGCGCATGCGCGATGCCGACTTCGCGGCCAGACAGACGCGGGCGGCCATGGCCGTGCCCCTGATCCGGGAAGGGCGATTGCGGGCCGCGCTCTATTTGAACCATCGCGAGGTCCGGGCGTGGTCCCCAGAGGAGGTCGCGCTTGTACAAGATGTCGCCGCCCGCACTTGGGACGCCCTCGAACGCGCCCGAGCCGAGGCGGACCTGCGCAGGCTGAATGAGAATCTGGAAAAGCGCGTCGCTGAAGAGATCGAAGCTCGGGAGCGCGTGCAGGGCCGCCTTGTACATGCCCAGCGAATGGAGGCTTTGGGCCAACTGGCGGGCGGTATCGCGCACGACTTCAACAATGTGTTGCACGCCGTGAGGGGCGGCCTCAGCCTCATCCAAAAAAGAGCGGCAGACCCTGACGACGTCCGTAAACTGGCGCGCATGGCGATTGACGCCAGCGACCGCGGCGCGGCGATCACCGGTCGTCTGCTGAGCTTCGCCAGACGCGGAGAGTTGCAGCCGACCCCAATAGATTCCCGGCGTCTGCTGGAGGGCCTTCGCGAGATCCTCGTTCCAACATTGGGCCGAGGAATCGAGATCGAACTGGATCTGGCAGAGGACGCGCCGCCTTTGCTCGCCGACAAGCCTCAGCTTGAGACGGTCCTAATCAATCTCGCTGTGAACGCGCGAGACGCCATGGCTTCGGGCGGCAAATTGACCATCCGCGCAACCGCTGAGACGGTGGGACTGAATGGACCTAGCCCTGAAGGCTTGCACCCGGGCCACTACTTGAGGCTCAAACTTGCAGACAACGGCGCAGGAATGGATGCGGCGACCCTCAAGCGGGCCTCGGAGCCGTTCTTTACGACAAAACCCGCAGGCCAGGGTACCGGTCTCGGACTATCCATGGCGCGCGGCTTCGTGGAACAGTCAGGCGGTGCGTTTTCGATCTGGAGTGAGCTTGGAACCGGCACAACGGTGACCATTTGGTTGCCGGTGTCCAAAAATGCCGGGGGGCTGGCGACCAAGATGCCGGAAGACATTTGGGCACTTGACGGCGCGCGCCGGCGTGCGCTGGTCGTCGACGACGACTCCATGGTGCGGGAGGTTCTGACTCAGCAGATTCAGGCGATGGGATTTGAAGCCACCCCTGCAACGGATGGCCTTGATGCCTTGAGCAAGCTGGACGGCGGCATGGAGGTGGACGTCCTGGTGACCGATTATTCAATGCCCGGCATGAATGGGGAGGTGTTGATCGAAGAAGCGCGACGTCGACGTCCAAGCCTCCCAGCCCTCTTGCTAACAGGGTTTGCCGATGGCGCCATCCGGCTAAAGTTCGAGGAGGGTGTGAGGGAAAACGAGTTCACGGCACTCGTGCGCAAGCCCGTGGACGAAGATCATCTAGCTCGTCAGTTAGCTGCCGTTCTCTCGGCTGCGCCCAAATAGCCTATTTTCTAAGGATGTCGCTGCGGCGACATGCCTGCGGCAGCGACATGGCGCCGATTGCGCCGATATCGCGCGCCAAGGCGCGATCCGAACGGCGAATGATGGCGTTGGAAAAGCGAGGGCGCGCCGGGCGCGGTCAAACAGCGCAATCACATATCGCGTGGCGACGCGCCTGAAGTCTTTCAGTCGGCAGAACATGCGCTCGATGGCGTTGCGGTTGCGACGGAGGAAGGGCGAGAAGGCGTTCTTCCAATTGCGATTGGCCTTGGGCGGGATGTTGGCCAAAGCGCCGCGATATCGAATCTATCGGCGAATGGCGTTTGAATCGTAGCCCTTGTCGGCGTGCAGGACATCGCAATCGGGCAGGTGTCCAAGAAGCGCCGCGCCCGCAGCGCAGTCGGCAACTTGGCAGTCCGTGAGCATGAACGCGATTCGTCCTTGCTGACATCGGCGGATTTTGGCACCCGCTCTTGACGCTATTGGACGACATGCGCCACCAATGCTTCCTTCACGAACTGAAATCCGGCGTTTTGCAAATCGCGGGAAGCGTCGAAGAAGCGGTCGCCTTGGCGACGCGGGGGAGACAAGCGACGTGAGACGCGGTGCGTCCACGAAACCATAGGTGCGTCCGAGAGGCTTTAGGGAGTTGGCGATGAACAAATCTACGATGGCTGCCTTGGCCGCCTTGGTGCTCGGCGCCTCGGGCCTCTGCTCGAACTCTAGAGCTTTCGCCCAGGTCGCGGCGCCGGCCGTTCCAGCGGCGGCAGCCGCGCCTGCGATGGACGCCGCCGCGGCCACGGCCAAGCCGGTGAAAGCGAAGAAGCCGAAGAAAGCCGGTGGAATGGCGAAGACGCCGGTCGTCGTCAAGAATTCCTCGGGTCTGGGTTTGGTCCAACTCGACGTCGTCATCTCGGGCCAGCAAGAGTCCGTTAAGATCGCCGGGCCGTTGGCGACTGGTAAGACGATCAAAGTCTTGGTCGCCCACGACACGACGTGTCTGTTCGACATTCACGCCAGCTACGACGACGGCTCCACCGGCGACGCGAGCGGCTTGGATCTGTGCAAACAGAAGACGATCAATCTAACGCCGCCGTGATCGTCGGATCATTCGGTCGTTCCGCACTCCTAACCAGTGCCGACCGCCGCAGCGATGCAGACCGCGAGAGGAAGTTGGCGGCGTTTCGGTCGTATCGTGTAAGGCCGGGCTGCTACACCACTTCATCGGGTGCAAGCGCACAAGCGCGATCCAACTCAATTTCAATTTGCACCGTGGTGTGGTTGATTTTGAAGTGTTTTGCCAATTCTTTGCAGAGATCGTGAATGAAGGCGTCGCCGGGGTGTCCGCCCGGCATGACGAGATGGCACGTCAAGGCAATATCTGTCGTGCTCATAGGCCAGACATGGAGATCGTGAAGGCTCGTGACCCCTTTGCGGCCTTCGATAAACTGGCGCACCGCCGCAGGGTCGATGTGCGTGGGCACCGCCGCCATCGACATCGCAACGGAATCGCGCAGCAGGCCCCAAGTACCCCAGACGATCACCGCGTTGATCGCGAGGCTCACCACAGGATCAAGCCAGAGCCAGCCGGTGAGCAGGATCACAAGACCGGCCACCACAACGCCCGCTGATACGACCGCGTCCGCCGCCATATGCGCGAAGGCTCCCCGCACGTTGAGATCGCCTTTGCGACCGGACGCGAAGAGCCACGCCGAAACGCCATTGATCGCGATTCCGACTGCCGCCACGATCGTCATCACTTTAGGTCCTGAGGCGTTGACCGTGTCGAGGCCTTTTCTTTGTTCCGCGGTTGTGTGGCGCGTTTCGGTTCGTATCCCGGCGTCACATTTTTGGGGAGTTTCGCTCCCAGAAATCGGTACGCGTGTTACCGCGCGGGAAGGGATCTGCGGGAACAGCAGGCCCAAGAATGTGCAGAGCGGGCCCCAACCATCTTTCACTTCGAGTGTAAGAAGCCCTTCGGTCGGGATTGCGGTTTTGACCGCAGCGTTGTGAACATCGAACGTGCGCTCCAGGGCGGTCACGTCGAGGCCATCGACGATGCCAACCTTGCCCAGCACCGGCTTCATCATCGCGAACCAATCTGCCATGTGAGGGGAACGTGATCGCCACCGGCCATTAACTTGTAGATCGTCTCCGAAAAGCTTTCCGCCCAGCTTTGCGCGCTTCGAACCGTCAAAACGAACTTGGCGGCGGGGTACGCCGCATGCAGTTCGCGATAGAACGACGCGGTCGGCCAGTCATTGGCGCTGTTGTAGCCCCTATAAATCGCCGTCCAATCCGGCGCGCCTTTCACTGCGGCGGTCCACAGCGGAACCTGGTCTGCCAGATGAGCAAAGACACATCCCATGTGGTGGCAAGGGCCTAGTCCCAATTTCTCCAGAGCAAGCTTGAGAGATTGCGTGCCTGTGCGCCCGACCCGCGCCAATAACCTGAAGAGCCACGCAACCCTCGCCAAGAAAAGCCAGATCGTCGCCGGCGTTGTTCCTGTATTTCATTTTTCAGCGAGCGCTCACGACACTCAGATTTGGCTCTGGGTCACGGGGCTCCTTGTTTACGCGCTTGGATTAACTTCCGCGTAACCAGTACCTGACTTTAGCGCCGTCTGGTCATTTTCCGGTTCTCTAAGCCGCAAATGCACCTATCAAGAATCTTCGCCGCGTCGGCGGCCGCTTCCCGCTTGGTCGCGAACGAGACGTCAGAACGATTGACCAGTAGGTCCGATTTAAAGAGCGACCATTCGAACCGTCCCGGCTTTAACGGGTGTGGCAATACTCTCACGGAAAACGGATGGTCCTCTGTCATAATCGCACTATGCGGCAAAGCGCTCAATGCGAGCCAGAATGAAATTCGAGCGCATATTCAACCGGTCCTGCTTCGCGAACTGCGCTGTTGTTCCTTCTCGTATCGAGCGCCGTGCTGGCAGCATGACCGACGCACGCAAACCGACGCCCGCCCGAACTGGAAGAGTCACGACCTTACCGATCTCTCGGATGAGGCGATCCAAATTCTTGTGCCGGCCATTCAATCGCTACCTGGCCCTGAGTGCGAAGTCTTCGTAGCGCATATAGGCGGCGGCGCGTCTCGCATAAGCGCCGAATCCACCGTATTTCCGCAAAGAAAACCGCATTTCGGAATGAACGTTCACGCGAGATGGCGAGATGCTGGAAGGGATCAGTCTTGTGTCGATTGGGCCCGAAGACTGTTCGATGCGATGGCCCCTCACGCCGCTGGAACAGCCTATGTGACCTTTATGCCCGCCGACAAGAGCGAACGGGTGGAGTCAGTATATGGCGGCAACTTCGCACGCCTCGCGAAAATCAAGCGCCGATACGACCCGTCAAATCTGTTTAGGGTGAACCAAAACGTTAAGCCCTCAGTGAGTTCACCCGCATCAGCGGGTTGAAGAACGCAAGGCAACTCCAACGCCTTCGCGCAACAGCGACCCTTTATCTGCGCGGGGAGTTGGGCCGCCGACAGCGGCATCGCCCCGTCCTCAACGTCGGGGGAGCAGAAGGCTGGGCACGAGATGGCACACATCGCAGTGGAATGCATATACGACAGCTGGAAACTCCTCGCGCCGATCGAGAGAGCTCGGTCTTTCCTCACGCATTTGGCCAACAAGTATCGCCTTTGGCGCAAATACCTTCTCGGACGGCCAACTCGCAGAACTCGGTCTTTGTGCCTCAGACATAAGTTACATTTTTGAGGAGACTTCCAATTCCGAGCGGGACCGTGACCGGTCTCCCAATGAGACGGAGCGGCCGATTGAGGACTGACCGAGCGAGGTTAATTTGATACCGCAGACCGCGACGGTTTTACGCAGCATCTGCCGGTCCAGCCCATTTCAATTCAAGGTTGCGACATGGGCCTTGAGCTCCGACAGAGTCTGCCTGCGCAAACGCGACCGGGTCAATCCAACGAACGATAGGCGAGTCAAATCCCAGCGAAAGGCGGTGCGCGTGCTTGTCTCAGGCTCAGAAAACACGAAGCTGGACACGCCGAAAGCATGACGATTTTCGTGTTGGGACTATGCGCCAGCCTCGATTGCTATTTCAGTGCGGCGGCCGCTTGATGTGGACTAGTCACGTCATATGGTTCTGTGAGAGATGCTTTAGCGAACGGAATGCACAAGAGCGCCGCGACGGTCGCCAGCGCGATCATGCCCCAAGCCTCGTTGATCGCCAGTGTGAAGGCCGCGGTCTCGACCAAAGGCCGCAACATCGCCAGTGCGCCTGGGTCCGGCGGCCCTGTGAGGTGCGCGATCATGGCGTCGGGAACGCCGACGAAAGCCGCGACGTCCCGATCGCCCGCCTGCAATCGCTCGAGGATCCGCGCGCCCTCAATGGGCGCCCGAACGTAAATAATGGTGTCAACCAGAGCGATCCCGATAGCTCCTCCCAGGTTGCGCATAAGATTGAACAATCCGCTTGCGTCAGCGACCCGCGATTTCTCCAAATTGCCCAGCGCGAGTCGGATCGGCGGCAACAGGCAAAACATGATCGCCGCGCCGCGAACGACTTGCGGCCAGAACATTCCCGCGAAGTCGGTTTGCGGCGTTTGGAGGGCGCTCATCGCCAGTCCGACCGCAAAGAGGGCGAAACCAACCGCGGTGAGGAGACGCGGTTCGACCCTTTGCTCCAACCAAACCGCGATCGGCGCCGTAACCAATTGCGCGAGGCCGGTCACCAACATGATGGTCCCGATTTCGAGCGCGTTGTGGCCGCGGACAAAGGCCAAATAGACCGGCATCAGATAGACCGATCCAAAAAGCCCGACCCCGAGGACGAAGCTGAGCACGCAGCCGATCACGAAACTGCGGTCGGAGAAATTGCGAAGCTCAACGAGAGGCGAGAGGTTGTGCAGCGTTCGCACGGCAAATGCGGCGGCGCTTGCGAGGCTGAGCGCGAGGAGAGTCGAACGGAACGGCGCCAAGCCAGCCATCATGCGGCGCCTGCTTCAGCCCTATCTCGAGGGATGTCAGGGCGGCAGCCAGCAATATGAGCGAAAGGAGGTCCACCCGTCTAATGTTGGCCAAAGCGGTGGGCGACTTTGGCACCGTCACGGTTGCAACTACGGCGGCAACCAAGCCCGGGATCACGTTGATGAGAAAAAGCCAATGCCAGGAATAAGTCTGAGTAATCCAGCCGCCGACCACGGGTCCAATCGTGGGAGCAAGAACGGCCAGCACGCCGCCGATCGTTGTCGCGATTCCCTGCCGGGCCGGTCGGAAACAGGATAAATACCGCTGAGAATACCGAAGGTATCAACGTGCCCCCGGCAAAGCCCTGCACAACCCGCCAGACAATGAGCGAATGAAAGCTTGCGCTCGCGGCGCATCCCATAGATGCGACCGTGAACAGCACGACGGCGCCTACGAACAGCCATCGCATGCTCAACGTTCTCGTGAGAAAGCCAGTGAGCGGTATCGCGATGACCTCGGCGATGAGATAGGCGGTTTGAATCCAACTCATCTGATCTGGGGCGATGGAAAGCGCGCTCTGAATCGTTGGCAACGAGGTCGCAACAACCTGGACATCGAGGATGGCCATGAACATGCCGAGGCACATCGTCGCGAAGCCGACCCACGTGGAAATAGTCCCCGCCGTTTGCGGACGGGTTTCACCGATTTGCGACATCGCCAATTCCAGCCAAGGCCGCATTCTCTGCCCGAACTCGGACAGTCAGAATTGCGGCGTTCAATACGGAGAAAACAATTGCGAGCCAGGGCAAGCCGAGGCAAAGCGGCAAGACCGCGATCTCGCCGACAACAACGAGATAGTTGGGATGGGAAAAGTAGCGATAGGGTCCTTTGGTCGTGAGCGGCGCGTTTGGCGCGACGATAATCCGGGTCGTCCAGCGCGGGCCCAGCGAACTCAATGTCCAGACGCGCAACGCTTGGAGAACTAGAAAGACCGCCAACCAGTCCAGATTCACCGGACGACCCCAACCAAATCGCCAAAGCGACGCGAGCCAAAGCGCGTGGAGCGCGACAATGACGAGATAGTGCTCAGCCGCGACTTCGCGCGCACCGGCGCGAAGCAGCCTGTCGGTGTTGCGGCGGGCGAGCCAAAGCTCGCCTAGCCGCTCGGCGGTGACCGCCGTCAACAGAAAAACGGCGAGGTTCACGCGGCTCTCTGCAGAGCGACGCTACTCACGGTGAATCCAGGGCCCATCGCCGAGAGCAGCGTCCGCGCGGGCACGCCAGATTGCACGAGCCGCTCAAGAACGAAGAGAGCCGTTGGCGCCGACATGTTGCCGTAGTCCGCCAGCACCGTCCGTTCGTGGTCCAACGATCCTTGCTCAAGCGAGAAAGCGCGCTCTAGCGCCGTAATGACCTTGGCGCCGCCAGGGTGAAAGGCAAGCCGGTCAAAGTCCGCCAACCCCGACGATTGCCGCTCTAGAATTCCGACGACGGCCGGCGCAACATGCTTCTCGGCGAACGGCGGAATAGCGCGGTCGAAGACGACCCCAAAACCCTCCGGGTCGACGTTCCAGCCCATAATGTCGAGGGTATTTGGCCAAGAATGCTGCCCGGCCGCTTCGAACGACGCGATGCCGGCTTCGCCCGCGCGAATCACGCAGGCGGCGGCGCCATCACCAAACAAAGCCGACGCCACTATGTTCGCTTTGGTCAGCAGATCGAGCCTGAAAGACAAGGTGCACACCTCAACGGCGACCAGCAAAACGACGCTGCCAGGACGCGCCTGCGCAAGCCGGGCGGCGATTGTGAAACCCGACACGCCGCCGGCGCAACCCAGTCCGAAAACGGGCACCCGTTCAACGTCGGAGCGCAGGCCGAGGCTTTCAGCCGCCAGCGCCTCAAGACTCGGCGTGGCGATGCCGGTCGAGGAAATTGTCACCACAGAATCGACTTCGGACGCCATGATCCCCGCGGCATCAAGCGCTTTCTTTGCGGCTTCTATGAATAACGCCGTGGCCCCGCTGAGATAGGCTTTGTTGCGTTCGGGCCATCCGAGCGGTCCGAAATACCACTCGAGAGGCTGGACGGTATATCGGCGACGAATCCCTGAATGGGTAAAGACGCTGGCCAGTCGCTCAAAATCGCCGTAGCGGTCCGAAAACCCTTGGCGCATCGCAGCCGCGGCGTCGCGCTGATCGAGCGCGTGTGCGGGCACCGCTGTCGCGATCGAAACAAGTTTTGGGGACGATCGCATCTGTTCTCCTAAAGAATTTCGGATGCGCTCGCGTCACTGTGCAAACGACATACCGCTGGCAGAACGGCGTGGAACCCGGATTGTTCCGCAATCCCCGAACTGCTTTCGATCGCGCCGTTGTCTGCTGGGCGCGCCCGACGCGCGTTGGCGCACCGTTGGCAACCATCCCGCCCCGCCGCACGTTCATGCTTGGGACATGCAACTGAAGGAATGCCCAAGGTGGTTAGTCCGGCTTCCGTCGAATCTGCTGCGCCGCCAAGAAAGCACCGCGCAATCGCCGTCGCATACGGCCTTGCCTGTCACTCGGCCTTCGCGATCGGCGTGGGAACGATGATCGCTGCGATGTTCTTTGGGATGAACCGGTGTCTCGGGCGCGCGCCGGAAGGATGGAGCGGCGTCGCCAACGCGCTCTTGCTGGCGCAATTCCCGCTCGTTCATTCTCTCTTGCTGTCGTCGTTTGGAGCCAGAATCCTGAGGCGACTCGCGCCAAGTGCAATAGCCGCGAGCATGGCGACGACGACCTACGTGATTGTCGCCTCGGTGCAGGTCTTTCTGCTCTTTGCATTTTGGACTCCCGGTCACATTGTGTGGTGGCACGCCGATGGCGTCGCGCTCTACCTGCTTAGCGGGCTTTACGCATTCGCTTGGCTCTTGCTTCTCAAAGCCATATGGGACGCCGGCCTGGCCCTGCAGACAGGATTTGTAGGCTGGTGGTCCGTCGCAAATTCTCGACCGCCGGTTTTTCCGCCAATGCCGACGACCGGATTGTTTCGCGTTGTGCGTCAACCCATTTATGTGGCTTTCGCATTGACGCTTTGGTCCGTCCCAACCTGGACGCCGGATCAATTCGCTGTGGCGATCGTGCTGACGGCGTATTGCGTCACAGGGCCCCTATTTAAGGAAAGGCGCTTCCGGAGGCGGTTCGGGGATGCCTTCGCCGGTTACGCGCAGCGGGTTCCTTACTGGATGCCGAGGCTACGCCGGCCCGCGAAGCGGAATGACCTTTCGATCTATGAGGTCCCGTCGGACTGGTGGGACGATCAGACGCGCTGGCTGCGAATCCTGAAAAATATGGTTCCGGCTCGGTTTGCGTTTTTTGACCCGATCGTCGGCGATTGGCGCGGTCTTGCGGTCCTGGATCTTGGATGCGGGGGCGGCTTTATGGCCGCGGCTCTGGCGCAGCGCGGGTCCATTGTCACAGGCGTCGACCCGTCAGAAGGCGCGATCGCCTCGGCGCGGCGTCATGCAGAAAGAGAGAATCTACGCGTCGACTATCGCGTCGGCAGTGGCGAGCGCTTGCCGTGTGCGGAAAATTCGTACGACGTCGTCGTCTGCGTCGATGTCCTCGAACATGTGGAGGATGTCGATGCCGTGCTTCGAGAAGTGCGGCGCGTGTTGCGGCCGAGCGGCATGCTTCTATTTGACACGATCAATCGAAACCCCTTGGCTTCATTCGTCATGGTCATGGTCGCGGAGAATGTGATGGGGCTTATTCCGCGTGGCGCTCATGATCCCCGGCGCTTTATAAGGCCGGAGGAACTCGTTCGAAAGCTAGCCGCCGTTGGCTTCAAGGTTGGGCGTGTTGCTGGCTTCGGTCCCGTCGGAGTGAACCGGCGGCTCGATTTCGTTTTTGGATTTCTTCCGACATTGGCGGTCCAATATTTGGGCGAAGCGATAGCGGTGGACTGAACGGTGCTTTGGGTCTTTCCGCAGGAGCCAAAACGCCCGATGTACGGCGTTGCGCCGGTTGGAACGCGAACCAATTGACCGCCCTGTTCGCTGCTCGCCTACGAGCAGGCCTTCTTCGCCTTGTTCGCGAAAATCTTCGAGGCGTGCAAGGGAAGTTCGCCGAGTTCCAGGTTCAGAACGGCGTCTTGGACTGCCCCTCTATCCAGCTCACCGGGCTTGATGCTTTTGTCGGGATTGAGATCGAGGCGGAATTCGGCGAAGCCGCCCTGGCTCAGCCAGCCGCTATCGCCTGCGCGTCGATAGTGTCCCTGGAGGCGTGACTGAGGAAGATTTGCGACATTGGGAACCTATTCCTCTCTCCCTTAAAGCGAGCTGAACGCTGCGGCGAGGCTGGCGCCGTGGCCCTCGAATGGTTTCTGATTCCGCTCCTTGCGGGAGCGGCTGGTTAGATCGATCGCGTAGCGGTCCAGCGGCGCGACGAGGCCTTCTCGCAGGAAAAGCCGCAATGCGTCGAGAATCAGCGGCGCGGTTTCAGCACTCACCGCGAAGGGCAAGGAGTTGCGGACGGACCCGCGCTTTCCCGTGCCTGAGACTCAAACCTCTTCGATTCGCAGGTGTGTCAACGTCCCGAAGATCGACACGCGGCGGGTCAACATCACATGGCCGTGGGCCTGAGCGGTCGCGGCGAGCAGGGCGTCGTGAAAACGATGGCGAGGGCTGCTGTTCACAAGGCGCGGCAGCAGTGCCCCGGCCTGGATGGACAGCGCGAGATCAACAGGGTGGATACGATCGGCAAAGGCGTGCGCGATTCCCTCCAGCCACAGACGCATAGCGTTTGCGCGCTGCGGCTGGCTTGCTGGCGTCTTGTTGATGCCGCCCGCGAACTCGGTAATGGACGCGGCAGAGAGAAACAACGAAGGCTTATTCGCCTCGCACCACTTACGGAGCTGCAACCCGGGCGGTGAGGTGAGCACCTTGATCAAGGGCGTGTCGATCAACCAGCTAGACATGGAAAACCTCTTTCAGAAATCGAGTTCGAGGGGATGAGGAGCAGCGCGAAGCGCATCGAGGAACGCTGCGGGGTCCGACGGCAACGGCCCTTCGACCAACAACGGCGGCGCCTCTGTGGCGCCGCCCTGGCTCTCTGGCCCATAGTCGCCGGGAGGCGGCCCGATCATCGCCACCGGCTTGCGATTGTCCGTAACCAGACTGCATTTGCCCTTGGCGGCGTCGCGGACCAACTCAGACAGGGTCGCCTTCGCGCGCCGAATGCCGACGATATTCATTGCTTGCTCCATAGTTGACGTTGCGGAACTGATGAAAGGCAGCACTCGTGGACGTTCGCAAAGTGGCGCCGCCCGGGGGTGACGGTAGAAAGGCGGCGCCAGCTGACGCGCAGGAGCTGGGGACACCCCTGATCCCACGAAGTAAAGTGGTGCACCGGCGCGCCGGCGCTAGACGTCAACGGCGGCTTGTGGCGCCGGAGAGGAGCTGCACGCTGGGGGGCGTTTGCGCCAATCCGATTTACGGAATTCGGGGCTACAACCCTTGTCACGACGCGTCGCTCCGGATCACGCTCGGGCCAGCGATCGCAAACGTCAACTTTCAAAACGGTTGCTCCCGGTGATCTCGCCAGGCCGTAAGGTCGCTCGTCCAACGCGTGCGCATGCCCATGAGAAAAAGGAACTGGACCATCGAATCAACTTGGTCCGCATATTTCGATTGCGGAAACTCGGCGACCTCGGCCTCGAACGTCTCAAGCCAGTCGGCGCTCTTGGGCAGATAGACACGCTTGCGCTCGATCTTCGGAAGCTGCGCGATCGCGCGCTCGACCTTGCCGAGTTTGGGCTCGTGCCAGGCGAACCAACGGCGCGCGCCCTCGCGCTTGAGGATCGCATCGCCGATCGCCGCGCCGACGCCCGACGTTTCAAGGACGACGCAGTAAGCGTTGTACTTTTCCTTCATGTGCAGGATTGCCGGTTCGATGCTCGCAAACGCCATCTTCTTGCGCAGCACGTGAAGGAGATAGAGTTTCTGGCCGATCACGCCCCAGGTCGTGCAGACCGTGAACGCCGCGGTCTCAGTGTCGACGACCGCGGGGTCCCAGGACTGATAGATGCCCTCGAAGTAGGCTGGCGCGACGTCGTAGCGCGGAAAATACTTCAGCTTGAAGAGCGTGCCGCCCGGCGGCGCCGGCCGCTGGAGGATTTGGGCGGGATACTGGCTGCCAAGATCGACCTGAAGCCTTTCGAGCGCCGCGGCGTCGAACCGATCTTCGTAAAGGAGATCTCCTGGTTCGAGCGTCCAGGTCTCGCCGAAGCCGAGATCATAGGTCTTCCGCTCGACCGCCTCTCCGGGCATGTCAAGATATTCCCAACCACCCTCGTCCTTGAGGCGGCCGATCAGGTCGTCCAGGTGCAGGCGTTGATGAACGACCACCATCGCGCCTTCGCCCGGATTGTCGAACCGCGTCATCAGGGTGTTCTTTACCCAGGCGTAGACGCCGTTGCGGACGACGTCGGAGGTGATTTCGGCCGCCTTGAACGGATCGTCGACGATGATGAAGTGCGCGCCTTTGCCGGTTGCGGCGCCGCCGACGGTGGTCGCCATGCGATAGCCTTTGCCGGTGGTCCTGATCTCCGAGAGGGCGGACCCGCCGGCATCGATCCTCAGGTGGGGAAATACGCCTCGACACGCGTCGGTGCCGACGAAGTCGCGGTAGCGTCCAGCGAAATCCTTCGACAAAGGCTCGCCGTAAGACGCGCAGATAATCTTGCGCGTTGGATCACGGCCGTGAATCCAGGCCGGCAGCACCACCGAAGACAGGAGGCTTTTGCCGTGGCGCGGCGGAATCGCGATCAGAAGGCGCTTGACCTCACCGGTGGCGACGCGCTGCAGGGCGTGAGCGAGCACGCGAAAGTGCGGCGAATCGGAAAACTCTGCCTCAGGGGCGATTGAGGAGAATCCTAGCCGATAGAAGGCGTAGAGATTTTCGGCGGCGAATGCGCGAATGGCCTGCTTCTGCTCGCGGCGCACCTCGCTAGCGGTCTGCATCAGACGCTCCCTTTGAATTTGCCGAGCATCTTCAACACCTCGAGCTCGTCTTTCGTGAGCGGCTCTTCGACGGGGGCTTGGGCCTCGGAGGAATCGCCTAGCGTCTTGGCGACAAGGGCCAGCGCTATCCGCATCGCAGCCATGTTGCCTTTCAAAGCCATCACATTCGTCTTGCGCACGAGCATGCGGTCCGTGGGACCGGCCTTTTCGCCGGACGGCAATTTGAGGATGCGCGCCCTCTCCTCGCGCACGATCTCATCGAAGGAAGGACGCCCCTTCGCGCGGCCCTTCCTGTTTCCGGGGTTCCCTTTCTGGAACCTCGTGTGCACTGGGGTTTTCGCGTAGCCGACGGCATAGTCGCCCTTCGGCGTCTTCTTTTCCTTGGGCGTCATCTGGCGCTCCTTAGCGGTCGGAGATGGAGGGAGCGCCCGAGACGTCGGACGTGTTCGGCGTCAGCGGTGTGGCGCCGGCGGCTGACGAGCGTTCCCGGCGCACCTCGTCAAAGGTCTGCCCCGTCGCCGCGAGGATCGGCGATCGGCCGGTGAACGCACGCCAGCGCTCGAGGATGACGTCGCAGAAGCGCCCATCGATTTCGATGGCGCGGCAGCGGCGCCCCTTCGCTTCCGCCGCGATCAAGGTGGTTCCCGACCCGGCGAAGCCGTCAATGATGATGTCGCCGCGGTTGGTGACGTCGAGCAACGCATCCTCGACCAAGGCCCTCGGCTTGACGGTCGGATGCACCTTGAGGCCTTCCCGGGCGTCCGACCCGAGGCTCGAGCCGCCCGCGTATTGCCAAACGTTGGTGCGGTTGCGCCCATACCGTCCGAGCCGGACGTTATTGGTGTGCGGGGCGTTTCCGAATTTGAAAAAGACGCAGTTTTCGTACGCCGAGCGCCAGAGGCTGCCCTGCCCACCGTTAGTTTTCGTCCAGACGCAGATGTTCAGAAGCGTGAGATCGAGCGCCAAGCCAGCGGGGACGAGCAAGTGCGTCGACCTCCAGTCCATGCACACTCCGACCAGCGCCCCGTTCCGCAGCCAAGGAAGGGTCGGCCTCAACGAACCCTTCAGGAAGTCCTGAAACTGCGGAGGGGACCATTCGCCATGCCCCATCGCGAACTCGCCGTAGCGGTCGCTGCTGGTGACGTGACCGTGGTTCGGAACGTTGTAAGGCGGGTCGCAAAAAACGAGCGCTGCCCGCTCGTCGGGCTCGAAAAGGAGTTCGTAGGAATGAGGGTCCCGCGCGTCCCCCTGCAGCAGCCGTTGCTCGTCAAGCAGCCAAAGGTCGCCCGGCTGCGAGGTCGTAATTGCAGGAAACGGGGGGATGGCATCGTCCGCCTCCTCGCCCTCCCCTGCCTCGCCTTCGAACAAGATGGCGTCGAGTTCGGCCTCCTCGAACCCCAGCCCGCCGAGGTCTTCGTCGGCGGCGTCGAGGTCACGGAGCTCTTCGGCGAGGACCTCAAAGTCCCAGGCGCCGGTTTCCGCAGTCCTGTTCAAGGTGACCCGCAGGCTGCGAAGCTCGGCCGGGCTGAGGTGATCGACGACGACGCACAGGACCGTCTCGATCCCGAGGGCCTTCGCTGCTTCGACGACGCCGTGCCCTTCAACGATCTGACCATCAGCCGAATTCAGGACCGGGCGGCTGACGCCGTAACGCTTGAGGCTTTCGACGATCCGGGCGTGCTGAACCTCGTCGCGCACGCGGATCGTGGCGCCGGCGATGACGCTCGCGATCGGCCGCCGCTCTAACCGGAGGTCAGGAGAGAGATCGTTCCGAGGCCGGCGCTGCGCCCGCTGCAGCTCGGATTTGATCCGCTGCACGCGCCGCTTGCCGTGGGCGCGCAACCGCGTCTTGTCACGGAGGGAGGCGACGCCCAGGCTCTCGATTTCAGGAATTGACCGTTTCGACATGTGTAACCTCGTGTTGACGGCGGTCAGCCTCAACAGAGGTTCATACGATCCAAACAGAGGGCTGCTCACGCGCTCGACAAAATGTGGCGCCGCCCGCAGACGGCGCTATTTCGAGCGCGAGAACGAACCCTCCATGGTATGGTCCTCGCATGGACCGCATGCCACTCAGGAGGGGCAGGCAGCCTTTGCTATATCGACAATATAAACTGAAATCTAAACAGTTCAAGAAAAAACTTACGGCTTGGCTGCGCTTCCTTCACGACCCTCGCGACTCGCGCGTCCTACGGCATCTTGTTAACGTTACTCTCTGCGATCGTCACAGAAAGGCTGCGTTGCCTACCTGCGCTACGGAAACTTGATGATCGGGGTTGCGCTATTTCAGGACAGCGAGAAGCGCGTTTTGACCGTTCAAATTCCCATTTGGCCGCTACGGGAATTCGAAGGCTTCGCCATGAAATCTGACGCAAAATCAATGCTTTATCCTTATGTTCGGCACGCAGATTTGCCCTTTCGATGTGAAATTCCCGTCAAAATTCCCATTTCACGGGAAAATCCGCCTCAGAGACCGGTTTGGCGGGACTGCGTCCACCGCCACGAACTAACGTATTGACTGACTGGGGTACGGCGGGCGCTTGCACGCGCGTCCCGGAAAGTTTGGCCGCGGTGAGCGCCCGACCCTATAGTGCCGCGGGGATTGTTTCAGCTTTTGGTGTGGCATGACCAAGAAGGCTGCTCTTCGCGCTTCCGAACCATTCCTGTCGCTCATCGCGATTGCCGGAGTTTTGGGCGGTTGTGATGGTGGCCCGGCTCCGCCTGTGACCTTCACGCTTACAGACCTTGGAACCCTGGGGGGAGCGGAGAGCGTCGCCTGCTCCATTAACGAGGGTGGCGAGGTTGCCGGCTATTCCCAGGTCCGGGACAATGCCGCCGCTCACGGCTTTCTTTGGGACGGCAAGAGCCTTGTGGAACTCGGAGAAATCCCCGGCACTTCCGCCTGCATGTATGACGTAAATGACGCCGGCCAGGTGGCGGGTGTGGCGAAGTTTGGCGATGACAAAAATGGCCACGCCGCCTTGTGGGCCGGCGACGGCCCCGTTGATCTCGGTCAGAATGGCCAGTTCAGCGACGCCAATGCGATCAATGCCGCCGGACAAATCGCCGGAAACGTCGTTGTCGGTTATATGACCCGCGCTGTGAGATGGGACAATCTCAAGATAACGGATCTCGGCACGCTTGGCGGCAGGCAAAGCAATGCGGAAGGTATCAATGAAAGCGGCCTGATTGTGGGCTTTGCCGAACTCACTGGCGAGTCCGACACGCACGCCGTGATCTGGAACGGAACCGATGCCAAGGACCTCGGCACCCTGGGAGGTCGACACAGCTATGGCATGGCGATCAACAAAACGGGGCAGGTTGCTGGCTATGCAGGACTGATAGCAGACTAAAGATTCCACGCCACGCTTTGGACCGAAGGCAAACCTCTGGATCTCGGGACCCTGGGCGGTCGTGGGAGCGCAGGCTTGGGGCTCAATGACTCAGGCCTCGTCGTTGGAAGCGCTGACCTCAAGGGTGGCGACACGCGCGCCACGCTTTGGATCGGCAAAAAGGCCTATGACCTCAATTCGGGCCTTGACGGAACCGGCAGGGGCTGGACGCTGGTTGAAGCTAGGGACATCAACGCCGCTGGCCAGATCGTCGGCTGGGGTAAGTCTCCCTCCGGACAATCCCATGCCTTCCAGCTCACGCCCACCAAGCCTATTCCCCTGAAAGTGGAGTGAGCGGAGGCCGATCAGCTTCAGTCCCTCTTTGCGCGGAGCGCAATCGCCGCAATGTCCTCTTGAGTGCTACAACAGAAGACCGCGCCACGCGCAGATGCGCGACATAACGACAACGGGGCGCAATTAGGGAGGCAGCAATGAGCCGAAACACTCAATATGTGATCGGGGCGATCGTCGTCGTGATCCTGGTCTATCTCGCCTATTCCTACTCCCGCAGTCCGGCTCCTCCCGCGCCGGCCGCGGCTCCAGCCGCCGCCGCTAGCCCGATGTCTGCGGCCCCAGCGTCGCCCGCGCCTGCGCCGACACCGTCGGAGACGCCCAAGCCGTAGCTTTTCCTTTCCAACGGCGACGCCCGTTTGGGCTCGCCAGCGCTAGGCGCGGCCCCTTCGCAGCTTCCGGTTCAAGCCGCTGGCGAAGACGCGGAGGGGCGGCCGGGCGGCTGAAGGCGCACGCCTGGATCGCGCATTACGTTCTCGCGCGGGCCGCAAAATCGATCAAATCCGCGCCGGTGTAGCCGTGGACCGGACTTATCGCGCAGCCGACGGCCCAGTCCGCGCGATCGATCTGCCGCTGCTCCAGCGAACGCGCCAGACGGCGCGCGACGCACTCGATCCCGCGCACGTCGTGGATCATGGTGAGACAGACAACAATCTCTTCTTCGCTCACGCGCTCAAGAAGGTCGGTCCGGCGGATACCGGCGCGCAGTGCGGAAACGGCGCGCTCGAGCGTATCGCGATCGGAAATGCGAAAGCGAAAGTCCATGACGCCGACATGCCGACCGAACTCGCCGCAGACTTGCGCCAGCATCGTAATCTGTTCGTCGAGCGTGAGCGTTCCTACCGTGAGATCGAAATGAGCCGCCAGCGACGACTCCGGAAGGTCACGTCGATTTCCGCCGGCATAGGCCATCGTCTCCGGCCAAGAGGGCTTGATGTCGCCCAGACGCTCCATCGTCGAGCGAACATAGGCAAAGATCGCCAGAAAAATAAAAACCGTCGCTACAAGAAGCTGAAGGCCACGGTTGATCCCCGTGAATTGGATGGCGAAAGCCGTAAGCGCAATTCCTCCAGAGGTGGCGAGGCCGCGCCACCTGCGATTGCGTAAGGTGAGTTCAAAGCTTGTGGTCATGGCGCAAGGTCATGTTGACGGCGGGGGCGGGATATCCGCTTTCAAAACTGGTTTCTTGCGGTCCAACCTTTGGTGGATTGACCGGTTGCTTTTCGAGAAGGCGTTTCGAAGTCGTGGAGCGTCTTGTCGCGTCCCAATCGGCCGAGAAATCAGCAGCGCGATCGGCAGATAGTCTGTATTTTGACGGTGAAGTCGTGGTAATAGTTTGACTATTACCTAACTGTCGCAGCCAATGAATAACAAATAGAAATTAAGTAATCGTTAAATCAATGTTATCGATCCCCTATATCTACCCAGAAAATCAATAAAGTTCGAGATTTCGACAATCGAAGCGCGCCGATTCTTTAGCAATCGGTCGCTGAAGAGTCTATATGATTTGCATGGATTGTTCGACAATACTGCGCGCTGAAAGCGCGCTTACCCGGCGCGCTGCGTCGCGAACGGGCCGTCGCAATCGGCGCCCGAAACGAGACACAAGCGTCGTGTCCGCGCGTGCTACCGCTGGCGACGGCGCCGATGTTGCCCGGTGTCGTTCGTCGGTCCCGTCGACACCGCGTAGCTTATAATTCACTTGCGGGACCGCTAGGCAATCGGCGTGTCGCAGGAGCGCGGAAGCGCGCCAAAACTCTCAAAAATTTGCTCGTACGCCTGCAGCAGCTTCGGCGCTTCATGGCGCCATTCAAACTCCTCAAGCACGCGCTTGCGCCCGCACGCGCCCATTGCGGCGCGGCGCTCAGGGTCATCAAGCAGTTCGGCGATGCGATCGGCGAAGTCCACGGGGTCGGCATTCCCAGCGTAGAGCGAAGACTCCCCCGCGGAAAATCGCCCCTCGCGCAGGTCGTACTGCACGATCGGTTTCCCGAGCGCCATGTATTCAAGGATCTTGTTCATCGTCGATTTGTCGTTCATCGGATTCGGGCGATCGGGGTTCACGCAGACGTCGGCGGTCGAGAGGATCGTCAGCAGCGTCGCGTCGTCGACGCGGCCGACGAAGGTGACGAAATCCGCAACGCCAAGCGCCTTCGCAGCAAGCTTGACGTCCGCCAGCGCCGGACCGTCGCCGATGATGGCGAACTGCGCGTCCGAACGGCCGCGGCGCACTAGCGACGCGACGGACTTCATCAGCAGATCGAGCCCCTCTTGGCTCCCGATCACGCCGACATAGCCGACCAGGAAGCGCCGCCCGTTCCGCCACTTTGCGTCCGGCGGCAGCGCCTTGACCCGATCCAAATTCGGCCCCGACCGCACCACATGCACGCGCGCCGGGTCCATCGCGCCGCGTTCGATCGCGATATCGCGGTAGGAGCGGTTGGTGGCGATGGAGACGTCGGCGATGCGGAACGTCGCACGCTCCAGCCACAGCAGCCACCGCCAGAACGAGTTGCGGCGGCCGAACTTGGCTTCGTAAAGTTCCGGATTGACGTCGTGATGGTCGAACAAAAACTTCTTGCCGAAGAGTTTGAAAAAGCCGCCGACCAGAAAGATCAGATCGGGCGGATTGCAGGCATGGATCACGTCGAACCCGCGCGTCGCCAGCACGCGGAAGGCGAGTGCGAACTCCCAGAACAGCGCGACGGAATATTCAAGCAGATAGCCTTTGGCGCCCTTGGCCTCCAACGGCAGCGGATGGCGATAAATGGCCACGCCGTTGAGCATCTCGTACGAAGCCTGTGCGTCGCGCCCTTTCGGGCAGATGACGCTGACTTCGTAACCGTGCGCAATAAGCGTTGTCGCCTCCGCCCAAACCCGACGGTCGAAGGGAACGGGAAGGTTCTCGACGATAATCAGCACGCGGCGCCGGCGGCGCTCCGTTTTTGCGACGACGCCCAGCAAAGTGTCGGTCATGGCGCCGCCCTCCGCTCAGTCCATCTTCGCAATGTTGAGACAGCGATCGGAGGAAAGCTGCAGCGTCTTGGCGAAGCTCGCGGCCTCAATGACCAGATCGTAATGGCTGCGCTCCGCTTCCTCCCGGTCGATGAGCAGATCGTTCAGAGACGGCAGGTGCGTGTAGGCGTAGCCGAGGTTTTGCCCCTTCAGCATCTCGGGGCGCAGGTTGGGATCGTAGACCGACAGCCGATGCCCAGCCTCGATCAAACGGCGCGCAAGATGGAGGTTCGGGCTCTCGCGCAGATCGTCGCTGTTAGCCTTGAACGCGAGCCCGACGAGCAGGACGCGCGCCTTGGCCGGCAGGTCCCTCGTGCACTGCTGTAGAATGTAGTGCTTATGCGCCTCGTTTGAGCGCAGAACGGCGTCGATTATGTGCGTGTTGGCGCCGATTTCAGTGGAAATATGTTGCAGCGCGCGCAGGTCCTTGGCGAGGCATGAGCCGCCGAACGCGCCGCCCGGACGCAAGTAGTGCGAGGAGATGTTGAGCTTGGTGTCGGCGACGAAGATTTTGTAGACCAGCTCGACGTCGAGGTTGAGGCTCTGACAGATCCGCCCAAGCTCGTTGCCGAACGCGACCTTGAGGGCGTGAAACGTGTTGTCGACGAATTTGGTGATCTCCGCTTCGCGCCAACGCGTGTGAAAGACGGGCGCTTCAATACCTTTGTTGAGCTCAAGAATATGCGGGTTCGGGCGGCCGTCCTCCGTGCCGACGACGATTTTGGGCGGTTGGAAGAAGTCCTTGATCGCGGTGGTCTCGCGCAGGAATTCTGGATGGTAGACGAGCTCGCACAGCCGGCCGAAATCCTGCCCAAGCACGGAAGCGAAGATTGGGCGCACCAAGTCTTCGGTGGTGCCGGGCCTCACCGTGCTGCGATAGATGACGGTGAGCGGCTTGGGGCGCTTTTGATCGATCGCGGCGGCGATTTGGCGCGAGACCTCGGCGATATAGCTCATGTTGTGCGCGCCATCGGCGCCGCTCGGCGTGCCGACGCACACGATCGCAATATCGCACGCGTCCAGACCGGGGGCTGTGTCGGCCGTACTGACCCGCATGCCGCGGACGTTCGCATCGGCGAGCAAGTCCTCGAGGCCGGGTTCCACAAAAGGCGCGACGCCGGCATTGATTTGCGCGACTTTCGCAGCGCTTACATCAATCCCGAAGATCTGATGACCTTGCTTTGCTAAGCATACGGCTGCGGTGAGGCCGACATATCCCAGGCCATAAACGGCGATATTCATGATAGCGGGCCCCAGAAATCAATATAACGCGACCAGCGAGGTCGATTTCGGGCCCGAAACGCAACGGAACTATTTATACTTACTCTATGTTAGCGCAATTGCTCGGACTTCGCAATATGCTTGTGGCGGAAGACCTGCCAAATCTGACCATTGAATCGTCAATGTTCGCGTAGTCTCGGCAATTGCCGGCGCATCACCAGGCTGAGGAGCTTAGCGCGGTCGCCGGCTGAAGCGCCGAGGGCGAGGATCGCGGCGAAGCTGAGCGCGACCTGCGTCGCCGCCGCTAGGCCCGTGACCCACCAGGCGCGGAAGCCGATCTCTGCGTACACGCCATAGACGGGCGCGGCGACGAGGGCCGAGAGCGCCAGCGGCGCCAGCAGCCGCCAGTCGAACGCCGGCGCTTGCAGCATTCCGGCGATTTGCCATTGCCGCCGCACATTGATGAACGCGACCGATGTGAGGGTCGAGACCGCAGCGCCGAGCATGCCGAACCGCGGGATCAGCAGCACGCAGGCGACCGCCTGCACCGCAAGCGCTGCGAGGTTGTTGCCGAGTTCCAGACGATGGCGCCCCGTCATGCTCAGGGCGAAGCTCGCATAGTGCGTCGTCGTCATCACCCATTGCGTGAGGCTGACGGCGACCATCACGGACGTCGCCAGCACGAACGAAGGGCCGAGCACCAGATCGACGTCGCGCCCCCAAAGCGCGATCGCCACGCAGAACGGAGCGGCGACCATCGACGACAGCCCCATGTTTGCGCGTAGGAGCTCGCCGACGCGGCCGCGGTCTCCCGCCGCGTTGGCGGCTGCGATGCGGGCGCCAAGCGTCTGGCCGAGCGAGGAGCCGATGATCGTCACGAGTTGCCCCGCCATCAGCGCGATGGCGTAGCGGCCGACCTCGGCGGCGGGCGCGAAATGGGCGAGCGTCAGCGTGTCGAGCGAACGCGCCAAAACGAAAGCGAGGGAGGAGAGCCCGAGCGCGGGGGCGTAGCTGAGCACGGCGCGCGCCTGCGCCCAGGCGCCGGTCGCCCACGCTGCGCGGAGCGGGAAGTCGGCGCGCGCCGCGCCGCCCATCCACAGACCGGCGACAGCGAAGGACAGCGTTGTTCCGAGGACCGCCGCCGTGACCCGCTCGCAGACCGCCGCCAGCGCTAGAACCAACGCCACCCGCGCCGTCGGCTGCACGACATAGGCAGCCAGCAGGTTCGCGGAGGGGCGCAGCAGCCCGCGGTAGGCGCCCCCGAGCACCGCCGTATCGGTGGCGAAGGGCAGGGCGAACATGGTTATGACCAACGCGGGTGCGAATTGCGGATGGGGGAAGAGAAGGCCCTGCAGCGCAGCGGCGCCTCCCGCAGCCAATGCCAGCGCGAGCCCTACGCTGAGGGCCCCGGCGATCAGACGGAGCGCCGCAACCTCACCGGCCTTGCCGGCGACGACATCGCGCCCGAGGCTGCGTTGCAGCGCGAGGTCCAGCCCGAGCGGCGCCAAGACCAGCGTCACCGTGAACAAAGTGCGCGCCAAATTGACGACGCCGAAATCAGCGGCCCCAAGCCAGCCGCCGAGGAATATGCCGAAAGCAACGGTGATGATTTGGTTGTACGCCATGCTTGCAGCGGCCAGGACCGTGACGCTCGAGACCTGTCCGATTTGCTTTGGCGCTGACAACAATGTTGCCCCATCACGAAGCGTAATCCATTCGCGTCTATCGAATTTCGTGCAGCCATTCCAGTGAGCCGTGCCGATGGCGCGGGCAAAGCGTGCGCTTGCGCCGGGAGTGCCCTTTCGGGTTTTGTCGTGGAGGAGGCTTTGCGTTTTCCAGAGCGAAACGAACTCCTCGGGGCCCAAATCCACCGGCAGTTCGGGCGCCGGGGGGAAAGCGCTCTCACCAAAAAGCTTATTTGTCGTTTAAACCCCTCCTACGCCGGCTTCGTCACGCCGGACGCGCTGATCGCGTTGAAAAAGTCCGCTGGTTCGTAAGGGGCCCTCCTTCCTCCCAAGACAAAGCCAGCAGAAGCGTCGCCGGGCCCTCCCTCCCGGCGGCGCATTCCTTTCTAAGGCCGAATGATCGATGCACCGCCGACACTGGGCAAGTGACGTTTGCCGGCGCCGAAGCGGAGCCGAGCGCTCAGATCGTCCGCGTGATGTTCCAAGAACCGCGCCTGCTGCCTTGGGCCAGCGTGCTGGACAATGTCGAAGTCGGGCTTGGCCTCGCGCGCCGCGAACCTGGGGCGAGAGCGCGCGCGCTCGAAGCGCTCGACGCCGTCGGCCTCGCCGATCGCGCCAAGGATTGGCCGTCGGTGTTGTCGGGCGGGCAGAAGCAGCGCGTCGCCTTGGCGCGCGCGCTCATCAGCCGCCCGCGCGTGCTCGCGCTCGACGAACCGCTAGGCGCGCTCGACGCGCTGACGCGGATCGAGACGCAATCGCTGTTGGAGACGGCTTGGGGCCGGGAGGGCTTCACCGCGCTTCTGGTGACGCACGACGTCGGCGAGGCGGTCGCGCTCGCCGATCGCATTCTGCTGATCGAAGGCGGCGTCGTGGCGGCCGACATTGTCGTCGACCTCCCGCGCCCCCGCAAGCGCGAGTCCGCTGACCGCGTAAGGCTAGAGGCGTCGATCTTGGGGCGCTTGATCGGCGCGTCGTCTTAAAAGAACCGATTGACCGGCCGCGGCAGTCCAAGATTTTCCCGCAACGTCCGCCCCTCATACTCCGTGCGAAAAATGTCGCGCCGCTGCAATTCCGGGACGACTTTGTCGACGAAATCGACAAGGCCTTCGGGAACGAAGGGGAACATGATGTTGAAGCCGTCGCATCCTTCTTCGCGCAGCCATTGCTCCATCTCATCGGCGATGGATTTGGGCGTGCCGACGAACGCCAGCCCGGAATAGCCGCCCAGCCGCTGGGCCAATTGCCGGACGGTGAGATTCTCGCGCGCCGCCATCGCAAGGACGCGCTCGCGGCCGCTCTTGCTGTCGTTGGTTTCGGGAATCTGCGGCAACGGCGCGTCAGGGCTCGAATTTCGAGGCGTCGTGGCCGAGCATGATCGAGAGCGACGCGATGGCGCTTTCGTAGTGGACCAGGCCGTCGAGGCGGGCCCGCTTCTCGCGCGCCTCTTCCAGAGTGTCGCCGACAACGACAAAGGCCCCAGGCAAAATCTTAAGATGGTCGCGATTGCGGCCGAGCTTGTCCATGCGGCCTTTCACGTCCGCATAGAACGACTTGCCGTCGGCAAGGCGGCCGCCAGCGGCGAACACCACCTCCGCGGTCTCCGCGGCAAGCTGCCGCCCTGAGTCCGACGCGCCCGCCTGCACAATGACCGGCCAGCCCTGCACAGGCCGCGCGATGTTCAGCGGCCCCCGCACCGAGAGATAGTCCCCGCGATGATTGAGGACATGAAGCTTTGCGGGATCGAAAAAGATGCCGCTTTCGACGTCGCGGACGAAAGCGTCATCGGCCCAGGAGTCCCAGAGCCCCGTCACGACATCGACGAACTCCCGCGCACGCCGATAGCGTTCGCCGTGCTCCATATGCTCTTCGAGACCGAAGTTGAGCGCAGCGTCCGGGTTCGACGTCGTCACGACGTTCCACCCTGCGCGGCCCTCGCTGATGTGATCGAGCGAAGCGAAGCGGCGCGCGATCAGATAGGGTTGCTCGAACGTTGTGGAAGCCGTGGCGATCAGGCCGAGATGTTTGGTCACCGTCGCCAACACCGGCAGAAGCGTCAGCGGGTCGAACGAGGTCACGGTATGGCTGCGTTTCAGCGCCTCCAGCGGCATGTTGAGCACCGCCAAATGATCCGCCATGAAGAAAGCGTCGAACCGGCCGCGCTCAAGCGTGCGGGCGAAGTCCTTGAGATGCGCCAGATTGAAATTCGCGTCGGGGAATGCGCCGGGATAGCGCCAAGCGCCGGTATGGATCGTCGTCGGCCGCATGAACGCGCCGAGCCGCAAGCGCCGTTTATCTGTCATTGCAGGACCCGATGGGTGATAGGAAAAGCCGGCGCTGCTTTAGGGCCGCGCCCGGCCTCGGGCGAGGGACACGCCGCGCTCCATCGCTAAGTCCGTCGCAACCCTCGACCGCGCCCTAGCGGCGACCTCAGAGCCCGCAGGCGGAGCGGAGCGTGTTAGGCCGACAAACGCGTTCGCCCATGCGCAAGCGAGTCGGCGTCCAGCGTCGCCTGCCGCTCCGCCGCCAGAAGCGCGGCAGCACCAACTCTGCGAACCTATAGGCCTCCTCCAGGTGCGGATAGCCCGAGAGGATGAAGGTGTCGACGCCGACGTCGATATACTCGCGCATGCGTTCGGCCACCGTCTCGGGATCGCCGACTAGGGCCGTCCCCGCGCCGCCGCGCACCAGCCCGACGCCCGCCCAGAGATTGGGGCTGACCTCGAGCTTGTCACGCCGGCCGCCGTGCAAGGCGCGCATGCGGTTCTGGCCTACCGAATCCATACGCTCGAACACCTTTTGCGCCTTGGCGATCGTCGCATCGCCCCAGGTGAGATATTTGTCGACCAGTTGGGCCGCCGGGCTTTCGGCAGGGGTTGGCCATTCTCGGGGCAGGAGAAATCAAAGAAAACGAAATTGTAAGCGCCGACTCCTGAGCAGAAACCGATGGAGTCGGCGACACCTATTCAGCGATCAAAGGCGAAAAACGGCGCCCAATAGGCGTTGCCTCGCGCGCGTCCCGATGGGACTACGCGCCGGCGCCGCGCTTGATCTCAAGCGTTTTCAGCCCAGTCACCCGAATGCCCGAGCATTCCGCAGCGAAGGCGTCCAAGCCTTCCACGATCTTCCCGAAGATGTTGCACGGCGTCCAACCCAGGGGCCCAAAGATGCGACCGCCATCGCCGTAGAACACGCCCAATTCCCAAAGCTCGTCCGTGAGGCCCTTCATCATGCCCTTTGCCTGATAGAACCACAGGCAATCGCCCGCGACGGGAAAGCAGGTCTGGTTTTCCGCGGGCAGGCCGCGTGGGATCGAAGGTCTGCGCCTCGGGCGGCAGGCCAAGCATGATCTCGGGACCCGCGAACATCGCGTGCATCGCAGGTATTCGGACCGGCTTGGCGAGGGCTCCCCAGATTGCGGCGCAGGTCTTCGGGGCGCCCTGATCGTGGAGGCTCACGATTCCGCGTCACGCCGGTCTCGACGAAGGTGAAGGTGAGTGTTCGTCCGGCCATGATGTTTTTCAGCCCTTCCCATCGTCGCATTGCTTCAATCATGGGCACGTGCGCCGCGCGTCTGCGCACCCCCGTCCATTTCGATCCGCGAAATGCGTTTTGCCAGTTGACACACTACACGAGGTGTCAAACACTGTCATCGGTTGAGTCGGAGGGTTCCAACATGAAAATTGGCCTGTCGCGCCGCGTCGCCGTTCCTTGGTTGCCGCATTGGCTCTCCTTCCTGTTGTTGGCTGGGCCGACGACGCGCCAATCTCCATCGGCGTCATCGCCAACCTTACCGGCAGCGACGTGCCCTCGAGCGTCGACATGGTTCGCGGCGTCGAGCTTGCGACCGATCGCGTCAACGCCGCGGGCGGCGTGAAGGGCAAGCCAGATCAAGCTGATCGTCGAAGACTTCGGAGTACCGGCCGCAGGCCGGCGTCGAAGCGGCGACGAAGCTGTTCGACGTCAATGAGGTGCCCGCGGCGATCGTGTTCGGCGGCAGCAGCGTCACCATTGCCGATCGCCGAAATGGCGGCGCAAAAGGGCCGCGTCATCATGAACACGTCGGCAAGTTCCGCCAAGCTCGGCAACTTTCCCGGCACGATCTTCAGCACGTTGCCGCTCGACGACATCGTCGGCAAAGAGCTCGGCATCTACGCCGCCAAGAAAGGGCGCCAAGACGGCGGTCTTCATCGTTCCGAACAACACCTTCGGGACCGGCCTGATGGAGGCGGCCGCCGCGTCGTTCACCGCCGCCGGCGGCAAGGTGCTGCGCAAGATCGCCTACACCGAGGGCCAGCCCGACTATCGCGCCGATCTGCAGCCGTTGCAGCAGGACAAGCCCGATGCGATCGTCAGCGCCGGCTACGGCGACGACACCAAGACGGTCTTCAAGGCCGCGCGCGAACTCGGCATCGCCGCGCCGTGGTACGTCGGCTATCCCTCGATCTTCTCCGTCGAAGATCCCGCGTGGATGGACGGCAAGTTGTCGGGCATCGACAACGGCGGCCTTTCGGGCGCCGGCGGCCAAGGAGATCGCCGCCGACTACACCAAGAAATTCGGCGGACGAGCCGCGGCCGCATTACTACTACGGCTATGACGCCATGACGCTCCTCGCCCGCGCGATGCAGCAGTCGGGAGCCGATCCGGCCGCGTTGAAGGCGGCTTTGCCGGCGGCGGCGAAGGGCTATGAGGGCGGCACCGGCCAGATCGAGTGGGACGCGCGCGGTCAGCGCATCAATCCGCCGCTAGACTATTTCCTCTTCAAGGGCGGCAAGCTTGAGACGGTCGCTGGACCCTGATCGACTGTCGTAAGGAGCCGTCGGATCGGCCTCGCGCCGGCCGACGGCGGCCCCAATGACCCAAATTCTCGTCGACGCGATCATCTACGCCGCGGAAATCGCGATCATAGCGGTCGGCGTCGCGCTATCGTATTCGATCCTGCGCTTCGCCAACTTCGCCCACGTGCAATATGCCGTGCTCGGCGCTTACCTAAGCTACGTCGCCAATCACGGGCTCGCTTTGCCGCTGCCGCTCGCGGTCGTTGCGGGAGTCGTGGCGACAGGGCTCATTGCGGTCGCCGTGGATTGGCTGGTGTTTGCGCGCCTCAGGCACACCTCCCCCGAGGGCAAGATGATCGCCTCCTGGGGCGTCGCATTGTTCTTGCGCGCCGCCGTCGCCTCTATTTTCGGCGGAGCGTCGCGCACCTTCGACATCCGCCCCGAAAGCTTGAACGTGGGTGGCGCGTACTTCACCTCACAAGACATCGTCGTCGTCGCGCTCACCGTCGTCGCCATGCTCTGCCTCCACGTCCTGATGTTTCGCACGCGCCTCGGCACCGCCCTGCGCGCTTTGGCCAGCAATGCCGATCTTGCGGTGACGCGCGGCATTCCAGCCGGGCGGATGATCGCGCTGATGTGGTTTGTCTGCGGCGCCTACGCCGCGCTGGGCGGCACGATGTTTGCGCTGGAGACGCGGCTGCAGCCGAATATGGATCTGATTATTCTGCTGCCGACGTTCGCCGTCGTGACAATCGGCGGCCTGAGCAATGTGTTCGGCGTGGTTCTGGGCGCCCTGGTGCTGTCCCTCGCGCAGAACGTGCTCATCGGCGTGGACTTCGGCTCGATGATTTTCGCGACGCCTTGGTCCGTGCCCACCCAGTTTCGCGATTTCATCGCCGTCGGCGCGATGACGGTCATTCTGCTGCTTTCAACGCTCCAAACTCGGGCGGGAAGCGCGGTGAAGGCGTGATCGACTTCGCGATTTTTCTCGTCACCATGATCGCCATCTGGTCTGTGTTCGGCATCAGCTTGCACTTGCAGTTCGGCCTCACGGGTCTCGTCAATTTCGGCCAGGTGCTGCCGTTCGCCATCGGCGCCTATGGCGCGGGCTTCGCGGCGGCGCATGGTCTGCCGATTTGGGCCGGCGTCGTGATCGGAGCGGTCGCCGCCCCGCTATGCGGCGTGCTGGTGATTCTGCCGGCCGGCCGCCTGACCCAGGATTACTGGGCGATGGTGACCTTGGGCGCGGGCGAGATCTTTCGCCTGACGATGTTGAACGTTCCCCTCGATCGCCGGCGGCGTCGAGGGCGTTTCCGTCTATCACATCGCCCAGAACTCTGTTGGCATGGCCCTGGCCCTTGCGTTGTTGGCCGCGACGATCGGATTCGCCCGCCGCGCTGGGCACAGTCCGTTCGGACGGGTGTTGAGAGTCCTGCGCGAGGACGAGATGCTGGCGGCGACTTTCGGGCGCAACCCTGTGCGCTTCCAAGCCGCGGTGACGGCCGTGTCCTGGGGCCTCGCCGCCATGGGTGGGGCGCTGTACGCCCATGTCATCGGCTACATCTCGCCCAATTCCTTCACCGTGGTCGAGACCTTCATCATCTGGACGGCCGTTGTGCTGGGCGGCCCGACGACGATCTCGGGCGTGATTTTGGGCACGGCGCTCGTGCAGGCGGCGAGCGTGTCGACCCGCTTCGTCGCGCAGTGGAGCGGCCTGGGCTCGGAGCTGGTCTCCAACCTTCGCCTCGGCGGCTACGGTCTGGTGCTGGTTCTTGTGCTACTTCTTCGACGCGACGGCCTGATTGCCGAACGACGTGAGCGGGTCGATGCTGGAAGCGCTTGACGTTTCGGTCTCCTACGGCGGCTTTCGCGCGCTCAATGGCGTGTCGTTGCAAGCCGTCTCCGGCAGCATCTTGGGGCTGGTCGGACCCAACGGGTCGGGCAAGTCGACGCTGCTGAACACAATCGCCGGGGTGCAAGAGCCGACGGCGGGCGCGCTGCGCCTGGATGGCCGCGCAATTCCCTGGGGACGGCCCGAGCGCATGGCGCGCAACGGCATTGGCCATGCCTTCCAGACCCCGCGCCTGGCGCGGCGGTTGACGGTCTTCCAGAACGTTCAGTTCGCCGCGCCGGATCAACCGGGCGAGCGGCTGACGAACCTGTTTTTCAACCCGAGCCGCGCGAGCGCCCGTGAGCAAGCGATCGCGGCAGCCGCCCATCAAGCCTTGCGCCGCGTCGAACTGGATCATAAGGCCGGCGACTATGCCGGCGACCTGTCGGGCGGACAGCAGAAACTGCTTTCCCTCGCCATGCTGCTGATGGCGCAGACCCACGTGTTGTTGCTTGACGAACCCGCCGCGGGCGTCAACCCGGTGCTCATCGAGCGGCAGATCGCGCTGCTGCGCGCGCTGCGCGACGAGGGGCGCATCATCGTGCTGGTCGAGCACAACATGGAGATGATCGCCAATGTGTGCGACCGCGTGATTGTGCTCGACGCTGGCGAGGTGATCGCCGACGGCACGCCGGCGGCCATTCGCGCCGACAAGCGGGTCATGCAATCCTATCTGGGCGAACCCGCCGCGGAGGCCCCATGAGCGAAACCGCCGCTCTGACCTTCGAGGGCGTAACCGCCGGCTACGGCAAGATGACCGTGCTGCACGAGCTGACGTTTTCGCTCAGTTCCAACGAAGTGCTCGCCGTGCTCGGCGCCAACGGTTCGGGGAAATCGACCGTCTTGAAAACCGCGATCGGGCTGACGCAGGTGTCTGGCGGCGCGATCCGCCTGCACGAGCAAGAGGTCACGGCGCTCTCGCCGGATCGCCGGGCGGCCTTGGGGATAGGCTACGTGCCGCAGACGCGAAACGTGTTTCCGGACCTCTCGGTGCTGGACAACTTGCGCATGGGCGCGTTCCTGCATCCCGATGCGTTCGAAAGCGGCCTGGACCGCGTTCACGATCTCTTTCCTCGGCTGCGCGATCGTCAACATACCCGCGCCCGGGACCTCAGCGGCGGCGAGCGGCGTATGCTGTCGATCGCGCTAACGCTGCTGCTGCGGCCGCGCTTGTTGTTGCTGGATGAACCGAGCAGCGACCTCGCGCCGGCGACGGTGACGTTGGTGTTCGACGCGATCAGGCGCATTCGGGCTGAAATGGGGACGCCGCTGCTTCTGGTTGAGCAAAACGTGCAAGCCGCGATGTCGATCGCCGACCGCGTCATTGTCCTGGTGCGCGGACGCTGCGCGCTCGACGTTCCCGCGGCCGAACTGGATAAGTCTCAACTTCACAGTTTATTCATGGATAGCGGCGCGCGAACCGGCTAATCAGCGGCCATGGGGGAGACTGGAGACAAAACCGCTTTGCCGACCGAGGGCGTGGCCACGATCCGTTCTGTGAGAAGAGCGCTGGCGATTCTGCGCGCCTTTCGATCGACGGATCGCGAGCTTACGCTCGGGGAGATCGCCTCGCGCGCGCAGCTCGACAAGGGCACGGCGCATCGTCTGCTGCGGACGCTGATGCAGGAGGGACTGGTCGAGCAGGCCGAGGCGGGCATGACCTATTCCTTGAGCGTCGGCGTGCTGGAATTGGCTGCGGGCCTGACCCGCGAGGGCGATCTGAGGCAGCAGGCGCAACCGGTGCTGGCGGCGCTCGCGGAAGCCACTGGGACGACGGCCTTCCTCGGCATCGTGCATGACAAGCATGCGCTGTGCATCGGCCGCGTCGATGGCGGCCTCGCCATTCAGATCCGGTCGTGGTCGATCGGCGGACGGTTGCCGCTGAACGGCGGAGCGGGGCCGCGGGTCTTGCTGGCGCACCTCCCCGCGGCCGAACGCAAACGGATTCTCGCTGGCAAGCTCGAAGAGCTGACGCCGAGAACGCCGACCGATCCCGCCGAGCTGCGCGACTGGCTCGATTTGATCCGTGAGCGTGGGTGGGACAGCGGCGTCGACGAAATCGTGCAAGGCATCGCCAGCGTGGCGGCGCCCGTGCATGCGCACGATGGCGCGGTCATCGCGACGATCAGCATCTCCGGCCTGACCGCCCACATGGTTGAGAACGGAGAGTTCCGGCACTTGAAGACGTTGCTGGCGCGCGTCGGCAAGCTGGAATCGAGTCTCGCGCGCTGAGGATTTCCATTTCATCCTGCGAAACGCGTTTTGTGGGTTGACATGAGACGCCTCATCGAGCGACCTTGATCGCGCACGGGCCACATTCCATCGGCCCGGCGAAAGACGCGCCATGAAAACGATCATTCAGAACGGCTATCTGATCGCGATGCGCGACGGAGCGACGGACATTGTCACCGACGGCGGCGTCGTCATCGAAGACGATCGCATCGTGGCCGTTGGCGACGCAGCGTCGCTGGCCCCTCATGCTGCGACGGCCGATCGAACCATCAACGCGCGCGGCCGCGCCATCCTGCCGGGCCTCGTTAACACGCACACCCATCTCGCCGGGGCGCTGTCGAAGGCGATCACTGAGGACGCCACCACCTTTGGCGGGCCGTTTCGCATCGCCCTCGGCATGCATGAGAACGTCATTCGCAAGGAGGACGTGCTGCTGCCGGGCATGGTGCACGGCGTGGAGATGCTGAAGACCGGGACGACCACCATCAACGAATGCTGGTGGCATCAGCCGCAATCGGCGCGCATCATAGAAAAGGTGGGCCTGCGCGGCGTCGTAGCGGCGGAGATTCGCGAGGTCGATAGTTCGACGATCGGTTTTGGGCGATTCGAACGGAAGTGGGACGAACGCCTCGTTCAGGGGGGATTGGAAGAGGCGCAAGATCTGTTCGAGAACTGGCAGGGCCGCGCGGGCGGCCGGATTACGTGCCGGGTCGCGCCTGACGGTCCCGACCGCCTTCGGCCGGAAACGATGGGCATGTTGGGCGATCTCGCGCGCAAACATGGCGTCGGCCTTCACGCGCATCTTTGCTCGGTCCCCGGCGAAGCCGAGTTCATGAAGGCGAACTGGGGCAAAGCTTCGGTCCCGCTGCTGCGCGAGCTCGGGCTGTTGTCGCCCGACTTCATCGGCGCCCATTGCGTCTACATGGACGAAGACGACATCGCCATCATGGCGGAGACCGGCGCGTGTATGTCGCACACCGCTTTTCTCGTCGGCAAGCGCGGCTACTATCCGCCGATGGACAAAATTTACCCTTCGGCGATGCGGGTTTCGCTTGGCACCGACTGGCTTTCAAACGACATGTTCCAAGTGATGCGTTCGGCGATCGTGATCCCGCGCGCCGTATTCGGCAACGTCGGGATTCGGACCGCCGTCGACGTCCTGCGGATGGCGACGATCGGCGGCGCGACTTGCCTTGGCATGCAGGAGCAGATCGGCTCGCTCGAAGCGGGCAAAAAGGCGGACGTCATTGTGCTGGATATGCGCAAGGCTTGGCTGCAGCCGCTCCGCGTTGAAAACCTTGTCGCCAATCTCGTCTACAACGCCAACGGCGGCGACGTGACTCATGTGTTCGTCGACGGCGAGCTGCTTGTCGAAGAGGGCAGGTTGTTGCGCTTCGACGAAGGCGAGTTGTTCGACGAAGCCCAAAAGGTCGCCGACGACGTATGGGTGCGGTCGAAATATCTTTTTGAACGAGAAGGAATGCGCTGAATGAGCCTTTCCCTGCCTATCGTCGATCTGAGCGATAGGATCACAAAGCAAACTTTATGATGGGACTCAAATTATTTGTTCCAATCAAATTCTTTGGTAAGAATGCTCAGGAAGATAACAAGGTATGTGTTGTGTTGTATGTCTGTGTTTAATTGAAGTAACATCAATGCCAGTGAGTGTGTTTGAACTCTCAATCATTAGTTACGATAATCTGGAATATGTTGTTTAAAACACGCTCATATATATTTCATTATTTTATCTAATTATTATCGTTCCTTAACCGTAAATAGGGTGCTGATGAAGAAGCTGCCGCTGCTGCAACTGCGAAACAAACTGAATGGCAAATGAAATTTAATAAAAAGATGAAGGAACAAATTGCTGAGAAAGTTGTGGCAGGTGGTAGAGCTAATTGGTTGAAATTATGTGCTCAGGTATGTTTGTTGTGTTAATGTGTTGTGTTGGTTGGAGATATTATGGATTGTGAATAACAGCCGTATGTGAACTGTGATATTTGATCATGCCTGGTGTTCATTCTTCGTGGTTCTTCATAAAACAATGTTTTAACAACATTATTCATTTACTTTTTTCAGGCCAAACACCGCAACTTGAAATTTGATGCTTGGATGCAAATCAAAGACCAAGACGACAACATCGCCAACTTACCTGCTCACTTGCGATAAATTGCTCAGTTGCGATTATCATACC
>CAVSSV010000037.1:0-81999 GCA_963730695.1 uncultured Pseudomonadota bacterium
CCGCGCTCAGCGGAATGCCCGCGTCGTCCGCGCCGAAATGCAGCATCACCGGCGCCTTGGGCTCGAGCCCGTTCAGGCCGGGCACGCCGCCGCCGTAGTAGCCAACGGCCGCGCTGACCTCCGGCAACTGCGCCGAGCAGACCCAGGCCAGCGTGCCGCCCCAGCAGAAGCCGACGACGGCCGCCTTGCCGCCTTCCTTGGCGACGGCCACCGCTGCTGCGATGTCCTTCAGCGTGTCTTCGCGCTGGATTTTGCCGAGCAAAGCGACGCCGGCGTTGCGGGCCGCAGCGTCGTAGCCCCAGTTGACGTCGCGCTCGGCGCGATCGAACAGCGCCGGCGCGATGGCCAGATAGCCCGCCGCCGCGGCGCGGTCGGCCACCGACTTGATATGGTCGTTGGCGCCAAAGATCTCCTGCATCACCACGACGCCGCCCTTGGGCTTGCCCGCGGGGTCGGCGCGATAGGCGCCCAGTTTGAAACCGTCCGACGCGATCAGTTCGATCATCTTGCCCATGGCGTTCCTCTTGAATTGGCTGGCAGCAGCGCCGGCCTATAGCAGCCCGGCGGCGCCGGCGCGACAAACCGCGGCGTGCACGCACGAAAATTTGAGCGATGCGCCGGGCGCTTGCGTTCGCGGTTTAAGCGTGGAAAGTGCCGGCAAACAGGAGAATGGCCGTGGCGGAAGCGTTGGTGTTGGAGCGCAAAGGCGTCTTGGCTTTGCGCGAGATCGCGCTCGACGACACGCTGGGGCCGGACGATGTGCGCATCGCCATTCACACGGTCGGCGTCTGCGGCAGCGACGTCCACTACTACACCCACGGCCGCATCGGCGACTTCGTCGTCAACGCGCCGATGGTGCTCGGCCATGAAGCCGCCGGCGTCGTGACGGCGCGCGGCGCTGACGTGACGACGCTGCAGGTCGGCGACCGCGTCTGCATGGAGCCCGGCATCCCCAACCTGTCTTCGCGCGCCACCAAGCTTGGGCTCTACAACGTCGATCCCGACGTGCGCTTCTGGGCGACGCCGCCGGTGCATGGCGTGCTGACGCCGACGGTCGTCCATCCCGCCGCCTTCACCTTCAAGCTGCCGGACAATGTCTCCTTCGCCGAAGGCGCGATGGTCGAGCCGTTCGCCGTCGGCATGCAGGCGGCGGCGCGGGCGCGCATCGCGCCGGGCGACGTCGGCGCCGTCGTCGGCGCGGGGCCGATCGGCATCATGGTCGCGCTCGCGGCGCTCGCCGGCGGCTGCTCGAAAGTGTTCGTCGCCGATTTCGCTAGGGAGAAGCTGGCGATCGTGGCGCGTTATCCCGGAATTGTCGCGGTCGACGTCGCCAAGGAAAGCCTGTCCGACGCGGTCGAAGCGCGCAACCGGCGGCTGGGGCGCCGACGTCGTTTTCGAAGCCAGCGGTTCGCCGAAGGCTTACGCCGATCTCATCCGCGCGGCGCGACCGGGCGGCGCGCTGGTTCTTGTCGGCCTGCCGATCGAACCGGTCGCTTTCGACGTGCCTGCCGCTATCTCCAAAGAGCTGCGCATCGAAACCGTGTTTCGCTACGCCAACGTGTTCGACCGCGCGCTGGCGCTGATCGCGTCGGGAAAAGTCGACCTGAAGCCGCTGGTGAGCGAGACGTTCGCGTTCAAGCATTCGATCGCCGCCTTCGAACGCGCCGCGGCGGCGCGGCCGAGCGACGTGAAGCTGCAAATTCGCATGGCGGTCTGATCACACGCCGCCGCGAAATGGGAGTTTTTTCGGCAGCAATGCTCCAATGATCGCGAGAACAATCGCGTATCTCGCGCCGCCATAGAGGTCGTGGCTCCCTGGCGACAGCGCCAAAACCCACGCCCCCAAGCCGTCGATGCCGACGCGATGGAGTTGGTACGCCAGGGCGATGGCGACGACGACGTGATTGAGAACCACCCCGATGAAGGGCGCCCCATAAGGCGCGTCGAACACGAAAGTTCACGGTAAGGCCCTAGTCCGATGTCGCGAGCAATCCTTACGGTCTCGGTGAGGACCCCCGCCTCACTCCCCCGCCTCCGCCGCCGCGATCGCGGTCATGTTCACGACGCCGCGCGCGGTCACCGACGGCGTCAGGATATGCGCGGGTTTGGCGGCCCCCATCAGGATCGGCCCGACCGGCAGCGCGCCGGCGATGACGCGGCTGAGCTGCAGCGCGGTGCTGCCGGCGTCGAGATTCGGGAAGATCAGCACGTTCGCTTCGCCCTCGAGCGCGAGTCTGCGCGATCACCGCCTTGCGCGCGACCAGCGACATCGCGGTGTCCGCCTGCATTTCGCCGTCGATCTCAAGCTCCGGCGCGCGCGCCTGCGCAGCAGCGCCAGCGCCGGCGCATTTTCAGCGATGACGGCGTGTCGGCGGAGCCGAAGTCGGAATGCGAGATCAGCGCGATCTTCGGCGTCACGCCGAAGCGGCGCACATGGTCGGCGGCCAGTGATCGCGGTGTCGGCGATCTCCTCGGCGCGTCGGGTCGTAGCGGACATGCGTGTCGGCGAGAAAGTAGGCGCCGGTCGGCGCGATCACCAGAGACAGCGCCGCGAGATCGCTCGCGCCCGGCGCCAGCCCGATGATGTCCCTGATATGCTTCAGCCGTGAGCCAAAGCGCCCGTCGAGCCCGCAGATCAGCGCGTCGGCGTCGCCGCGCCGCACCGCCAGCGCGCCGATCACGCGTCGGCGAGGTGCGCACGACGATGCGCGCCGCTTCCGGCGTCACGCCCTTGCGGCCCGCCGACCTCGAGATAGGACGCGACATAGTCGCGGTAGCGCGGATCGCTCTCGGGATCGATCAGCTCGAAATCGCGGCCCGCCGCCATCGCCAGGCCATAGCGCTTGATGCGGTCGCGCACGACCTCCGGCCGCCCGATCAGGATCGGCCGCGCGAGCCGCTCCTCGAGCACGACCTGCGTCGCGCGCAGCACGCGCTCGTCCTCGCCCTCGGCATAGATGACGCGCTTTTGCGCCTCGCGCGCCTTGGCGAACACCGGCTTCATCATGAAGCCGGAGCGGAAGACGAAGCGCGACAGCCGGTCGGAATAGGCGTCGAAATCGGCGATCGGCTTGCGCGCGACGCCGCTCTCCATCGCCGCCTTCGCCACCGCCGGCGCGATGCGCAGCATCAGGCGCGGATCGAACGGGCTGGGGATCAGCGAAGTCCGGCCGAACGGCGAGGCCTCGCCGCCATAGGCGCGGGCGACGACGTCGGAGGGCGCCTCGCGCGCGAGTTGCGCGATCGCCTCGACCGCCGCCTTCTTCATCGGCTCGTTGATCTCGCTGGCGGCGACATCGAGCGCGCCGCGGAAAGATATAGGGAAAGCACAGGACGTTGTTGACCTGGTTGGGATAGTCCGAGCGCCCGGTGCAGATCATCGCGTCGGGCCGCGCCGCGAGCGCCGCCTCCGGCATGATCTCCGGCGTGGGATTGGCGAGCGCCAGGATCAGCGGATCTTTGGCCATCTGCGTCAGCCACTCCGCCTTCAGCGCGCCCGCCGGCGGAAAGGCCGAGAAAGATGTCGGCGCCGGGCAGCACGTCGGCGAGCTTTCGCGCATTGGTCTCGCGCGCGTAAACCGACTTCCAGCGGTCCATCAGCTTTTCGCGGCCGACATAGACGACGCCTTCGATGTCGCAGACAAAGATGTTTTCGCGCCTTGCGCCGAGCGCCACCAGCAGGTTGAGCGAAGCCAGCGCCGCCGCGCCCGCGCCGCACGCGACGATCTTCGCCTCTGCAAGCGATTTGCCCGAGATCGCCATGGCGTTGGTGACGGCGGCGGAGACGATGATCGCGGTGCCGTGCTGATCGTCGTGGAACACCGGAATGCCCATGCGGGCCTTGGCCTTTTCTTCGACCTCGAAGCATTCGGGCGCCTTGATGTCCTCAAGGTTGATGCCGCCGAACGTCGGCTCCAGAGCGACGATGACGTCGACCAGCTTTTCCGGATCGTTCTGGTTCACTTCGATGTCGAACACGTCGACGCCGGCGAATTTCTTGAAGAGCACCGCCTTGCCTTCCATGACAGGCTTGGAGGCGAGCGGGCCGATGGCGCCAAGGCCGAGCACCGCCGTGCCATTGGAGAGCACGGCGACCAGGTTCTGCCGCCCCGTCAGCGTTGCGGCTTCCTCGGGGTCGTCGACGATGGCCTCGCAGGCGAAGGCGACGCCGGGGGAATAGGCGAGCGCGAGGTCGCGCTGGTTGCCCAGCGGCTTGGTCGCCACGATCTCAAGCTTGCCCGGCCGCGGCTCGCGGTGAAAATGCAGCGCGTCGGCTTTAAGATCAGCCGCCCCATCATTCGCCATATTCAGGCTCTCCCTATGCTGGACCTTGATAGCCAAGGAGGCGCGCAGCGCAAGGTTACAACAATGTGAGCGGCGCCGGCCGCGCGTTCCCCCAAGGCTTTGCAATTTGCCGCAAGTCGACGCCTACAATTTCCAAGCGGGGGCCATGCCAATCCAAGCGAAGCCAAGTTTTTCCAAGCTGAGACAAGGGTTTCTCTGAGGAACATCTAATATTATCAATCAGTTGAATGATGGCGATGTAGGCAGGCCCTGTTTTCCTCGGCTCGGCGGGCGCTCGACGGGCGCTGCGCATTTGAAGTGCTCGGCAGGTAGTCACGATTTTCTGATTTTCAAGAGGCCTGGCGTCAATTCTCCTCTCCTGCAGGGAGAGGGAGGGAGCGCGTGAGCGCGGCGGCCAGCGCTTCCGGCGGCCCGTTAATCGCCACCTGCTTCAGCCGCGCTTTCGCCCCCGCCGCCACACGCACCTTCGACGACGCCACGCCCGACGCCGCCGCAATCAGCCGGCAAAGCGCCTCGTTCGCCCGCCCATCCTCGGGCGCGGCGCGCACGCGACAGGCGAGGACCGCCGTGCCGTCGGACAGCGTCACAACGCCATCGATCGCGTCGCGCCCGCCTTTCGGCGTGAGGCGGCAGGAGACGAGCAAGCCATCGGGAGTCGGGCGCCAGGGCGTCATAGTGAAGTGTAGACTGCCGCTCCAAAAAATCGGGGTGCGAAGGTCAACAATATTGCGACGAGCATTGCAGGACGCCGTGAGAAATGTGCCTTCCTAGTCTCTTTCGGCCGTGGGCTTCTTCGTCGCCCCGCCCTCTTCATCCTCGTCCTCCGCCGCCCGGCCGGGAATGCCGTACCCGCCCTTCAGCCAGCGGTGGAGATCGATGTCTTTGCAGCGGGCGGAGCAGAAGGGTTTGAACGCCTCCACCGTCGGCTTGCCGCAGATCGGGCAGGCGCGCGCGGGCGCCGCGGGGCGCTTCACGTCGCGCCGCTCCAACCGCGGATAGGGTCGTGCCCCTCGGAGGCCAGCAGCACGGCGGTCTCGGCGAGCGGCAGGCCGACGACATTGCTGTAGGAGCCGATCAGCCGCTGCACCAGCGCGCCGGCATAGCCTTGGATGGCGTAGCCCCCCGCCTTGCCGCGCCATTCGCCACTGGCCAGATACGCTGCCAGTTCATCGCGCGACAGGCGTTTGAAGCGCAGCCGGCTCTCCACCAGCTTCTGCCGCACTGCGCCCGTCGCGGTGATCAGGCAAAGCCCGGTGTGAACCCGGTGCGCGCGCCCCGACAGCAGACGAAGGCACGCCTCGGCTTCATCGGTGAGTTCACATTTGGGCAGGATACGCCGGCCGACCGACACCACGGTGTCAGCGGCGAGAATCACCGCCGGACGGCCTTCGAGCTTATGCGCGGCGACGTCGGCCGCGACTTTCGCCTTTTCCAGCGCAAGGCGCGTGGCCAGCGCCCGCGGCGCCTCGCCGCGCTTGGGCCGCTCGTCGATGTCGGCGGGCAACACATGTTCGGGAACGACGCCAATCTGCGCCAGCAGCGTCAGCCGGCGCGGCGACCCCGAGGCCAAAACGAGTTCCGCTCTGCCCTCGCCGGCGCTCATCGTCCCTCACGCTCCGTTCGCGCGCCAGAAATATCGAGTTATTTGAAACGGTAGGTGATGCGGCCCTTGGTCAGGTCGTAGGGCGTCATCTCGACCAGAACTTTGTCGCCCGCCAGCACACGGATGCGGTTCTTGCGCATCTTGCCAGCGGTGTGGGCGATGATCTCGTGGTCGTTTTCAAGCTTGACGCGAAAGGTCGCGTTCGGCAGCAATTCTGCGACAAATCCGGGAAATTCGAGCAGCTCTTCTTTCGGCATTGGGCCCCTATGGGAGGAGAACAGTCCCCAGCGGCGGCGCTGCGGGATCGTGTGAGGCGCGCTCCCTACACGATTTTGCCGGAAAGGGGAAATGATTTAGGGCACGACGATTCGCGCCTTGCCGCCACGGACTGGCGGTTGCAGCATTGGAGCCTGGGCGGCGGCCCTCTGCCCAGAACTCGATTTACTTGCGTATCTCGGTGCGCGCCGGCGATAAGACCGGCCACCGCGACGATGCGCCGACGAAGGGCTCGTGACGATGATCATCGGTTTTTTCGGGGTCTACGGCGTCGGCAAGTCGACCGCGGCGAAGATGCTGGTCGAGGATGGCTGGGTGAGCCGTTCCTTCGGCGCGCCGCTCAAGGCGACGTGCGAAGCGTTCATGCTGGCGCAAGGCGGCGACGCGCGGGAGGTGAGCTACGCGCTCGATGGTCCGGGCTGGCACGGCCCAACCGCTACTTCGGCGGCGCCTCGCCGGCCGCCGCGATGCAGAAACGCGATCCGGAGTGGGCGCGCGAACTCCACCCGGATTTTTGGGTCGAGGCCTGGCGCCGCGGCCTTCCCATGGGACGTTCGATCGTGGTCGACGACGTGCAACTTCTGAACGAGGCGGCAGCCATTCGTCAGCTCGGCGGCAAGTTGGTTCGCATCAAAGGCATCTCGCGCCATCCGCTTCCCTCCAACGCGTTCTCGCGTGCGCCCGCAGTCGAGGCGTTGGAGGCGGACGCGACGATCGTCAACGATGGCGGCCCGGTGGCGCTGTGGCGAAACGTGATGGCGCTCGCGGCGTGAGACGCCGCTGAGGCCTCAATGCGCCGTCTCGGCCTCTGGCGGCGTTCCCTGCTCCAACTGGCGGAACTTTCGATAGGCGAACGGCACGGTCGCGAGATAGCCGATCGCCAGCGCCGCCAACGTCTGCGTGGGATAGTTCACCAGCAGCAGGATGGCGCCGGCGAGCGCGATCAGCACCACCGCCACCTGCTCACGCGGGATGCGGCCGATCGCCTTGCCGGAAAAATGCGGCAGCCGGCTCGCCATCAGCAGGGCGACGCCGAGCACATAGAGCCCATCGGGCACATACCAGCCCGCCGCCGCGGGATCGGTGAAACCAAAAGGCGCCCGTAAATACACCGGCAGCAAGCCGACGATGGCGCCCGCCGGCGCCGGCATGCCGACGAAAAACCCCTTGCGCCAAACCGGCATCGCGGGATCGTCGAGCATGACGTTAAAGCGCGCAAGCCTGAGTGCGCAGGCGATGGCGAACATCATCGCCACGAACCAGCCCAGGCCCCGCAAATTGTGCAAAATGGCGACATACAGCACCAGCGCCGGCGCAACGCCGAAATCGATGAAATCGGCGAGCGAGTCCAGTTCCGCGCCGAAGCGCGAGACGCCCTTGAGCGCGCGGGCGAGGCGCCCGTCGAGCCCGTCGAGCACAGCGGCGCCGCCGATCGACAGCACCGCCCATTCGATCGAGCCCTCGAAGGCGAAGCGGATCGCGGTGAGGCCGAGGCACAACGCCAACAGCGTGATCAGGTTGGGCACCAGCAGCCGCAGCGGCACCGAGCGCAAAAAGCGGCGCGCCGGCCGCGGCGGCGGGATGGGGTTGCCGGCCTCGGGAGCGCCAGGGCCTTCTGTTTCGCGAGAACTTGGGTCTTCCGTTTCGCTCATCGGCTTAGCCCTGCCGGAATTGCGGCGTCGCGCCGCTGGCGTAGCTCGCCAGCACCGTCTCGCCGCCCACCGCGCGCGCGCCGATCGCCACCAGCGGATGCGCGCTTTCGGGCAGATAGACGTCAACGCGCGAGCCGAAGCGGATCAAGCCGAAGCGATCGCCCGCCTGCAACGGTGCGCCCGGCTTGGTGAAGCAGACGATGCGCCGCGCCACCATGCCGGCGATCTGCACGCAGCCGACGTCGCCGCGCGAGGTTTCCAGCACTATGCCGTTGCGCTCGTTCTCTTCGCTCGCCTTGTCGAGGTCGGCGCTCAAGAAGAGCGCCGGGATGATAGGCGACAGCCTTCACCCGGCCGTCGACGGGAGCGCGGTTCACGTGGCAATCGAACACCGACATGAACGTGGAAATTCTGAGCATCGGCGCGTAGCCGAGGCCAAGGTCGGCGGGCGGAACGGCCGGACCGACGCCTGAGATTCGCCCATCCGCAGGCGCGATCACCAGGCTCGCGTCGATCGGCGTCACCCGAGCCGGATCGCGGAAAAAATAGACGCACCAGATCGTCGCCATCAGCGCGATCCAGCCGAGCGGCTGCCACAGCCAGAACAGGATCAGCGTCGCCACGACGAAGCCGGCAATGAACGGATAGCCCTCGGGATGCACCGGGGCCATCTGCTGCCGTATCGAAGCGATCACCGACATTTGCGTTCCTCAAGGCTCGTGCGGGCGCCGTTCACCTTCACACCGCCTCCTGTTCGGTCTGCGCCTTCGCCAGCGTCGCGGCGGCGGCGGCGAGTTCGCGCTGCCTGTTCCACAGCCCGGCGTAGAGGCCGCCCAGCGCCAACAGCTCTTCATGCCGTCCGCGTTCGACGATGCCGCCCTTGTCGAGCACGAGAATCTGGTCGGCGTGAATGACGGTGGAGAGCCGATGGGCGATGATCAGCGTCGTGCGCCCCTCCGAGATGCGCTCCAGCGCGGTCTGGATCTCGTGCTCGGTGAAACTGTCGAGCGCGGAGGTGGCTTCGTCGAGCACGAGGATCGGCGGCCCCTTCAGGATGGTGCGGGCGATGGCGACGCGCTGCTTTTCGCCGCCCGACAGTTTGAGGCCGCGCTCGCCGACCTGCGCGCCATAGCCTTGCGGCAGCGAGCGGATGAAGGCGTCGATCTGCGCCGAGGCGGCGGCGCCTTCGATCTCGGCCTCGCTCGCCCCGTCGCGGCCGTAGCCGATGTTGTAGCGCACGCTGTCGTTGAACAGCACGGTGTCCTGCGGCACCATGCCGATAGCGGCGCGCAGGCTCGCCTGCGTCACCAGGCCGATGTCCTGATCGTCGATCAGGATGCGCCCTGACCCCGGCTCGTAAAAGCGGAACAGGAGGCGCGAGATCGTCGACTTGCCGGCGCCTGAAGGGCCGACGATGGCGACGGTCTTGCCGGCGGGGGCGACGAACGAGACGCCTTTCAGGATCGGGCGCTGATGGTCGTAGCTGAACACAACGTCCTCAAAGCGCACTTCGCCGCTTTGCACCTGAAGCGGCTTGGCGCCGGGGAGGTCTTCAATCTCCGGGTCTTGCGCGAGGATCGCGAACATCGATTCGATGTCGATGATTGCCTGCTTGATGTCGCGATAGACCGTGCCCATGAAGTTCAGCGGCTGGTACAGCTGCATCAACAAAATGTTCATCAGCGCGAAGTCGCCGACGGTGTTGTGGCCGTCTTTGACGCCTTGGATGCACAACAGCAGCGCCAGCCCCAAGCCGATGAAATAGATCACCGCCTGTCCCGCGTTGAGCACGGCGAGCGAGACATAGGTGCGCGTGCTCTGGCTTTCATAGCGCGCCATCGATTTGTCGTAGCGCGCCGACTTCGCGCGCCTCGGCGCCGAAATATTTCACCGTCTCGAAATTGAGCAGGCTGTCGATCGCCTTGGTGTTGGCGTCGGTGTCGCTCTCGTTCATCGAGCGGCGGATATTGATGCGCCAGTTGGTCGCGATCGTGGTGTAGACGAGGTAGATCACGATGGTGACGGCGAGGATGGCGACATACCGCCAATCGAACTTGTGCTGGAACGCCCACATCGCCAGCACCAGTTCGAGCGCCGTCGGCACCGCCGTCAGCATCGAGGTGCGCACGATTGTCTCGATGGCGTTGCGGCCGCGCTCGAGCACCCGCGTCAGCCCGCCCGTCTTGCGCTCGAGATGAAACCGCAGGGACAGCCGATGCAGGTGGCCGAAAACTTCAATCGCCAGCCGCCGCACCGCGTTCATCGCAACCGCGGCGAACAGCGCGTTCTGCGCCTGGCTGACGAGCGAGGTGGATATGCGGAGGCCAGCATAAAGCGCGGTCAGGCCCGCCGCGCCGCCGAGCCATCCGGCATAGGGGACCGCCGCCGTATTTGAACTGGCCACCAGCGCGTTCGTCGCCCAGCCGACCGCGAAAGCGATGCCCAGATTGAGCACTTTGGAGGCGATCATCAGCAACACGGCGAGCGCGACGCGCAGCTTCAGGTCGAAACGGTCGTGCGGCCAGATATACGGCCAGAGCTGGCGCACCGTGCCGGTCAACGTGCCGTTGCCCGCCTCAAAGCGCTTCGCCGAGGCGGTCGGTTGCTTGGCCATGAAATTCATTGTGCCGGGGATATAGGCCGTTGCGGGCGCTTTGGCATCCCCTTTTACGCCGCATCCTGCGTCGACGCGGGGGCCTGCCTCGGTTACAGCAACGCCATGGCGGGCGGCTTGATTTCGCATTCTTGGCGTCGATCCGGGCCTGCGGCGCACCGGTTGGGGCCTCGTCGGCGCGGAGGGCTCAAAACTGTCCTTCATCGCCTGCGGCGCCATCGAGACGGATTCCGACACGTCGTTGCCCGAGCGCCTTGCCCACATTCTGTTCGGCCTTACGGCATTGGTCGGCGAGCACGCGCCCGGCGAAGCGGCGATCGAGGAGACCTTCGTCAATCGCGACCCGCAATCGGCGCTTAAGCTCGGCCAGGCGCGCGGCGTGGCGATGGCGGCGCTGGCCGCCCGCGGGCTGCTCGTTGCGGAATATTCGGCCAATCTGGTGAAGAAGACGATCGTCGGCGTCGGCCATGCCGACAAGAAACAGGTCGCCACCATGGTGAAGATCCTGTTGCCGCTGAGCGGCGCGAAAACCGCCGACGCGGCGGACGCGTTGGCGGTCGCAATTTGCCATGTGCAGCACCGCAACGCGCGGCTAAGGGGCGCGGCATGATCGGCAAACTACGCGGGCTCGTCGATTCGGTCGACGACGATGGTCTGGTCATCGACGTCAACGGCGTTGGCTATGTCGTCGCCGCCTCCGCGCGCACGCTGCGCGCCCTGCCCGCCATCGGCCAAGAGGCGACGCTGTTTGTCGAAACGCAATTGCGCGAGGATTTGCTGCGGCTGTTCGGCTTCTTGAGCGCCGCCGAGCGCGACTGGTTCCGGCTGCTGCAGAGCGTGCAGGGCGTCGGCGCCAAGGTGGCGCTGGCCGTGCTCGGTACGCTGCCCGGCGACAAGCTCGCCGGTGCGATCGCGCGGCAGGACAAAGCGATGGTGGCGCAGACGCCGGGCGTCGGGCCAAAACTGGCGGCGCGCATTGTGGCCGAGCTCAAGGACAAAGCGCCGGCGCTGGGCATCGCCGACCTCAGCGGCGACATCGGCGCCGCCGAGTCAGGGGGACGCCTGCCCAAGGCAGGGGCCGACGCCGTGCTCGCCCTGGTTGGCCTCGGCTACGGCCGGCCTCAGGCCCTTGCCGCGGTGACCAAGGGCGTCGCGGCGCTAGGGGCGGAGGCGCAGACCTCGGCGCTGATCCGGGCGGGGCTGAAAGAGCTGGCGCAGTGAGCGCCCCAACTCATCGCTGGAATTATTGCCACTTGGCAATTTTTGTTGACTTCGTGACCTATTTTGCCATGATGTCGAAATGATCCTGAAGAAATATCTTGCCCGAGAGAAGCTCAAGCCTGCGGCCTTCGCCGCCCGCATTGGCGTCTCGGCTTCGACAGTGACGCGTTTCTTGAGGCGAGAGCGGCAACCGAGCTTGGACCTCATGCGCAAGATCGCCGAAGCCACGGGCGGGGAAGTCGCCGAGCTGCAAGACTTCCTTGCCGATTCCCCAGTCGTTGCGCTGACCGACCTTCCCCCGCAAATTGAGCCGACCGAGTTAGAACGACCTCAGGAATTTCGCGTGTTGATCCCCCAGGCGCTGCTCAATAAATTTGGATGGAAATCAACCGACACCCTTGTCGCCGTCCCCCACAAAGATGGCGCCATGGTTCGGCGCGCACCGACGCTTGAAGAGCTTCGCGGCCTGTTCAAAGACGCCGACACTTCCGATTATCGCGACCGCCGCGACCGTTATTGATGCGGGTCGTCGATACGTCGGCTTGGATCGAGTGGTCCGCGGGCACCGCTTTGGGACAGGTCGTGTCGTCGGAAATTCCCACTTGGCGCGACTGGCTTGTTCCCACTGTCGTTCAATATGAACTCGTGCGTTGGGCGCGGCGGACGGTCGGCGCGAAGGCGGGCGAGGAAATTGCCACGCAATCTTCTCAAGGAACGGTCGCGCCCCTGACGTCCTTGTTGGCGGAAAGCGCTGCGGAGGTCGCTGAGGCGCATGGCTTGGCGATGGCCGACGCGGTCATCTACGCGACAGCCCTGGCGAACGACGCCGACCTTCTGACCTGCGACGCTCATTTCAAAGGTCTACCCAAGGTCGTCTATTTTGCGAAGGGCGCGCAGTGAAAGAGACCACGCCCCCCACCCGCCTCGTCTCCGCCGAAAAGCGCGCCGAGGACGACGCCTCGTTGCGTCCGCAAACCCTTGCCGATTTCATCGGCCAGGAGGCGGCGCGGGCGAACATGAAGGTGTTCATCGAGAGCGCCAAGACGCGCGGCGCGGCGCTTGACCACGTGCTGTTCGTCGGGCCGCCCGGCCTCGGCAAAACCACGCTGGCGCAGATCGTCGCGCGCGAGCTCGGCGTCAACTTCCGCTCGACCTCCGGCCCCGTCATCGCCAAGGCCGGCGACCTTGCCGCGCAGCTCACCAATCTCGAGCCGCGCGACGTGCTGTTCATCGACGAGATCCACCGCCTCAACCCGGCGGTGGAGGAGATTCTCTATCCCGCGATGGAGGACTTTCAGCTCGATCTCATCATCGGCGCCGGCCCCGCGGCGCGCTCGGTGAAGATCGATCTTGCGCCGTTCACGCTGGTCGGCGCCACCACGCGCGCGGGGCTGCTGACGACGCCGCTGCGCGACCGTTTCGGCATTCCGATACGGCTGAATTTCTACACCCACGCCGAGCTGCAGACCATCGTCGAGCGCGGCGCGCGCGTCATGGGGATCGCGCTCGAAACTGAGGGCGCTCAGGAGATCGCGCGCCGCTCGCGCGGCACCCCGCGCGTCGCCGGCCGGCTGCTGCGCCGCGTGCGCGACTTCGCCATCGTCGAAGGCGCAAAGAGCGTCACGCGCAAAATCGCTGACGGCGCGCTGCGCCTGCTCGACGTCGATTCGATCGGCCTCGACCAGATGGACCGCCGCTATCTCGAGACCATCGCCAAACACTTCTCCGGCGGCCCGGTTGGCGTCGAGACGCTCGCCGCAGCGCTGTCGGAGCCGCGCGACGCCATCGAGGACATCATCGAGCCTTACCTCATCCAGCAAGGCTTCCTGCAGCGCACGCCACGCGGGCGCATGCTGACGAGCCATGCCTTTAAGCATTTGGGCATCGACGAGCCGAAGCGCGAAGCGCCTTCGCCGGCGGTGGATTTGTTCGACGGGGAGTGAGGGGAGCGGCCCCGGCCACGCCGCGTCGGAGCCTATGGTAGAAAAAGGGCCTGAGGCGCGCACAGGGGTCAAGCTTCGCGAAGCGACGGGCGAAGCCCGCTCGAGCTTGACGCCGAGCACGGCTCAGGCACGCGGGCCCCGCTGCCTCGGCTTATCGCCCTCACGCCACCCGCTTTCCCCCTGGCGCAAACGCCACCGTCGCCACGGTCGCCGCCCCCATCAGCACCGCCGTGGCCAGAAACACCGCGCGCATCCCTTCATGCGCGCCGATGGCGCCGCCGGCGCTCGGGCCGAGCACCTGCCCGATATATTGGATCGAGGTGGACAACCCGAGCAGCCGTCCGACCTGATCGTCCGGCGCGCTGCGCCTGAGGATCGCGGTCATCCCCGGCATGATCGCCCCTAAAGCCAGCCCCATCAGAAAGCGCAAGCTCACCAATTGCCAGTCCGTGGCGACGAAGGCTTGCGGGATCAGCAGCAGCGCCGAGGCCGTCAACGCGCCGATCAGCACGCGCCGGTGGCCGATGCGGTCGGCGAGACGCCCCAGCGGCGGCGCCGACAGCACCGAGCCCAGCGCCGCCGCCGACATCGCGAGGCCCGCGACGACCGGCACGCGGGTGGGATCAGGATCGATCTCGGCGACATAGAACGCGATGATCGGCTCGATCGACATGATCGCCACCATCATCACAAAGCCGAGAAACAGCATGAAAGCGACGGCGCGCTTGTCGGCGATCGCCGCCCAGCCGCGCGGGCCGGCCTTCGCCGCCGTCTTCGGCTTGGGGACTTCGCGGATCAGGAACAGCGTGGCGAGGAAGGCGAGGAAGATGACCGCGCCGCAGCCTTCGAACATCGCGCGAAAGCCGATGAGCGGCGCCAGCGCGCCGCCGATCAGCGGCCCCGCGACATTGCCGGCCATGATGCCCGACGACATCAGCCCCAGCGCCCAGCCCGAACGCGCCTTCGGCGTCTGCGCCGCGACGAGGATCATCGAGCCCGAGGAATAGCCCCCGGCAAAGCCGACCAGCGCCCGCAGCGCGACAAGCTGCTCGACGTTATGGGCGAAGCCGATCAGCGCCATCGCGACGCTCATGCCGAGGCTGGCGCGCACCAGCATCAGCTTGCGGCCATAGGCGTCGCCCAGCCGCCCCCAGAACGGCGCGACAATCGCGGCGGCGAGAAAGGTGACGCCAAAGGCGATGCCGGCCCATTCCTCCGCCTGGCCCGCGTCCTCGACTCCGAGCTGCTTGATGTAGAGCGGCAGGACCGGCAGCAGCAGCGTCATCGCAATGATGGTGATGAACGAACCGCCGACGCAGACGAACAGGTTCGCGAGCCAGTGCGGATTTTCGGGGGAGGATGCGGAAGCGGACATTTTGGGGACGGTGGACACCGGGTGATTTTTGGTATACCAAATGTGTATCCCATGGAATGCGCCATGTCTATCGTTCGAAGCCGCACATCTCCGTTACAGATCTCCAGCCGTGTCGTCGAAGTGCGGAGGTGTGGGCAAAAATGTCGCCGCCGAGCCCCTTCTCCCCTTGCGGGAGAAGGTGCCCCGAAGGGGCGGATGAGGGGTCGGTACGACGGGACGCGATGGCAGCCGCCTGAGGCGAGTGGCATCGGCTTGGCGCTGATTTGCCGAGCCATTTGCCCTGCGGAAGCAACCCCTCATCCGGCGCTTCGCGCCACCCCCCGGGAAACGCGGACGCGTTTCCCTCGGTCCCGCAAGGGGAGAAGGGGTGTCCGCGACAGCGCGATATGCCCAATTGGGGCACGCCCGTGACCCAAACCGCTGACGTCGAGACCCGCCTCCGCGCGGCTCTCCTCGATCTCGATTTCGCCCCTGGCGAGCGGCTGCCCGAGCGTTCGCTCGAGGCGTTCCTCAACGCCTCCCGCACCCCCGTCCGCGCCGCCCTCATGCAGCTTGAGCGCGAGGGGCTGGTGGCGCGCGAGGGGCGGGCCTGGATCTCGGCGCCGCTCGACGCCGAAGACCTCACCAAAGTCTATGAATATCGCGTCGTGCTAGAAGTGGGCGCCGCAAAACTCTCCATCGATCGCTTTGCCCGAGGCGCGCTCAGCGACGCCGCTTTCGCCCCGCTCACCGCCATCCTCGACCTCTGCGATCAGCCGCTTGACCAAGCGGAATGGGAGCGTGCCGGCGCGGAGTTTCATGTCGCCCTGGCGCGGCTCTCCGGCAACGCTTTTCTCGCGCGCGGCGTCGAGGAGGCGATGACGCGCCTCGCCCGCGCGCGCTGGCTGTCGGCCAGCGACGAGGCCGCCCGCCAGGAAGCTCGCGCCGACCACCGCTCCATCGCCGCCGCGGTGCGCAACGGCGACGCTCCCCATGCCGAACGGCTAATCGTCGCCCACAACGACGCCGGCCAGCGCCGGCTGCTCGCTGCGTTAGCGGCCGGTCCGCGCTCCTTGCGCGCGCGCGGCTTTGCGCTGCGCGGCTAGGCGCACGACGTCTGTCGTCCAAACGTCGCATTGGCCGCTAGGGCCTTGCACGCTATCGTGAAAACAAAACGGCGCCGCGGCTGTTACGCTGATCGCCGCCCCTGGGGAGGACACGATGAACTTGACCGCCGCGCAGCAGAAGACTGTGCTCGCTTCTTTCCTGGGCTGGACGCTCGACGCGTTCGATTTCTTTCTGCTCACCTTCCTGCTCAAGGACATCGCCAAAGAGTTCAACGTCGATGTTCCCGCGGTCTCCTACGCCCTGTTCCTGACGCTTGCGATGCGCTTCGTCGGCGCCTTCATCTTCGGCCGCATCGGCGACCGCTGGGGCCGCAAACCCGCGCTGATGCTCGACATCGTCTGCTATTCCGTCGTCGGCGCGGCCGCCGCGTTCGCGCCAAACCTCACGGTCTTCCTGGTGCTGCGCGCGGTGTTCGGCATCGCCATGGGCGGCGAATGGGGCCTGGGCAGTTCGTTGGCGATGGAGTCGATACCGCCGCAAGCGCGCGGCTTCGTCTCCGGCCTGCTGCAATGCGGCTATCCCGCGGGCTTCCTGCTGGCCGCCGCGGCCTTCGGCCTGTTCGATGGCCGCACCGTCTTCGGCTATGTCGTGGGATGGCGGGCGCTGTTTCTGCTGTCGGTGCTGCCGGCGCTGATCGTGCTGTTCATCCGCAACAATGTGCCGGAATCGCCCGCCTTCGCCGAAGCGCAGAAGGTCGCCAACAAGCCAGGACTGTGGGAATCGATCCAGGCCAATTGGGGTCTGGTCATCTACGCCGTCGTGATGATGATGGCGTTCAATCTGTTCAGTCACGGCACGCAGGATCTTTATGCGACATTCCTGCAGAAGCAGCACGGCTTCGATTCGACGACGGTGAGCTGGATCACCATCGTCGCCAATCTCGGCGCCATCGTCGGCGGCCTCAGCTTTGGCGCGTTGTCGGAGAGGATCGGCCGCGCCAACGCCATCACCATCGCCGCCGCCATCGCTTTGCCGGCGCTGCCGTTGTGGGCGTTCTCAGTCACGCCGGTGATGCTGGCGCTCGGCGGCTTCGTCATGCAGATCGCCGTGCAAGGCGCCTGGGGCGTCATCCCCGCCCACCTCAACGAGCTCTCGCCCGGCGCCGCGCGCGCAACCCTGCCCGCATTCATCTATCAGGCCGGCAATTTTCTCGCTTCCTACAACGGGCCGTTCCAGGCGCGTTTCGCTGAAGCCAATGGCGGCAACTATGGCTTGGCGCTGGCCTGGACCGCAGGCATCGTCGCCGTGGTCATCATCGTCATCATCCGCTTCACGCCGGAGCGCCGCGGGCAGGTGTTGCTCGCGCATTAGCGCCTCCCCCTCTCCCCGTTTTCAACGGGGAGAGCGAGAAGAGTCACGTCTCGTCGTCGTCGTCTTTGCGGTCGAGGTGACCGTCCGCGGCTCCCTGCTCCCAGGACGGGCTGCCGAGCGCGGCGTTGACGGGCATATCGGTCCGCTTCTTTAGCTCCTCGATGCGCTCCTTGAGCGCTTCGGCTTGCTTCTTGAGGTCTTCGATCGGGTCAGGACTGGGATCGCCAGGAGGAACGGGTTTTGGGTCTGCGGGAGGGATGGGGTTAGCGGGCATTTTTGAACTCCGGCATTGTACATATCAAAAAACGCCTGAGCGCGTTGCGCGTTCCCTCCCCCGGCGCAGCGGGCCGCGTCATGCCAACGGGCCGCACGTGGAACGATTCGGGTTTTCTCGCGTTGTTTCCTCAGATTTTCCTCGTGAGGAGGCCAAAATGCGTAAGTTGTTCTTTGCGGCATTTGTCTGCGGCGCCGCACTGTCGTCAGGCTCCGCGGCCCTGGCCGCAAAATATGAGCGCTCCTACCAGCAATATCCCCCGTCCGTCGCCATAGGCCCCAACGGCGTTGCGGCGCGGCCGCCAGTGCTCTGTCAAACGACGACGAAGAAGTCGCAGCGATGGTTCCGAACGATGCATAGCACGACGACGCAATGCGGGATTGATTAGAACGTTGGAGAATTTCATGTCCAAACATTTGCCGGAAGCGCCTCCCGCCAATCGCAGCAACAAAGGCCCAGGCGATCATCCGGAAGCCCCGAGCGACAACGCCGCAGCAAAGCGCCACGGCGAGGTGAACGCTTCGGAACAGGGCGACACCGCGAACATCAAACAGAACACCACGAACAAGGGCTACTTTCGCGGCCGGCGTGTGAAGTGAGGGCGATGGCGCTCAAGGCCCCCTTGCACTCCCGGCATGCGGCCTGAGTGACGTCCCGGTGAGAAAGCACGAGCGCATTACTCAGTCAGTTCCCCGGTCCCTCTCCCCCACTTCGTGGAGGGAGGAGAAGCACACCTCCGCCAGCGCTCTCATGACCCCACTAGTAGAGTTTGCTTGCGAATGTGCGAAGCATGCTGGGGCTTCCATGCTATCGCGTCGCGCTCTAGGGCGCGAAGAGCGCCTGGCGGAATTTCGGCTCTGTTTCGAACTCCCGCGTATCGACGATGTTGGCGTCCGAAAGGAATCGCGTCAGCTCTTCCTCACTGGTCCTCAGTGCGCTCATCTCTTCTACGATCGCCTCGTAGCTATCGCGCAACACATGCGTGCGCTCGTCCAGATGGCTCACAAAAACCAATCCGGTCGGCGCTGCGTTTACACAGGTGATCCTCAAATCCTCACGATATTTTTTTAGGATCATGAGCACTTTCCACACATCGCCGGTCCAAAGGCCCGGCGTCGGCGTGAGCTTTGCGATTGCGGTGTCGAACGCCCAGCGTCTGGCCATGTAGATGTCGGTCGGCAGGCAATCGTGCAGGACGATGACGGAGTCCTTGCTGGATACGGCTTCGGTCGCGATGAAATCGCGCAAGAGATGTTCGCACTGATGCCAACCATCGAGGAACGCCAGCTCGATCGGGCCGCCCGCCAAAGCGACGACGTCGTTTGAGGCAAAGAAATCGTCGCTTGTCGTCTGAAAAAAGAACATGCGTTCCTTTTTCATGATGACGTCTGAAGTGATTTTGAATTGGGGATCGACGGCGAGCGTGCGGCAGGTCGCGAATTTCAGCGTCAATCCGGTTTCGACCCCAATTTCCAAATAGGTCTTCGGGCGAAGAAACGCGTGGGCACGCTGCAATAGCTGAGCGTAATGGGCGCCGCTGTGCGTATAGAGCTTACGAAAGTGCGGAAAGGCATTTTGATCGCTCACCGCGCCCTCTGGCTCTGACTGGTCGCCGCAAGTCGCAAGCACATGTCTTTGGTTCCGGTCCCGCCGCCGTGGGCGCACAATGGCTTCGCCGCAACGGAAGAGGCAAGCGCCGGCACGATCAGCCTGACATCCTCTCGTCCCCTGTCAGATAAAATGAAATGTGCGATTTCTCTTTACATTTTTCAGAAATAATGATAGCGGTGGAGGATGGCTTCGAGATGGTTCGCCCCTTCCCCAACCCTCCCCCGCAAGGAGGGAGGAAATCATGCGCCGCGAGAGGGTGTGGGCCTGGGAAATAGAAAAAATGCCGATTTAACGGACAACCCTTTGAAATCATTGCGACGCGCTCGATAATTAAGGTCCTTTGGACCTTAACGGGACCTTAATGAAGGGTTTTCGGACCTTACGGGCCCTTGATATAAGGTCCCTGCCCTTACCGCCCGGGATACCAGTATTCCGCCTGCGTCTTAGTCCGGTCCACCACCACGAACTGGTCGGCGAAGATGCGGTAGGGGGCGCTCCATTCGCCGTCGGGCCATTGCACGCGAATCTCCGCGCGCTCGGCGGTGCCGAGACCGACGTGCACCCAGCCCGCATGCCCCGAAGCGTCGCCGCCGCCGATCTGCACTTCCCGCGTCTGCGAGCGCGTGCCGGCCTTGATGAGCAACCGGGCGCCGACGGCGTTGCGGTTGGGGCTCGGCTGGATCAGCTTGATCTGCGCCCAGTTGCCCATCGGCAGCACGCCGCCCTTGTCATCGTCGGCGCCAAGATTGCGGAACAGCGAGGCCGGCTCGGCGCGGTTGACCACCAGCAGGTCTTCATTGCCGTCAAGGTTGAGGTCGGCGATGACCGCCCCGCGCCCCTGATGGTTGAGCGCCAGGCCCGCCTGCTGGCCGCTCTCAATGAACTTGCCGTTCCACTGCCCGAGCAACAGATTGTTCGGATCGAACGCGGCGAAATCCGGCATCGACGAGACGTTGCCCTTGGCGATGAACAGGTCGAGCACGCCGTCGTTGTTGAAGTCCTCGAACTCGGAATGCCAGCCGGTCGACGGCTTCTTGTCGCCGCCGAAATAGGGGATGTGCGCGGTGGCGCCGACGTCGCCGGCGATGTCGCGATAGATCGGCGCCTCGCCCTTGCCCGCGGCGTCGTCGAGCTTCTGGATCTTGGTGTCGCCCATCGAAGTCAGCGCGTATTCGGGATAGCCGGCGCCGTCGATGTCGCCTTCGGCGATGCCCATCCCGAAGATCGAGACATGCCGCCAGCCGTCAGCGCGGCCATAGAGCGTCGGCGGCTTGCCGGGATCGACCTTCCACATCTGCTCTTCGCCGCCGCGGTAATATTGCCGGTCGTTGGAGACGCGCAGCGACGGCGTGCCCGAGCGGTTCCAATCGGTGAACAGCATCGACAGCGCGCAGAAGCCCGGCGCCAGCGGTGTGCGCTCGGAATAGTCCGGCTTGTCGCCCGGACCCGGGCGGTAGAGCGAATTGTCCTCGCAGGTGCCGTAAGGCGAGCCGGGCGCGGCGCGGTCGACGTAATGGCCGATGGCGAGCGTCGGGAATTTCTGTCCCTTCTCCCAGGTCGCCGAAAAGCTCGCCGTCCAGCCGGGATCGCCCTCAAAGCCCCATGCCTTGTTGGCGAGGCTGAACGTGCAGTCGGGGCCGCCCTTGAGCATCAGGTTGGCGCCGACGCGCAGCACGAACAGGCCCATGTGGCCGCTGTTGTCGATGTCAATGGGGTAGGCGCCGATGACGTTGGTGAGCAGGCTGGGATCGCCGAGATCGATCGGCTTCTCCTCGAACTTCAGCGGGCCGCCGCGCACCGACTTGTTGACGAACAGCTTTGCCGGGTTCTTGCCGCCAGCCACGAACAGGCTCGGAAAACCCGAGCCGTCGCAATCGAGCGCCGCGGCGCCGCCGCCGACAAAAAACTCCCACGGGCCATCATAAACCTGATGCAGCCCCGCCGCCGCGGCCTCCTCATGCATGACCGGCACGTCGGCCATCGATGGCTTCGGCGCGTCGTCGGCGAACGCCGGAGCGGCGATGAGGGCGCAGCCCGCAACGATGAGTTTGGCGAGGAGACGCATCACGGAGCCTCGATCACGAGCGAACGCAGGAACGCAATGACCGTGTCGCGCTGGTCCGCCGTCAGGTCGAGATACGCGTTGCGCGCGAAGGCGGCGTCGCCGCCGTGGGCGACGATGATTTCGTTGAGCATCCGGAAATCGCCGCGATGGCCGTAAGGCGCGGTCGAGCCGACGCCCCACAGGCGCGGCGTCAGGAACACGTCGCGCTCGACGAAGCGCTGCGCCTGCAGCTCATTGCCGAGTTGGTTGTTCTGCTCGTCCACGATCAGGTGGCGCTTCATGTCGCTGTAGACGGGGATCAACCACTCGCCCTTGTCATTCTTCTTAAGGTCCTTGGCGAAGGCGAACTTGGAAAGATCGATGGAAATGTCCTTGCGGACTTCGCCGTCCCGCAGCGTGCCCGCGGTGTCGTAGGGCGCGGGGTCGGTGAAGACCAACGACTTCAATGGCAGCGTCTCGCGATGGCAGGAGGCGCAACCGACATCGGTGAAGTGCTTCTCCCCTTCCACGGCCGCCTTGGCCCAATCCTCCGGCAGGTCCGCCTTGACGGTCGGCGGCGGCAGCGTCGCTTGGAAGGCGACGAGCGCCGAGACGTCGCCGGGCGTGATGGTGTCGGGCACGCCGCTCTCGGCGAAGTCATGGCTGCCGGTCCAGCGCACGCCAAAGCGCTCCATCGCCTGCATGCCGTGGTGGATGTTGAGCGCGTTGATGGTGAACTGGCGGATGCTGGTGAACACGCCCTTGCGGCTGAACGGGCGCAGCGTGAGGTCGGGGTCGATGCCGCTGAGCGCAGCGAAATCGACGACGCCGTCGGGATGCGCCAGGATCGAGCCGAACTGCACGCCCTTGCTGTCCATATCGGCGCGCACGTCTTGGCCGGAGCTTCGGGCCTGCTTCACGGCAGCGTCGCGCTCAGCGCGCAGGTCCGCCGTCATCTCGCGAGCGAGCAATTCGACGAGACCCGCGCCCATGAGCGCCATCGAGTGCCGCTCGCTCGAGAACGAAGGATCGGTCGAGTCGAACACCGGGCTCTCGAAACCTTCGGAGACAAAGACGTCGGCGGTGAAGTCTCCCGAGCCGCCGGCGATGGGGTCGTGATGGCAGGCCGAGCAGGAACTGGCGTCCGGGCCGCTAAGGCGCGAGAAGGCGGCGTTCGTGCCGACCTTGCGCTTGGTGGGCACGATCGCCTGCGTGGCCTTGGGACGTCCCGCTCCGTCGACGGTGGTGAACTTCGCCGAGAACAACTCTTTGCCCCGCGCGATCAACGCCGGCAGACCGGACTCGCCTTGCGCCGCGACGCTGTCGAAATCGACGTGGCTGGGAAGCGCGCGCTCGTCCCACGACGAGGCCCCGGCGGCCGTCGCGACGACCATCGCCGCCAGCAGCGCAAACGTCAGCGGCAGGCGATCCTTGGGCTTCCTCATGACACGTCTTTCCGTCGCAACGATGCGTCGGCGGTGGTGACTAGCGATGCGACTTATCAGTGACAAGACGTCCGACAATCACGACTTCCGGAACGGTCTGCGACCAAAGTCTTATGCTCGTCGCGGGCCATGCGCGAAGGCAAGTCGTCACGTCTGTCCAGCGTCATGATTAATCTACAAGTTTTGCCAGCGCTGTTCGACAATAGACCGAATAAGCCTGGATTCTTGGGCGGACATTTTGGACGTCTGCGCGCGTTGACTCGGGAAACGTTCTGCAGCATTGACGCCTTAGCGCTCTACATGCGCAGCCGGTCAGCGGTACTGCGCGGGCCGGCTGTTTCGCTCGTCTTGGCGACAGGACAAGCGAGATCCTAATTCTCGGGGAGGAACCCAAATGCTACGTACGTCACTAGCGGCGCTCGCCGCCGGCGCCATACTTCTCGGCGCCACCGCGATGCCCGCCGAAGCCGCCGGCAAGAAGATCGCCGTCTCTTGGAAGACATTCCAGGAAGAGCGCTGGAAGACCGACGAAGCCGCCATCAGCAAAGTCGTCGAAGCCGCCGGCGACACGCTAGATCACCGCCGACGCGCAGGACTCCGCGGCCAAGCAGGCTTCGGACATCGAAGGCCTGATCGCGCAGAAGGTCGACGTCATTCTCGTCGTCGCTTACGACTCGGACGCCATTCTGCCCTCGATCAAGAAGATCAACGACGCCGGCATCAAGTCGATCGCCTATGACGTGCAGTTCGAAGATCCGAACGCCCTCTACATCACCTTCGACAACATCGGCGTCGGCCGCTTGATGGCGAAGGAAATCCTGAAGGCCAAGCCGGCCGGCAACTACGCCTTCATCAAGGGCGACAAGGGCGACCCGAACGCGACCTTCCTGTTCTCCGGCATCACGGAAGTGTTGAAGCCGGCGATGGACGCCAAGCAAGATCAAGAACGTCTGCGAGACCTTCACCGACGGCTGGAAGCCGGACAATGCCCAGAAGAAATGGAACAGTGCCTGACCAGCCGCAACAACAAGGTTGACGCGGTGGTCTCCGAGAACGACGGCATGGCTTCGGGCGTCGTCGCGGCGCTCAAGGCGCAGGGCCTTGCGGGCCGGTGCCGGTCTCCGGCCAGGACGGCGATCAGGCCGCTCTGAACCGTGTCGCGCTGGGCACGCAGACCGTCTCGATCTGGAAAGACTAGCCGCGTTCTCGGCAAGGCCGCCGCCGAAGCCGCTCTCGCTCTCGCTGACGGCAAGAAGGTCACCGACATTCCGGGCGTGGCGAAGTTCAACAAGGGCAAGAAGGGCGTGAGATGCCCGCGATCCTGCTCGCTCCGGATCCGATCACCAAGGACAACCTGAACGACGTCATCGACGCCGGCTGGATCACCAAGGACAAGGCTTGCGCGGGCGTGAAGGCCGGCGCGGTCAAGGCTTGCGGCTGATCGTAAGCGTCCGGCCGTCAAAGCCGGACTTGGATTAAGGCGGCCGCGCGACTCGACAAGAGCCGCGCGGTCTTTTTATGTGAGCCGTGTTGCGCGGGACCTCCGCGCTGGGAAATCGAGCGTTCCGGGGGGATCTATGGCCAGCGTTACCGACGCAGGGCGAGGGCCGGCGACAGCGCAGGAAAGCGTCGTCACCCGCTTCTTTCGCGCGACCGAGATTGACACCCGCATGCTCGGGATGGTCGGGGCGCTGCTGCTGATCTGGCTGGGGTTTCAAATTGTCGGCGGCATTCGCTCGGTCCCGACGACCTGTTCACCACCGACGGATTCGCCCAGCGTGGCGTCTTGGGAACGCTAAGCGAGATTTGGAGCGACGGCGTCTTTCTGACCCCGCGCAACCTATGGAACCTGTTGATCCAGACCTCGGTAATCTCGGTGCTGAGCACCGGCATGGTGTTGGTCATCGTCACCCGCAACATCGACCTCTCCGTCGGCTCGCTGCTGAGCTTCATCGCGGTCGTCGCCGGCGTCGCGCAGGCCTACTGGCTGGGGCCATGGCTGGGCGCGGGCCATCCTGCGATCTGGATCATCGCGGTGATCATCTCCTTGGGGCTCGGCGCGATCCTCGGCGCCTTCAACGGCTTCCTGGTTGCCTACGCCGGCATCCCTGCCTTCATCGTCACGCTCGGCGGCCTCATCGTCTACAACGGCGCCGCTTGGTGGGTGATCCGCGGCGAAACTGTCGCCCCCTTGGACGACACGTTTGAGCGCATCGGCGGCACGCCGCCGGAGTCCTGGATCGGCGCCAACGCAAGCTGGGGGCTCGGCCTGGCGATTTGCGCCGTGATCCTTTGGAGCCTGGTGTCCAACCGGTCGCAGCGCCAGCGGTTTCACTTCCCACAGCGGCCGATCTGGGCGGAAGTTGTCCTGGGCGTTCTCGGCTGCCTGGTGACGCTGGCGATCGTGTGGATCGTCAATGCTTACACTTGGCCGCCCAAGATCGCGGAAGATTATGCCAACGATCACCACATTCCCATTCCCGACGGCGGCCTCCTGATTGGAACGGGCTTCGCCATCCCGATGCTGATTGCGCTTGCGGTCGGCGTCGTCATGACCTTCATCGCCGAGCGAACCGCCTTCGGCCGCTACATCTACGCGATCGGCGGCAACCCTGAAGCCGCCGATTTGGCGGGCGTTAACACGCGGCGCGTCACGCTGATGATGTTCAGCTTGATGGGGGGCCTCTGCGGCATCGGGGGCTGCATCGCCTCGGCGCGCCTTGACGCCGCAACGAATTCGATCGGCCAGTTCGACGAACTTTACACCATCGCCGCGGCGGTCATCGGCGGCACGTCGCTCGCCGGCGGCGTCGGCACAATTTATGGCGCCATGCTGGGCGCACTGGTGATGCAGAGCCTGCAGTCGGGCATGACGCTGCTCAACTTCGATAGCGCCGTGAAGGACGTGATCGTCGGCTCGGTGCTCGTCCTCGCCGTCTGGCTCGACCAGATGTATCGGCGCCGGCAAAGCTAGAGGGGCTCTGACAATGGCTGAACAAGCGGCGCCGCTGGTCGACATGCGCGACATCTCGATCGCTTTCGGCGGCATCAAAGCGGTCGATCACGTAAGCCTCGACCTCTATCCCGGCGAAGTCGTCGGCTTGCTCGGACATAACGGCGCGGGGAAATCGACGCTGATCAAGATCCTGTCGGGCGCCTACAAGCGCGACAGCGGCGAGATCAAGATCAACGGCGCGGACGCGAAGATTGAAAACCCGCGCGACGCCAAGCACTACGGTATCGAGACGATCTATCAAACGCTGGCTTTGGCCGACAACGTCGACGCCGCTTCGAACCTGTTTCTTGGGCGCGAACTCAAGACGCGATGGGGCACGCTCGACGACGTCGCGATGGAGGCGCAGACGCGCGAGGTGATGGGCCGGCTCAACCCGAACTTCCGCCGCTTCAAGGAGCCGGTGAAGAAGCTTTCGGGCGGCCAACGTCAGTCGGTGGCGATTGCGCGCGCGATCCATTTCAACGCGCGCATCCTGATCATGGACGAACCAACCGCGGCGCTTGGCCCAGCGGAGACGGCGCAGGTCGGCGAGCTCATCAAGCAGCTCAAAGCCGAGGGCATCGGCATCTTCCTGATCAGCCACGACATCCACGATGTCTTCGATCTCGCGGACCGGGTGACGGTGATGAAGAACGGCCAAGTCGTCGGCACCGGCAAGGTCAAGGACCTTACCCCTGACGAAGTACTGGGCATGATCATCCTCGGCAAATGCCCCCCCGGAGCTATTCCGGGGCCGGGAGCGATGCAGTAGCTTTAAAGCTGTGCGACGGCGTTCAGCCCGTCGTTGCTTCTTCCCGCAGCACTTTCGGCAGCGGAAACGCCATGGTTTCCGTGGCGGTCGTCACGGTCTCTAGGTTGAGCGCAAACCGCAGCGCCAGGGCATCCAGGATTTCCTCGACCAGCACTTCCGGCGCCGATGCGCCCGCGGATATCCCGAGCGAAGCGATGCCTTCCAGCTTTGCCCAGTCGATCGCCGCCGCGTTAGCGACCAGCAGCGCAACCCGGCAGCCGGACCGCTTGGCGACCTCCCGCAGGCGCTGCGAGTTTGAGGAATTCGCGGCGCCGACGACGATGAACGCCTCGACTTCGGCGGCGGCGCGTTTGACCGCCTCCTGGCGATTGGTGGTGGCGTAGCAAATGTCCTCGACCGGCGGCGCGCTCGCCTGCGGATAGCGCGTCTTCAGCGCCGCAAGAATGTCGCGGGTGTCGTCGACCGAAAGCGTGGTCTGCGTGACATAAGCGAGCGGCTCATCGGCGCTGAAGGGCAGCGCCTCGACTTCCTCGATGGCCCCGACTAGCGTCACCGCGCCCGGCGGCAATTGTCCCATCGTGCCCACCACCTCGGGGTGGCCGGGGTGGCCGATCAGGATGATCTTGCGGCCGCGCTTGTAGTGCGCCTGCGCCTCGCGATGCACCTTCGTCACCAGCGGACACGTCGCGTCGATGGTGAAGAGATTGCGCGTCGCGGCTTCCTCGGGGACCGACTTGGCGACGCCATGCGCAGAGAACACCACCGGCGCGCTGCCGGCCGGCGCCTCGCTCAACTCGCGGATGAATACGACGCCTTTAGCCTTGAGCGAGTCGACGACGTGCCGGTTATGAACGATCTCGTGCCGGACATAGACCGGCGGGCCGAAGCGTTTCAGCGCCGTTTCGACAACGTCGATCGCCCGCACCACGCCGGCGCAAAAGCCGCGCGGGGCGCAGAGCAGCACCCGAAGAACCGGCTTAGTCGCGTTATCCGTCATATCAGGTCTTTCCCACCAACCCGCGCCGTGTTGTCAAGCTATCTGGTCGAAGGCTAGAGAAACAGCCGATCGGGAGGTTAGGGTCGGACATGGGCGGGAGAGCGGCAAACTCAACTGAGCCATGGCCAGCGGAAGCCCAGCCGCCGCTTTTTGACGCTCAGTTTCGGGAGCAGTTCGAGACGCTGCTGCGCTGGCGGCGCGATGTCCGGCGGTTTCGTTCCGAGCCGGTCGATTCGGCCTGCCTGGACGAGCTGCTGTCGCTGGCGGCCCTCGCCCCTTCGGTCGGGCTCAGTGAACCCTGGCGCTTTGTCTGGGTCGAGGATCGCGACCGGCGCCGGCAAATCAAGACGAATTTCGAGCTTTGCAACGCAGAGGCGCTGGCTGACTATTCTTCAAGCCGCGCGGCGCACTACGCGCGATTGAAGCTCGCGGGGCTCGATCAGGCCCCGCATCACTTGGCGCTGTTCGCCGAGGCCGAACCTGACCAAGGGCACGGGCTCGGGCGCCGCACGATGCCGGAGACGGTGGCCTACTCCGCGGTGATGGCGGCGCATACGCTCTGGCTGGCGGCGCGGGCGCATGGCGTCGGCGTGGGCTGGGTCTCGATCCTCTCGCCGGAGATGGTGACGAAATGCCTGGAGACTCCATCCAATTGGATGTTCATCGGCTATTTCTGCCTCGGCTATCCCGAGAACGAGCACGACAAGCCGGAACTCGAACGGAACGGCTGGGAGCGGAGGCGAACAGAGGCGAGCGTGGCGCTGCGCCGGTAACTGTGACGTAAATTCAAAACACACCTCGATTTGAAATCGTGAGGCGACATCTCTTGACGCCCCGCCCGCGCTCGCCTATTGTCGCAAACCTATTTTGGAGAACGCTCGTGTCTGCGAGTCTTATCGTAAGTTGCGCGTCAGGGGGCGGCCGGCTCTAGTCGGTCCCGCTGAACTGACGCGCGTCCAGGGCCCCTCGAGGGCCTTTTTTATTGCCTTGATGAAGCTGACCCGATTGGCAAGTTTGGTGGAAGGAAGAGGACAATGTCGCGGAAAATGACCGGCGCCGAGATGGTGGTCGAAGCGCTCAAGGACCAGGGCGTCGAGCACGTGTTCGGTTATCCCGGCGGCGCGGTGCTGCCGATCTATGACGCGATCTTCCAGCAGAACAAGCTCCGTCACATCCTGGTGAGACATGAACAGGGCGCCTCGCATGCGGCCGAGGGCTACGCCCGCTCGACTGGCAAGGTGGGCGTTCTGCTCGTCACCTCGGGTCCGGGCGCGACCAACGCCATCACCGGCCTGACCGACGCGCTGATGGATTCGATTCCCTTGGTGTGCATCACCGGCCAGGTGCCGACCCATCTGATCGGCTCCGACGCGTTCCAGGAATGCGACACCACAGGCATCACCCGCAATTGCACCAAGCACAATTACCTCGTGCGCCGGGTTGAGGATTTGCCGCGCATCCTGCACGAGGCGTTCTATGTCGCTTCGCACGGGCGGCCCGGCCCCGTCGTGATCGACATCCCGAAGGATGTGCAGTTCGCGACTGGGACTTACACCTTCGAGAAGGACGTCCAGCACAAGACCTATCGGCCGCGCCTGAAGGGCGACCCCGAACGCATCGCGCACGCCGTCGAAATGATGGCCCACGCCAAACGCCCGATCTTTTACACCGGCGGCGGCGTCATCAATTCGGGGCCCCGCGCCTCCGAATTGCTGCGCGAACTCGTGCGCATGACCGGTTTCCCGATCACGTCGACCCTGATGGGCCTGGGCGCCTACCCGGCGTCCGACAAGCAGTGGTTGGACATGCTCGGCATGCATGGTTCGTTCGAAGCGAACCACGCGATGCACGACTGCGACTTGATGATCTGCGTCGGCGCGCGGTTCGACGATCGCATCACCGGAAGGCTCGACGCTTTCTCGCCCCACTCCAAGAAGATCCATATCGACATCGACGCTTCCTCGATCAACAAGACCGTCAAGGTTGACCTCGGCATCGTCGGCGACTGCGCGCATGTGCTCGAGGACATGGTGACGCTTTGGCGGGCGCATGCGCCCAAGCCTGACACGGCGGCGTTGGCTTCATGGTGGAAGCAGATCGATAAGTGGCGGCAGCGGAAGTCGTTCGGGTTTCGCAACTCGGCCGAAATCATCAAGCCGCAGCACGCGATCCAACGGCTCTGGGAGCTCACCAAGAAGCGCGACGTCTACATCACCACCGAAGTCGGCCAACATCAGATGTGGGCGGCTCAGCATTTCAAATTCGAGGAGCCCAACCGTTGGATGACCTCCGGCGGGCTTGGCACGATGGGTTACGGCCTCCCCGCCGCGATCGGCGTGCAAATGGCCCACCGTGACGCCTTGGTGATCGACATCGCCGGTGAAGCCTCGATCCTGATGAACATGCAGGAGATGTCCACGGCGGCGCAGTACCGCCTGCCGGTGAAGATCTTCATCCTCAACAATCAGTACATGGGGATGGTGCGGCAGTGGCAGGAGTTGCTGCATGGCGGCCGCTATTCCGAGAGCTACACCGACTCGCTGCCGGACTTCGTCAAGCTCGCCGAAGCCTATGGCGCGCACGGCATCCGCTGCTCGGATCCTGCCAAGCTCGACGAGGCGATTCTCGAAATGATCGACACGCCCAAGGCGGTGATCTTCGACTGTCTGGTGGACCAGATGGAGAACTGCTTCCCGATGATCCCGTCGGGCAAGGCGCACAACGAGATGCTGCTTGCGGATCTGGGCGACGACGCCGGCATCGAGCTCGGCAGCGTCATCGACGAGAAGGGCAAGATGCTGGTCTAGCGCGGCCCCTCGCGCACGTCAGCGTTCTGCGAAGCGCCCCAAAAGGCGCTTCGCGTCTCTCCCCGGGCAAGGGGGAAAGCAAGCTTTGGAACCGAAATGTTCACCCTCGACGAACTGCAAGACGCACACCGCATCGTGGCGCAAGCGATGTCCGCAACGCCAACGCTGCGCTGGCCGCTGCTCGCCGAGCGCCTCGGCGCTGAGGTCGTCGTCAAACACGAGAACCACACGCCGACCGGCGCGTTCAAGGTGCGCGGCGGCCTGGTGTATGTCGATAGCGTTCCGCCGTCGCGCGCCCAATGCGAAGGGCCTGATTTCGGCGACGCGCGGCAATCACGGACAGAGCCTCGCGTTCGCCGGCCGGCGCTTCGGCGCGCCGGTGACGATCCTCGTGCCGCAGCGGCAATTCGACCGAGAAGAACGCTGCGATGCGCGCGCTCGGCGCCGAACTGATCGAGCACGGCGACGATTTCCAGGCCGCGCGTGAGGAGGCGGGGCGGCTCGCCGTCGCGCGCGGGCTGGAGATGGTCCCGTCGTTCCATCGCGACCTGTGCTCGGGCGTCGCGACCTACGCGCTCGAAATGTTCGCGAACGCGCCCGACCTCGACGTGCTCTATGTCCCCGTCGGCAGGGCTCCGGCATCTGCGGCTGCATCGCCGCGCGCGACGCGCTTGGGCTGAAGACTGAGATCGTCGGCGTGCAATCGACCGGAGCGCCGGCCTATGCGCTCTCGCTCGCCGCGGGACAAGCCGGTCTCCACTGAAGCCGCCGACACGCTCGCCGACGGCATGGCGACGCGCGTCCCCGACGCGGAAGCGCTCGCCATCATCCGGCGCGGCGCGTCGCGCATCGTGCTGGTCAGCGACGACGAGATCGCCGCCGCGGTCCGCGCCTATTGGACCGACACCCACAATCTCGCCGAGGGCGCCGGCGCCGCGCCGCTGGCCGCCGCGCTGCAGGAGCGGGGAAGCTGCCGGGCAGGCGCGTCGGCCTCGTGCTTAGCGGCGGCAATATCGATTTCGATCTGTTCCAGAGCTGGATCGCGGCGCCCATGGGGCCGCCGCCGAATGAACCTTTCGCGCCGAGCCTCGGCGCTTCGAAATTAAGAAGGAATTTCCTCATGAGCCAAACGCAGCCGTCGACCCGCCCTCGCCCTATTCCTCGCGCGCTCGGCAAATCCAACACCGAGAGCCATACGCTTTCGGTGCTGGTCGACAACGAGCCGCGGCGTTCTCGCGCGGGTCGTCGGATTATTTCCGGCGCGCGGCTTCAATATCGAGAGCCTCACGGTCGCCGAGGTGGCGCACGAAACGCACCTGTCGCGCATCACCGTCGTCACTTCGGGAACGCCGGAGGTGATCGAGCAGATCCGCCATCAGCTCGAGCGCCTCGTGCCGGTCCATCGCGTGACCGACCTCACGCTCGGCAAGCGCCGATCGAGCGCGAGCTGGCGATGGTGAAGGTGCGCGGCAAGGGCGAAGCGCGCGCGGAGGCCTGCGGCTCGCCGAGGCGTTTCGCGCCAAGATGATCGACGCGACGGTCGAGAGCTTCATCTTCGAATCACCGGCGCGCCGCACAAGATCGACGACTTCGTCGAGCTGATGCGGCCGATCGGCCTCGTCGAAGTCTCGCGCACCGGCGTCGCCGCGATCTCGCGCGGGCCCGAGCCGATCTAAAGGAGACACGGCATGGCGCAGTGGTCCGAGACCTATACCTACCTCGACGGCCAATGGCTGGAGGGCAACGCGCCCTTCATCGGCGCGCGCACCCACGCCTTCTGGCTCGGCTCGTCCGTGTTCGACGGCGCGCGCGCCTTCGAAGGCGTTGCGCCTGATCTTGAGAAGCACCTCGCGCGCGTCAACCGCTCGGCCAAGACGATGTGGCTGAAGCCGATCAAGACCGTCGAGGAGATGGCCGAGATCGCCTGGACGGGGATCAAGAAGTTCGCCCCCGGCGCGGAGCTCTATGTCAGGCCGATGTACTGGGCGGAGGAAGGCGGGCCAGGGTCGGTGCCACCCAATCCGGAAACGACGCGCTTCGCCATGAGCGTCTACGTCGCGCCGCTGCCCAAGCCGACCGGCGTATCGGTGACGCGGGGAGCCTATTTCAAACCGCTGGCGATGACGATGCCGGTGGAGGCCAAGGCTGGCTGCCTCTACCCCAACAACGCCCGGGCGCTGCTGGAAGCGCGCACCCGCGGCTTCGACAATTGCCTGATGGCGGACATGCTCGGCAATGTCGCGGAGCTGGCGACCGCCAACATCTTCATGGCGCGCGGCGGCAAGGCGCTGACGCCGGCGGCCAACGGCTCCTTCCTCAACGGCGTCACGCGTCAACGCGTGCTGTCGCTGCTCGGCTCGGACGCCGAGGAGGCGGCGTTGAGCTTTGAGGACTTTGACAAGGCGGACGAGATCTTTGTCGTCGGCAATTTCAGCAAGGTGACGCCGGTGACGCGGATCGAGGGGCGCGATCTGCAGCCTGGGCCGCTGTTCCGGCGGGCGCGGGAAGCCTATTGGGACTTCGCCCATGGCAAGGAAAGCCGTCCTTAATAGGCCCCGATTAAAGCCGGAATAGCGCCGAAACGTCCCAAGTTAAGGCCCAAACGGCGTTAACTAACGCCGGCAGCGAAGCGATTTCAGAGGCTTGCGCGTTAAATCCCAATAATTCTTTTTCTCCCTCTTTTTGCGCGGACCGAAGCCTGTCGCCAGATCCATCCCAAGAAGCACCTACCATAATTTCTGGAAATTGTAAAGATAATTCGTAATAGTTTGATTTAGCGAATTTTGGCTCTACGCCGGCCGCTCCTCCTCGACCTTCTACGTCGGCAGTTTCAACACGGTGACTCGGACCGAAGGCCGCGACCCACAGCCAGGGCCGCTGTACAGCACCCGCGCCGGGTGAGGCCTAGCGCAGAAACGACGGCGGCTCGAAGCGAGGCAGCGGCTCGCGCAGGCGCTCAATGAACCACCGCGCCGCCGGTCCGGGCGGCGTGTCGGTGCGGTAGATCACGCTGAGGGCATATTCCAGTTCGCCGTACTCCGGCATGTCGAGCCGCACCAGCCGCCCGCTGGCGAGGTCGTCGGTGATGAACGGAAGCGGCATGGTGCCCCAGCCGAGGCCGTTGCGGAGCAGGGTCAGCTTGGCCGAAAGATCGGCCAGCCGCCACGTCTGCCGGGCGGCGACGCCGAAATCGCGGCCTTGCGTGAGGGAGGAGCGATCGGTGAGCACAAGCTGCACATGGTCCCGCCCCGCGCCGGGCGGGTTGCGGCCGGCCAGCGCCAGCGGATGGTCTGGCGCGGCGACGGCGGCGAGACGGACCGAGCCGATGGCGATCCGCTCCAATTGCTCGGCGCCGGTCTCGATCGGGAACGGGCCGCTGACACCGAGGGTCGCGGTGCGCGCAAGGATCATCTGCGTGACGGCGCCAAGAGCCTCGACGTTTAAAAAGAGCGTCACCGTCGGGAATTCCTTGCGGAACGCCTTCAGGATCTCGACGCCGATTTTGCCGGGGTACATCACGTCGAACACCACATGCAGCTCGGCCTCGAGGCCGCGACTCAGGCCTGTGACTTTCGCCCTCAGCGATTCCACGCCCGACGTGACAGTGCGCACGTCGGCCAGCACCGCGCGGCCGGCGTCGGTCAGCCGCGGCCGTTGGGTGGTCTCGCGGTCGAACAGGTCAACTCCGAGCTGCGCTTCCAAATTGGCGATGGCGTAGCTCACGACCGACGTCGCCCGGCGCAATTTGCGCGCTGCCCCCGCGAAGCTCCCCGCGTCGATGACTTCGAGAAAGACGCGGAGCTGGTCGAGCGTCGGTTGGCCGGGGTCGGTGGGCATCGGGCGGTCCTTTCCGCTTTCCCTACGGTGAGACGGGGGCGCAAGCGGTAAACACGAAACTGTTATCCTCGGGCGAGCGAGGGGATCTGGAGGCCGTCCGAAGCGCGGTCCGTCCTCTGAAACCCCCGTTTCTGGGCGTTTGCGGCGGGTTTTGTGGCCAGATGGCCAACTTATCGATTTTCTCGAACGAGGCAATCGATATTTTATCGCCTTTTCTGTTATGAGATCGACCCTATCTCCCGAAGCACAGGGAACGAAGTGGTTCCCATCTTTAAACAGGAGAATGATGATGAATACGATCCGCAATATGGCCCTCGCCGCCTCGACCGTTTTGGCGCTTGGCGCGTTGGCTTCGGGTTCGGCTCTGGCGTCGCAGGGCATCTATGACAACCATGGCAGTCTCGTCGGCTTCGCTCCGTCTGCGATCGAGCAGTCGGTCGGCGGCGGCGCCCGGTCGCTACGGTTGGCGTCTATGACGTGCACGGCAGCCTGACGGGCTTTGCCCCCGCCGAGCAGGGCGTTCGCGCCGACGCTGGCGCCGCCTTTGACGCTTCGACCGCCCCCGTCGCCACGGTTGGCGTCTATGACGTCCACGGCAGCCTGACCGGCTTCGTTCCGGCCAAGTAAGACCTTTCGACGCTAGGGGCTGACGCAAACGCGTCGCCCTTCGGCGCCGAAAACAAGAACCGGGGAACAGAGTGGTTCCCGATATAAAACTGGAGAATGATGATGAATACGATCCGCAACTTTGCTCTCGCTTCGACCGTTTTGGCGATCGGCGCGTTAGCGACTGGATCGGCTCTGGCGTCCCAGGGCGTCTATGACAACCACGGCCATCTCGTCGGCTTCGCCCCCGCGACCGAGCAGTCGATCCAAGCGAACGCCGGCTCTGCCGTCGCCACCACGGGCGTTTACGACGTCCACGGCAGCTTGGTTGGCTTCGCGCCGGCGGAACAGGGTGTCCGCGCTGACGCTGGCGCCGCCTTCGACGCTCCGACCGCCCCCGTCGCTACGGTCGGCGTCTACGACGTCCACGGCAGCCTGACCGGCTTCGTTCCGGCCAAGTAAGACCTTTCGACGCTAGGGGCCGACGCAAACGCGTCGCCCTTGAGCGCCGGAAGTCAGAACCGGGGAACAGAGTGGTTCCCAACTTTGAAATGGAGAATGATGATGAATACGATCCGCAACTTTGCCCTCGCCGCCTCGACCGCTTTGACGATCGGCGCGTTGGCTTCGGGATCGGCTCTGGCGTCCCAGGGCATCTACGATAACCACGGCCATCTCGTCGGCTTCGCCCCGGCTGCGACTGAGCAGTCCATCGGCGGCGGCGCTGCGGTCGCCACGGTTGGCGTCTATGACGTGCACGGCAGCCTGACGGGTTTTGCTCCCGCCGAGCAGGGCGTTCGCGCTGACGCTGGCGCCGCCTTCGACGCTCCGACCGCCCCCGTCGCTACGGTTGGCGTTTACGACGTCCACGGCAGCCTGACCGGCTTCGTTCCGGCCGGCAAGTAAGGCTTTTCGACGCCTAGGGCCGACGCGCAAACGCGTCGCCCGAAGCGCCGGGAAGCAAAACTGATCCTACGCGCCCCCGCCGGCTTTAGCCCGCGGGGGCGCGTTGGCGTTTTTGGCACGCTCTCTTGTCCCGCGACGCACATCCTCCGCTCTTTATTGGCCCGGAACCATCTCTGCGGCGCCCCAACTCGCCGGTCTTGCCGTCTTAATTTTTTGTGACGATAAACCACAGATCACATGAAGGTGATGATGCCGATTATCACAAACTCGAAAGATCACGACGAGGTGATTAATAGTTAAAATTTGGCAACATTAGGAAACACAGGGAGTTGATCAAGTATGGTCCTCAATTGTGTCTTGCCGCCTTATTTTATCCAGACCCGGTCCCTATATTCAAACACATAGGGAGATGAAGCCGTCTCCAAAGTTAAACAGGAGAAGAATTATGAATACCATCCGCAACACGATGCTCGCGGCGACCGCTGTTCTGGCGCTCGGCGCGTTTGCGACGGGTTCGGCCTTGGCCGCGCCGACCTTGAACGGCCAGGGCATCTATGACGTCCACAACCACCTCGTGGGCTTCGATACGAGCGCGGCGACGGATATCGGCCAGGTTCGTGCGGACGCCAGCGGCGCGGCTTACAACACTGTGCCTCCGGCAGTCGGCCCGACCCAGATTGGCGTGTACGACGTGCATGGCAGCCTGATCGGCTACACCATCGTCAATCAGTAAATCTTTTCGACGCCACGGGCTGACGCGAAACGCGCGTCAGGCTCTGGCAGTCGGGAAAATAGAGTTACCCCTACGCGCCCTCCCCGGTTTGAAAGCCGGCGGGGGCGCGTTGTCGTTTGGGGGGAGCCGCTTCTCCAGCGAAGGCTGGAAAAGGTGTCGCGCCGAAGGCGTAACGGATGAGGTTTGGAAAGCAGGGCTGAACGCAGGACGATATGGGCTCAAACGTTTGCGCAATACTTTCATGCGTTTCAGTCTGCCTTTCCACACCTCATCCGTCATTGCTTCGCAATGACACCTTCTCCAACTTCGTAGGAGAAGGGAGTGCCTTAATCCGGCTCGCTCTCGGCTTTCCCTCGGAGCGCCTTGATGCCGCCGCGGCGGCTTTTTTCATCCAGCCGGCAAATCTTTGAGCCGAAAGTCGGCCTCGTCGCCCGGCGTGGCTTTTCGCGAAATTGGGCGCGTTCGATCAGCTCGGCTAGGCGCAATCTGGCGTCCTCGCGGTTGCGTGGCTGGGAGGAAAAGCGCTGCGCGAAGATCACGATCACGCCATCGGACGTGGCCCGCGATCCCGCAAGCTTCAGCAGGCGCCGGCGCGTTTCTTCGTGCAGCGCCCGCGACCGGGCGGCGTCGAACCGGAGTTCCACGGCTGTGGACGTCTTGTTGACGTTCTGCCCGCCAGGGCCGGAGGCCCTGACGAAGCTCTCGACGATGTCGCCCTCGTCAATGAAGAGGGCGCCCGCCTTCACCGGACTCGCGAGCGGCTCAATGCCACTCGCGGACGTCCACGAATCGCCCGGCGATCGCCGCCGCCGCCGCCATTGCGGGCGACACCAAATGGGTGCGGCCTTTGTGGCCCTGGCGACCTTCGAAGTTACGGTTGGAGGTCGAGGCGCAGCGCTCGCCCGGCGCCAGCTTGTCAGGGTTCATCGCCAGGCACATCGAACACCCCGGTTCGCGCCACTCGAAACCGGCGGCGAGGAATATTTTGTCGAGGCCTTCGGCTTCCGCTTGGGCCTTCACGATACCCGAGCCTGGAACCACCATCACGCTGACGCTCTCGGCCCTCTTGCGGCCTTCGACGATCTTCGCCGCCGCGCGCAAATCCTCGATGCGCCCGTTGGTGCAGGAGCCGATGAACACGCGATCGATGGAGATGTCTTTGATCGCCTCGCCACCCTTCAAGCCCATGTAGTCGAGCGCGCGCTTGATCGCGATGCGCTTGTGCTCGTTGGCGCCGTCCTCGATGCGCGGCACGTGGCCGGAAATCGAGACCACATCCTGCGGGCTGGTGCCCCAGGACACGATCGGGGGCAGTTTGCCGGCGTCAAGACGCACGAGCGTGCCAAAATCGGCGCCGTCGTCCGAACGCAGCGTTTCCCAATAGCGAACCGCTTGATCCCACAGGACGCCCTTCGGGCTTTTGGGCCGATCTTTGAGATAGGCGTAGGTCTTTTCATCAGGCGCGACCATGCCGGCGCGGGCGCCGCCTTCGATCGACATGTTGCAGACCGTCATGCGGCCTTCCATCGACAGCGCGCGGATCGCTTCGCCGGCGTATTCGATGACGTGGCCGGTGCCGCCTGCGGTGCCGATCTCGCCGATGATGGCGAGCACGATATCCTTGGCGGTGACGCCATCGCCAAGCTTGCCGTCGACGACGACGTGCATGTTTTTGGCTTTGCTCTGGATCAGCGTCTGCGTCGCCAAGACATGCTCGACTTCGGACGTGCCGATGCCATGCGCCAGCGCGCCGAACGCGCCATGGGTCGAGGTATGGCTATCGCCACAAACGATCGTCGTGCCGGGCAGCGTGAAGCCCTGCTCGGGACCGATGATATGGACGACGCCCTGGCGCGGGTCGAACTCGTCGTAATATTCGATGCCGAACTCGCGGGCGTTCTCGGCGAGCGCCTCCACCTGCTGACGGCTCTCCGGGTCCTTAATGCCGCCGGAGCGGTCGGTCGTCTGGATGTTGTGGTCGACGACGGCGAGGGTCTTCTCCGGCGCGTGCACCTTGCGCTTGCTCATGCGCAGGCCTTCGAACGCCTGCGGGCTCGTCACTTCGTGCACGAGATGGCGGTCGATGTAGAGCAGGCTGGTGCCATCGGCCGAAGTCTCGATGACGTGGTCGTCCCAGATCTTGTCGTACAGCGTGCGCGGCTTGGCCATAAAGGGCTCCGGCGCCCATCGGGCGCTAGGGGGTTGGTTTGGCGGTTATCTAGTGCGGTTGCGGCCCGGAGGAAAGGGGGACGGCGCCGCCCTATGCGCCCTGCGGCCCGAGGTCACGAATCCCGTCGGGACGGATTAGCCACGTGCGGCGGCCGACCAGCACATGCACCGCGAAGCGGTTTTCCGCGAGGCCCTTGCGGGCGAGCGTGACGAGGTGGGGCAAATACGGCTCGCGCTTCCACAGATCGGCGTAGTTGGCGTCGACCATCACGCGCAAAATCAACTGATCCCCCGACGTCACCCTGGTCAGGATCATGTGAGAGGAGATCGGGCGCCAATAGTCCGGGACATAAGGATCGGTCAGCCAATCGCAGGCGAAGTCACGGCAGGGGGTCGGCCGTTCCGTATAGATCGAGCAGCCCTGCCCTGGCTTGCAATGCGTGCACCAAGCGTTCGCCGGCTTGTTGAGTTCTTCGATGGCGGCGAGCTTGCAGCACAACGAACACGCGCCGCATTCGCGGCCTGTGATCGCCTTGAGCCGATCGACGTCGTCGGAGGTGAGCGGGCGAAGGCTCATGGGGGGCCGAGCGGCGAGGTCATGCTTGATCTGGCTATCTTGGATCTCAACGCGAGCAATAACATGAATACCGGTTTTTACAGCGGGTCAAAGTAGGCCGGCCACCGGCACGCGTCAGCGCATGCTCGATCCCGCCGACCCTTGGCCGGACTTACTTCAAAAGCTTGAAGGCGTGCGCCGACCAGTCGCCTTTGGCGAGGCCCGGAATGCACCAGAGCATGCACAGCGGCTCGATTGCGCGAGCGGATTGCACCGCGCCCATGTCGGCGGCGTCCCAGCCGAGTTGTTCAAGCAGCTCCGAGACAACTTCCTTGGCCTCGGAATCATTGCCGCAAATGAACATCGTCGGCCTGCCGCCGGCGAACACCGGATCGATCCACTGCGCCGAACCGACGGAATTGAACGCCTTGACGAAGCGCGCTTTGGGATAGGCCTTCTGCAGCCTCTCCATCAGACAAATCCTTGAGCGTGGTGAAGAACGACAGCACGCCTTTCTCCGTCGCGCCGCCACCGATCGGATTGGTCGCGTCGACGACGATCTTCTCGCCAAGCGTCTCCGCGCCAATCTGCTGCAACGCTTCAAGCGCAACGGAACCCGCCACCGCAAGGATGACGACCTCGCCGAACTCCGCCGCTTCGGCGAAGGACATCACGCGCGCTTTGGCGTTGTGCTTGCCCCAATTGCAGAGCTTATGCGGATGTCCGGTGCCGACCGCGACTTCGTTCCCATGTTTCAGGAGACCGGCGGCCAGCGTCTGCCCCGCGGGCCCAGACCCGATGACGCCGATTTTCATATGGACTCCCCGGCTGTCACGCTTGTCCGGCTTTCGCTTTTTGGTTTTGGGGCACGAGCCCAAACGCTCACACCGACGGGACCCCTGCCCGCCGTCAGAATTCTTCCGCTTGTCCGTGCGGTCTATAGGTATGTTCGCGCATTCTCAGCGCTAGAGGCATTCACATTATTGCGATCAGGCCCGATCGCGATCAGGCCTGCTCCGGATCGCTCGCTTTCAAACGTCGTAGCCATGATTTGGCCTGTTTGCGGACGTTGGCCGGAGCCGTGCCGCCGTAAGACGTGCGGCTACGCACGGAGCGCTCGACGCCGAGCACGGAGAACACCTCCAAACCGATTTTCGGCTCGACGCTCTGCATCGTCTCCAGCGGCAACCGCTCGAGCGGCAGCCCCTTCTCCGCGGCCAACGCAACGATCCGTCCAACGACATGATGCGCTTCACGAAACGGCATCTTCATCGCTTTGACGAGCCAATCCGCAAGGTCGGTCGCCGTCGCATAGCCGGCGCCCGCGGCGGCCTTCATGCGCTTGGCGTCGGGGACGAAATCCCGCGCCATGCCGGCCATCGCCGCCAGACACAACGACAGGTTTTCCAGCGCGTCGAACACGCCTTCCTTGTCTTCCTGCATGTCCTTGGAATAGGCCAGCGGCAGGCCCTTCATCACCATCAGCAGGCCGACGAGATCGCCGACGATACGCCCTGTCTTGCCGCGCGTCAGTTCGGCGGCGTCCGGGTTTCGTTTTTGCGGCATGATCGAGGAGCCGGTGGTATAGGCGTCTGAGAGCTTGACAAAGCCGAACTGCGGCGTGGTCCACAGCACGATCTCCTCGGCGAAACGCGACAGATGCGTCGCGCAGATCGCCGCGGCGGCGAGCGTCTCCAGCGCGAAGTCGCGATCGGCGACGCTGTCGAGCGAATTGGCGGTGGCGCGATGGAACCCGAGCGCTTCGGCCGTCATGGCGCGATCGATCGGGAAGGACGTGCCGGCAAGCGCGGCGGCGCCGAGCGGGGACTCGTTCAGCCGCTCGCGGGCATCTTTAAAGCGGCCGGCGTCGCGCGCCAGCATCTCGACATAGGCCAGAAGATGATGGCCGAGCGTCACAGGCTGCGCCGATTGCAGATGCGTGAAACCGGGCATCACCATGCCAGCGCATTCCAGCGCGCGCTCGGCGAGCGCAGTTTGCAACGCATGGATTTGCGCCGCAACCCCGTCGATGGAATCGCGCACCCAGAGCTTAAAATCGAGCGCGACCTGATCGTTGCGCGAACGCGCGGTGTGCAAGCGGCCGGCGGCGGGACCGATCAACTCGGCGAGGCGGCTCTCGATGTTGAGATGAATGTCCTCGAGCGCGCGCGAGAACTTGAACGTGCCCGCCTCGATCTCGGCGCGGATGGCGTCCAGGCCGCCCGCGATCTTCTGCGCGTCGGCGGCCGGAGACGATGTCCTGCGCCGCCAGCATCGCCACGTGCGCCTGGCTGCCGGCGATGTCCTGCAGAGCGAGTTTGCGGTCGAAGTCGATCGAGGCGTTGATCGCTTCCATCACTTCGGCCGGTCCTGTAGAGAACCGTCCGCCCCACATGGCGTTGCTCATGACGCTGAAACCTTCGGCCTGCTGAAATGACCGATCCGACCCCTGTCAGACCGCGGCGCCGTTGGCCGCTCGCGTTGGTCGCGCTCGCGGCGCTCGCTGGCGCGGCGACGCTATACGAGAGCTTGCATCGCTCCGACAAGGGAGCGGGCGATTGCCCAGCCGCGTCGGCGGCGCGGCTTGAGGCGCTGCGGCCGCTGGCGCATGGCGACGTCGCGGCGCTGACGCTGGGCAAGAGTCCGCGCGCCGCGACGCCGATCGCCTTCAAGGACGCCGACGGCAAGGCGTTGACGCTGGCCGATTTCAAAGGGCGCGCGGTGCTCCTCAACCTCTGGGCGACGTGGTGCGTGCCCTGCCGGGCGGAAATGCCGGCGCTCGACCGATTGCAGGCCAAGGCGGGATCCGACACGTTTCAGGTCGTTGCCGTGAACGTCGACACCGCTCGGCTCGATAAGCCAAAAGCCTTTCTCGACGAGATCGGCGTGAAGGCGCTTTCCCGCTACGCCAATTCCACCGGCAATTCCTTCGAAGCCTTGCGGCTCGCGGGCAAAGCGCTGGGGTTGCCGACAAGCCTGCTGATCGACAAGGACGGGTGCGAACTCGGCGTCGTCGGCGGCGCGGCGGCCTGGGACAGCGAGGACGCGCTGAAGCTGATCGGGGCGTTCAAGGGCGCTTGACGCTTCGCGAGGAACGGGCGAGGGCAAGCCATGTCTTCGCCTTCCGCCCGCCCCGCCCCCATCGTTTTCGACGACTTTTTGAAAGTCGACATCCGCCTCGGCACCATCGTCGCGGCGGAAGCGTTTCCGCAGGCGCGAAAGCCGGCCTACAAGCTCAGGATCGATTTCGGCGCGGAGATCGGGGTGAAGGCCTCATCGGCGCAAATCACCAAGCTTTACCGGCTCGAGGATCTGGTCGGCCGGCAGGTGGCGGCGGTGGTCAATTTCCCGCCGCGGCAGATCGGGCCGTTCATGTCGGAAGTGCTGACGCTCGGCTTCCCCGACGCTTCGGGCGAAGTGGTGTTGATCGGGCCAAGCGTGCCCGCTCCGAACGGCGGACGGCTGTTTTAGACATCTGAAGAGGGCTTAAGCGCTCTAGGCGGCGCAAGTCGTGCGAAAAAGTAGTTGACTAGGAAATCAACGTGACTTAGTTTCCTAGTCAATCACATTGGCGCTCGTCCCAAAGCTAGCGCCCAGTCGACCAACCCGTTGAGCGTCGACGCTCACCAAAGGAAATTACGCATGGACACGCAGCAAAAGGCCATTGCAAAACAATGCATGGACGCCGCGGAAACCAACACGATGACGTTCCCGGCGATCGTCGGCACGCTGATCGAGACGGGCTTCGAGAGCTACGTCATCGATTTCCGCCGACAGACCGCGATCTACTACCTGCCGAACGATGAAAGCGTGGAGTTCCAAACCCACGCAACCGCCGTTCCAGTCGCGCCGACCTTCGACGACGCCGCGCTCACCGCCGCCATTCGCCAAGCGCAGACCCTTGCGCCCGGCTACACGTACAAAGGCTTCTGCGCCAAGGCCAAAGCGGCGGGATGCGCCGGTTACATGGTCTCGTTCTCGGGCAAGCGTGCGGTCTATTTCGGCAGAACCGGCGAAACGCACGTCGAATATTTCCCGGGATCGAGGTGAGGGAAATCTCGCAAAAGGAGCAGCATCGTGGCGTCCGACCTGATCAGATTCGTAGTGGCGAACTATTCGCTGAGCTTCTTCATCGTTGGGCTGATCGTGTCTCTCGCAGCGGTCGCGCGATCGCAAACGCGCGTTGATCGGCCGCTCGTCGTCGAGAAGCTGCTCGCCTGGTACGTGTTCTTCAGCATCGGCATCGACAATTTCTATAATTTTGTCATGCACGTTTTCTTCGGCAAAATGTCCGCCGATTTTATCGGCTGGGCGGACAGTCCGTTCCAATTCGAGGTCGGCACCGCAAGTCTGGGCTACGCCGCCGTCGGGCTGCTCGCTGCGTTCAGGAGCTATGACCTCCGCCTCGCGGCAATCCTCGGTCCCAGTATATTCACGCTTGGCGCCGCGGCGGGCCATATCAATCAGATGATCACGGTGCATGACTTCGCCCCTGGCAACGCCGGCATCATTTTTTGGACCGACATTTTCATTCCGGTCTTCGGCTTCACGCTGCTGTGGCTAAAGCGTCGCGACCTCGGCCCAAGCGCTGCGGCGGCACGGACCCCAGCGATCGTTTAATTTGCCCCGAGGAACCGCGCGAAGGCGTGCAGTGTCGCCTCTGAGGCGTGGTGCTCCATGCCCTCGGCGTCGGCCTCCGCGGCCTCGGCGGGGACGCCGACCGCCAGCAGCAGTTTGACAACAAGGCGGTGGCGCGCACGGACGCGATCGGCGAGGTCGCGGCCGGCGTCGGTGAGGAAAATGCCGCGATACGGTCGTGAAGTCACCAGACCCTCGCGCTTGAGGCGCGCGATGCTTTTGATCGCCGTGGGATGTGTGACCCCGAGCCGCTTGGCGACTTCGGTGGCGCGCGCTTCGCCATGCGCGGCGACAGATCGGCGATCAGTTCGACGTAGTCCTCAAGCAATGTCGCCGACCGCGCGGTGCGCGCTTTGCCGAACCGGCGCGCTTGGGTCGGCTCCTCCGGCATTTCCGTGGCTACGCTTGACGGCTCCAAAGCCGCGGCCCGTGTCACTCGACGTTCTCCCCTCGACCCCCAAGTCCCCATTATGAACCAAATTCGACAAAGTGGAACCCATTCGACGAAATAATGCCTATTGACATGAATGTAGCCTTGGCTACTTTACATAGCAGAGCTGACCTCGAGCCGATCGCGCGGCCCGGAGGGCTGGAGGCCGAATGAGCGGCGACGCAATAGACCTTGGAGCGGCTAGGCTCGTCGCCGTTGGCGGCGAAAGCATCACCGACGAGGATGTTTTGCGCGCCGAGGACCGCTTGAAGGTCCTCAGGAGCCGCGCCGGCAACCAGTCCTTGCGTCTGCTCTGGCTGTTGGCAGGTCCGGGCGTCCTGGTGATGCTCGGCGAGAACGACGGCCCCAGCATGCTGTCTTACGCGACGACAGGCGCGACCTATGGCGTCGGCTTTTTCGTCCCCTTCATCCTGCTGACGTTCGTGATGGCCTACATCGCGCAGGAAATGACGGTGCGCGTCGGCGTCGCCACCCAACGCGGCCATGCTGAGCTGATCTTTCAGCGTTTCGCTCCGTTCTGGGGATATTTCGCCATGCTCGACCTGGTGTTCGGCAACTTGCTGACGCTGATCACCGAGTTCATCGCGATCCAGGCCGGCGGCCTTTTTTTCGGCGTGCCGGCTTGGCTGTCGGTCGTCTCAGGCGTCGTGCTGGTGGTGGGTTCGCTGGCTTTTCGGCGCTATGCCACCTGGGAGCGGGCGCTGATGGCGTTGGCGGCGTTCAATCTGCTGTTCGTCCCCGCCGCGCTGATGGCGCATCCGAGCGGCGCCGACTTGGCTCATGCGCTGGCGACCTGGGGGCCCCTGCCCGGCGGCTTCAATGCGGCTTTCGTCACATTGATGCTCGCAAATATCGGGGCGACCGTGACGCCATGGATGATCTTTTTCCAGCAGAGCGCCGTCGTCGACAAAGGCCTGACGCCCGCGGACCTGCCGCAAGGCCGCATGGACACGGCCATCGGCGCGCTGCTGGCGGCCATCGCCGCGATCGCGACGCTCGTGGCGACGTCGACGTTGTTCACCGGCAAAGTCGACGTCTCCACGCTTGCGACCGGCGCCGACTTCGCCACCGCGCTAGCGCCGATCATCGGCTCGACCGGGGCGAGCTTGTTCGCCCTTGGCATGCTGGAGGCGGGCCTAGTCGCCGCCATGACCATCTCGACCAGTTCGTCCTATGCGCTTGCGGAGACGGTGTCGGCCGCGCGAAAATCTAGGGCGCGCCACAGCCTCAACCTCGACTTTTCGAGCGGACGTCTTTTTTACGCTTCCGCCATCGTTTCGACCGTGCTGGCGGCGAGCGTCGTTCTCATTCCCGGGGCGCCGCTGATCGCCATGACGCTGACGGTCAACGTCATCGCCACCTTGCTGATGGCGCCCGGCGCTGCTGCTTCTTCTGCTGCTGGCGAACGACCGCGAAATTATGGGCGACCTTGCGAACGGCCGTCTGGCAAATTGGGCCGGCGGGACGATAACGGTGGCGATCGCCGCGGTCGGGGCGATTTACGGCGTGACTGCCGCCTTTCCCAGCCTGCTCGGCAAATAGGAGGCGAGTTCATGGGCGACCGTCCCCACCTCGTCGACGTGCTCGAGCCCAACCAGTTGGTGGCGGGCAAGAGCCTGCCCTATCCCCGCCGCAACCTGCAGCGCGGAACCCTGGCGCTTCTTGTCGCCTTGCGCGCCTACGTGATGATCGCGATCCCGATCGTCATCTACGCCTTCGTCCACGCTTTGATGCAGGGCTCGTGACTTAGGGCGTGCTCGTCGGCGAGGGCACAATTGCGGGCGGCGTCGGCGCGGGGATCACGACCGCCGGGGTGCTGTCCGGCGTGCCCGAGAAGTAGTGATAGACCCTGACCGGCCACGTCACCGCCTTGGGAATGTCGGCCCAGACGGCGGCGAACAATTCGGCGGGCGTGCCGCTGTTCCAGCGCGCCGAAAAGATCGGCACCATGTCGTAGGCAATTCCACCGATGTAGATCGCAATTATCAGCGTCGCAATGAATCGCATGGCATTCCCTCGCGGCTTGCGGGGTCACCTAACTGTGAATGCGCGGCAACCGCAACGGCGAAGCGCTGAAGTCTTGCGACAACTCCACAAGTGTCAACGATCTATTTGGGTCGTGGAGCGCCGCCCGCCGCCCGCTTCGCGACGAAGGAGAGGCGCCGCTGCTTCACCGCGCGAAGCGTTCGTCGAAGGCGTAGCCCGCGCCGCGCACGGTGCGGATCGGATCTTTCTCTTTCGCCTTCGAAAGCGCCTTGCCGCAGGCGGCCGACATGCACGTCGACGGTGCGCTCGTCGATCTCGACGGAATGACCCCAGACGCCGTCGAGCAAGTTGCGCGCGCGAAAACACCCGGCCCGGCCGCTCCATCAGATATTCGAGCAGCCGGAATTCGGTCGGGCCGAGATGGACGTCGCGCGTCGCCCCGGCGGACCCGGTGGGTCTCGCGATCGAGCTCGAGATCGCCGGCAGTCGAGCGCGATGGCGAGCGTCCGGGCCGGCTGCGCCGCAGCAGCGCGCGCACGCGCGCCATGAGTTCCGGCACGGAGAACGGCTTGACGACGTAATCGTCGGCGCCGACCGAGAGGCCGCGCACGCGCTCGCCCTCTTCGCCGCGCGCCGTCAGCATGATGACCGGCAGCGTCCGCGTCGACTCGCGCGCCCGCAGGCGGCGGCAGATCTCGAGGCCCGACACGCCGGGCAGCATCCAGTCGAGGATCACGAGATCCGGCGGCATTTCGCTCAGCCGCAGTTCGGCCTCGTCGCCGCGCTCGACGCGCTCGACCGAGAAGCCCTCGGCCTCGAGATTGTAGGCGAGCAGCAGCGCCGAGCGCCTGCTCGTCCTCGACGACCAGGATGCGGCGGCGCCGGCGCTGCGCGGCGGCGACCGGTGGGGTCGGTCATCGTCAAGGTCTGCTCTGCCGTCGGGCTGGGTCACGGCCGTCCGCGCGAATGCCGCCGGACGGCCCTTCGGGCGATCGAGCGGCAGCGTCTCGCCGGTGACGAGATAGACGACCGTCTCGGCGATGTTGGTCGCGTGGTCGCCGACCCGCTCGATGTTCTTCGAGCAGAACAGAAGATGCGTGCAGAACGAGATGTTGCGCGGATCCTCCATCATGAAGGTGAGGAGGTCGCGGAACACCAAGTCCTCGAGCGCATCGAGTTCGACGTCGCGCTCCCAGACCGCCTGCGCCGCGCTCGACGTCGCGCTGCGCATAGGCGTCGAGCACGTCCTTCAGCTGCATCGCGGCGAGTCGTTCATGTGCTTCAGGCCGACGATGGCCCGCGGCACGCGCGGCTCGACGGCGATCTTCAGCGCGCGCTTGGCGATGTTCTTGGCGAGATCGCCGACGCGCTCAAGATCGCCCGCGACACCGGATGGCGGCCGACGATCTCGCGCAGATCGATCGCCATCGGCTGCCGCCGCGCGATCGTCAGGATCGCGCTGCTCTTCGATCTCGCGCTGCAAGCGTGTCGAGCCGCGGGTCGGTCGCGACGACCTGCTGGGCGAGATCGAGCGTCGAGTGTCGGCGAGCGCGTCCATCGCGTCCGACAGCATTTTTTCGGCGATGCCGCCCATTTCGGCGATCTTGCGGCTCGAGCGCCTCGAGTTCCTTGTCGTAGGCCCTGACGATGTGGTCGGCCATGATGAAATCTCCGTTACTCTCAGCCGAAACGGCCGGTGATGTAGTCTTGGGTGCGCTTGTCGCGTCGGGGACGTGAAGATCTTGTTGGTGTCGTCGAACTCGACCAGTTCGCCGAGATACATGAACGCGGTGTAGTCGGAGACGCGCGCGGCCTGCTGCATGTTGTGCGTCACGATGGCGATGGTGTAGGTGTCTTCGAGCTCGTCGATCAGCTCCTCGATCTTCGCCGTCGAGATCGGGTCGAGCGCCGAGCACGGCTCGTCGAGCAGGATCACTTCCGGGTTGATCGCGACCGTGCGGGCGATGCACAGCCGCTGCTGCTGGCCGCCGGACAGGCTCAGGCCGCTTGCGTTCAGCTTGTCCTTGACCTCGTCCCAGAGCGCCGCGCGACGCAGCGCCGACTCGACGCGGCCGTCGAGTTCGGATCTTCGGCAGCTTCTCGTAGAGCCGGATGCCGAAGGCGATGTTGTCGTAGATCGACATCGGGAACGGCGTCGGCTTCTGGAACACCATGCCGACGCGCGCGCGCAGCAGGTTGAGGTCGACGCCCGGCGTCAGGATGTTCTCGCCGTCGAGCAGCACCTCGCCCTCGGCGCGCTGGCCGGGATAGAGGTCGTACATGCGGTTGAGCACGCGCAGCAACGTCGACTTGCCGCAGCCCGAAGGGCCGATGAACGCCGTGGTCTTGTTCTTGTAGAGCGGCAGGGTGATGCTCTTCAGCGCGAGCGATTCTCCGTAGTAGAATTTAAGCGTCGCGGATCGAGACTTTTTCGGCCATGGCGGTCTTGGCCGCCGAGCCATGTCATTCATCGTCAATTTCCTCTCGAGGCGAGCGCACGCGCCGATACGCTAAGGGCCAGCACGGCCAACGTGATGATCAAGGCGCCGGTCCAGGCGAGCTGCTGCCATTCCTTGTAGGGGCTGAGCGCGAACTGGAAGATTACGGCCGGCAGGCTCGCCATCGGCGCAAACAGGTTCGTGCTCCAGAACTGATTGTTGAGCGCGGTGAACAGCAGCGGTGCGGTCTCGCCGCTGACCCGCGCCACCGCCAGCAGAACGCCGGTGACAAGCCCGGCCCGCGCGGCACGGTAGCCGATCGCGCTGAATCACCAGCGAGCGCGGCATGCCGAGCGCGGAGCCTGCCTCCCGCAATTGGTTCGGGCACGAGAATCAGCATGTCTTCGGTGGTGCGCACGACGACAGGGATGACAAGCACCGCCAGCGCGACGGAACCCGCCAGCGCCGAGAAGTGGCCCAGCGGGCGCCACGACGATCTCGTAGACGAACAGGCCGATGATGATCGACGGCGCGCTGAGCAGGATGTCGTTGATGAAGCGCACGACAAAGGCGAGCTTGGCGTAGCGGCCGTATTCGGCCAGGTAGGTGCCGGCCAGCAGGCCGATCGGCGTGCCGATCGCGACGCCGATCACGGTCATGATAAGGCTGCCCGCAATGGCATTGAGCAGGCCGCCGGCGCTGCCCGGCGGCGGCGTCATTTCGGTGAACACGGCGAGCGAGAGGCCGGCGACGCCTTGCCAGAGCAGCACGGCGAGGATCAGGAACAGCCAGAACAAGCCGAACAGCGCGGCCACGACGCGTCAGGCCATCCAGAACACGTTCGCGGCGGCGTCGCGGGCGGGATAAAAGGACGATCATGGCTTACCTCCCCGCCTTGACGTCGAGCCGCATCAGCATGAGGCGCGCGCATGGCCAGCACGATGAAGGTGATGACGAACAGGATGAGGCCGAGCGCGATCAGCGAGGACGTGTAGAGGTCGCCGACCGCTTCGGTGAATTCGTTGGCGATCGATCGCCGAGATCGTCGTGCCCGGCGCGAGGATCGAGGCCGAGATCTTGTGCGCGTTGCCGATGACGAAGGTCACCGCCATGGTCTCGCCGAGCGCGCGGCCGAGGCCGAGCATGCACGCCGCCGACGACGCCGGTGCGGGTATAGGGAATGACGATGTTGCTCACGACCTCCCAGGTCGTGCAGCCGATGCCGTAGGCGGCCTCCTTCAGCACCGGCGGCACGGTCTCGAACACGTCGCGCGAAATCGAGGTGACGAACGGCAGCACCATGATCGCCGAGGATCATGCCGGCCGTCAGCATGCCGATGCCATAGGGCGGCCCGGCGAACACGAGCGACAGCACGGGGACGTTGCCGAAGATCGCGATCAGCGCCGGCTGAACGTATTGCTGAAGGAACGGCGCGAAGACGAACAGGCCCCAGATGCCGTAGATGATGCTGGGAATGCCGGCGAGCAGCTCGATGGCGATGCCGATCGGCCGACGCAACGCCGGCGGGCAGAGTTCGGTGAGGAAGATCGCGATGCCGAGCCCGACCGGAACGGCGATCAGCATGGCGATCAGCTGAGGTGACGACCGTGCCGTAGATCGGCGCCAGCGCGCCGTATTTGTCGGTGACCGGGTTCCAGGTCTGCGTGACAAGAAAGCCGAAGCCGAAGTTCGCTGAACGCCGGGCATCGAGCCGATGATCAGCGACACGATGACGCCGCCCAGAAGATGAGCAGCACGACGAGCGCGGCGCGCCAGCGTCAGGCGCGGAAAGACGGCGTCGCCGACAGCGAATCGCCTGGTGACAGCGCCTCGGGACGCCGCCGCCGGCTGGTCTACATCGACCCTCTGCATCGCTAACGCCACCAATCGCTTCTCCTTCATCATGACGTCTGCCCAAGACCGCTCATCGGCAGGGGCGGAACCGTCAGTCGTGGCGCCCTGGGGCGCCACGACGTCGAAAGGCTTCGAAAGCCCGGGATTACTTCGCGTAAACCGGCTTGCCGTCGGCGCCCATGATCTGCGTCGTCCAGGTGTTCTGGATTTGCGTGATCACCGTGGCCGGCAGCGGGACGTAGTCGAGAGCCTGCGGCAGCTTGTGTGCCCTTGTTGTAGGCCCAGTCGAAGAACTTCAGCGCTTCGGTCGCGGCCGCGGCGTCGGTGGGCTTCTTCTGCATCAGGATGAACGTCGCGCCGGCGATCGGCCAGGAATCGGCGCCAGGCTGGTTGGTGAGGACCAGGTAGAAGATCGGAGCTTAGCCCAGTCGGCGTTGGCGGCCGCGGCCTGGAACGCGGCCGCGTCGGCGGCACGGTCTTGCCGTCCTTGTTGATCATCTTGGTAGGTCAGCTTGTTCTGCTTGGCATAGGCGTATTCGACGTAGCCGATCGAGCCCTTGGTCTGCCCGACATTGTTGGCGACGCCTTCGTTGCCCTTGGCGCCGATGCCCGTCGGCCATTCGACCGCGGTGTTCGCGCCGACCCTCGACTTCCAGTCGGCGCTCTCCTTGGAGAGATAGTCGGTGAAGATGAAGGTCGTGCCCGACCCGTCCGAGCGATGAACGACGACGATCGCCTGCGAGGGAAGCTTGGCCTTCGGGTTGAGCTTGGCGATGGCCGGATCGTTCCACTTGGTGATCTTGCCCATGAAGATGTTCGGCCAGCGTCGGGCCGTCGAGCGACGAGGTCGCCCGGCGCAATGCCGTCGATGTTGACGACCGGCACGATGCCGCCGATGACGGTCGGAAACTGCACCAGCCCCGCATCGGTCAGGTCTTTCGGCGTCAGCGGCGTGTCGGACGCGCCGAACGTCACGGTCTTGGCCTTGATCTGCTTGATGCCGCCGCCCGAACCGATCGACTGATAGTTCAGACCGTTGCCGGACTCTTTCTTATACATATCCGCCCACTTGGCGTAGATCGGATAGGGAAAGGTCGCGCCCGCGCCGGAGATGTCGGCGGCGGCAGCGGCCGAAGCGGTCGCCGCGACGCCTGCGAACAAGACCACGCGGACGGTGTTTTGAAGTTTCATAGAACGCCTCTCTAGCGTTAGGGACAGGCGAAGTTCGGGCGCTGAACAAGCGACTTCAAACTGCGCGGCCGACCCTATAGGGAGCTAGCGCAAGGCTTTTGCGACAGTTAGACGACAGATTTACGACAGTGGAAAAAGCCAGGCGTTTCCAATGGAAAAAGGCCTTGCGGAGATCACCTATCGGCGCGAAGGGCAATTAAAAACGGCGGCCGAGGCCGCCGCTGACGCTCAAAGAAATGTGATAGCCGGCAGAGTCGGTAAGGCCGTCTTACGACTGCAGGACGATCACTTCGGTGCCGACCGGCACGCGCCGATAGAGATCGATGATGTCCTGGTTGATGAGGCGGATGCAGCCGCTGGAAACCGCCGTGCCAATGGTCTCCGGCTCGATCGTGCCATGCAGGCGGAAGTGCGAATCCTGTCCGCCGCGATAGAGATAAAGCGCGCGCGCGCCCAGCGGGTTGTCGATGCCGCCCTTCATGCCGCCGCGGTAGGCGGCGTAGCGGGGGATGCGCTCGATCATGGTCTCTGTCGGCGTCCAGCCAGGCCACTCGGCCTTGCGGCCGATGACAGCATTGCCTTGGAAGTTGAGCGCCTCTTCACGGCCGACGCCGACGCCGTAGCGAATCGCCGTGCCGTCGGGCTGGACCAAATAGAGGTGGCGCTGGGCGACGTTAACGACGATCGTGCCGGGCCGATAGGGCCCGTGAAACGCGACCACCTGACGCAGCATCTCGGGATTGATCGTGGAAACGTCCACAGCGGGAACCGGAAAGGGCTCGTTGTCGATCGGACCGTAGTAAGCGGTGCTGAAAGGGCCGATGGCCGGCAAGGGGGTCATGCCGGCCGTAGCGCAGCCAGCGAGCGTCAGCGACATCCCCGTAAGAACAGCGCGACGGCTCATCCGTGCAGCCGTCATCGAACCCGTGACCATTATCGACTCCGATTTCGACTATTCAGCACGGCTTGAGCGATAACGCGCTGATTTGCAACCCCGCAGCCGCCAAGTGACGCCATCTTGATCGGTGTATCTGCGGAGCGTTGCATCTAAGCAACGCAGACCCGAAACGTTCCATCACAGGCATGGCATTTCAGGCGACTACCGCGCGGGCGCTACGGACCCGGCAGGCGCTGAAGCTCACATGAGGACCTCGGCTGCCGGAAGCCTCGCCCCCTTCGCTCCGGACGGGCATCGGGGCGGCGGCGCGGTGCTAGCGCGCACGACCAGCTTCGTTTCCAATTCCATGCGCGGACTGCGGTCCCCGTCTTGGCGGTCGAGCAAGATGTGCACCGCCAATTCCGCCATTTCGGCCAGCGGTTGGTGCATGGTGGTGAGCGGGGGCGAAGCCCATTCGGCCATCGGAATGTCGTCAAAGCCGACGACGCTCAGGTCGTCGGGAATGCGAAGGCCGTTTACGCGAGCCGCCTCATAGACGCCCATCGCGTGGATATCGGTGCAGGCAAAAATCGCGGTCGGCGCGTCCGGCGACTGCAACATGACTTTCGCCGCAGCAAAGGCGTCGGGATATTCGTAGGTCCCAATGGCAATGAGTCTGGGGTCGACCGCAATCCCCGCATGTTCCAGCGCAGCGCGATAGCCATCAAGGCGGGTGCGATAGAAGAGCTGCCGGGTATTTCCGGCGATCATGCCGATCTTGGTGTGACCCAAAGCGATGAGATGCTCGGTGGCCCGCATGCCGCCGATCCAATTGGTGACGCCGATCGAGGGGACATTGGGCGGCGGATCCGCCATGGGGTCGACGATCACCACGGGCACGTGCAGCTTCTTCAGGCGTTGCCGATGCGCTTCCGAAAGCTCCGCGACGACCAGAATCACGCCGTCGGTATGGCTCCGTTCCAGGCTCTCGAGCCACGCGCGTTGACGGGCTTCGTCCGGCAGCGCCGAAACCGTCAGGCGGCAGCCTTTCAACAAGGCCGCATCCTGCGCGCCCCGGGTGAGTTCGGAAGCGTACGGACTGAGCTCGTGAAACACGAGGTCGAGCAGCTTCGGCTCAAAACCATTGCGCCGCTTGGCGCGCGCATAGCCCAAAGCGACCATCGTCTCTTCGACGCGCTGGCGCGTGACGGCTGCGACGTCGGCCCGGCCGTTCAGCACTTTCGAAACTGTGGGCACCGAAACTTGCGCGGCAGCCGCGATCTCAGCCATCTTAACGCGAGGGCGCGCTGCGCCCGTGGCGGGGCCTTTCATCGGGCGCCTCTGAGGTCGCCTTGCGAAGACGCCTCCGAGCGTCGCATTGATGCGGCCCGTTTCGGCGCGGCAGGGACAAATTCGACGACCTCCAAACCGACAGCCGCGCTCATGGCTTCCTTTCGCGAAGTTTCGGAAAACTTTCCCAACCTTTCGAACACTGTCAAGGCGAGACAATGCCAATGCAAAGCTCGCCCGGCATCTCAGCCGTCGCCGCCGCGCTGCCGCGTGTCAACAGGAAAACGATTGTATCGCAAGGTAAACCGAGCCACGATCCGGACAGGATCGACTTGAGAATCGGCGAGCGGCCATGCGCTCTATTGCCCCTAGGCGCTCGCAATCGCAATTTTCGAAACATTTCGCAATCTCTGTAATATCTCAATAGAATATCACGACCGTCGTCTGGTCAAGAGCGATTCCTGCGGTCAGTGCTCAAATCGCGTGCGCTCGAATTCCACTTCTTGGGCCGCCGAAGACTTGCTTCGCGAAAGCGGTTGCTCCTTTTACCGATCCGCGCCAATCCCCTCATCGCCGCTGGAATCGCGCGCCTAAGCTCCCTTCAACGTGGTCCGAAGTTTGGGAGCGCGCCATTGCGGCGGACGCAAACGCGTCCGTTCGCCGCACGCACGCGATAACTTGACTTCCCAATTGACTCTTCATTCCGCATTCTCGAAATCGTGCATCGCTCAGCCTTGCGCGAAAAAGCAACGGCGGCGCTCAGAGGAAACAGAATAGGCCGTCGGCGCGCCGCGCACGCTTCATCCCAGCAACATCAACCTTCCGAGACGACAATAATGGCATCCAAACAGAAGTCCGCCGGCGCCGTCGAGAACGCCGTCCGCACGCATTCTTCGCCCTCGCAACTCAAGATCACCGACATCCGCGTCGCGACCGTGCTCGGGCACGGCTACTATCCAATCCTGAAGATCGACACGAACCAAGGTGTCTATGGCCTGGGCGAGGTGCGCGACGGCGCCCATCCCGACACCGCGCTTCGGCTCAAGCATCTGCTGGTCGGCCAAAACCCGTGCAACGTCGACTATCTCTTTAAGTCGGTGAAGAGCTACGGCAACGACAGCCGCGAAGCCGGCGGCGTTTGCGCCATCGAGATCGCGCTGATGGACCTGGTCGGCAAGGTCTACGGCGTTCCCTGCTATCAATTGCTGGGCGGCAAATATCGCGACAAGGTGCGCATCTACGGCGACACGCCGGCGCCGCGCCAGATGACGCCGGAGGGCTATGTCGAAGTGGTGATGCAGCGCCGCTCGCTCGGCCTCAGCTTCATCAAGTTCGACCTGCCGGGCCAATTGTTCGATAGGACGCCTGGCGCCCTTGTCGGCACGCCGACGCGCTACGAATACCCGCAATATAAACAATGGTACGCGACCGGCCGCGGCCCCGGCGCGCGCATCAGCGAAAAGGGCGTGGAGCTCGCCGCAAACATCACCGCCGCCGTCCGCAAGGCGGTCGGCGACGAGGTGTCGCTGTGCACCGACCATTTCGGCGAAGGCTACGTCACCGCCGACGAGGCGATCCGCATCGGTAAAGCTCTAGAGCCGTACAATCTGGCGTGGATCGAGGACGTGATGCCCTGGACCGACATCGCCGGCCACAAGCGCGTCGCCGACGCGCTGCTGACGCCGGTCGCCGCCGGCGAGGACCTCTATGCTTTCGAAGGTTTTCGCGAGGCGATCGAAACCCACGCCTTCGACATCATCCATCCCGACATGCTCTCCTCGGGCGGCCTGCTCGAGACCAAGCGCATCGCAGACCACGCAGAGCGGCACGGCATCCCGACGGCGCTGCACGCCTGCTGCTCGCCGGTGGGCTTCATGGCGAACGTGCATCTCGGCGCCGCCGTCTCGAGCCTTGTCGCGGTCGAACACCACGGCCTCGACCTGCCCTACTTCCGCACGCTCGTGACCGGCCTCGACGAGGGCTACATGAACGAAGGCTACGTCGCCGTCCCCGACAAACCGGGCCTGGGCGTCGACCTCAACGAAGAGGTGATCCGCGAGCACTTGCGGAAGGGCGCCGAATATTTCGCCGACACCAGCGAATGGAACAAGCTGCGCGTCGGCCCGGATTGGGCGCCGCACGACGATTGAGTAGGGGGAGTCGCCGCAAGCCCTTCTCCAACGAAGTTGGAGAAGGGGAAAGCGGCCCCTCAATCCAGGTGAAACACCTCTTCCGTCATCGCCCACCACTCCCCCTGTTTGCGGGACGACAGCGGCGCTTGCATCGGCATGCAGACGGCCCACCAATCCTGCGTCTTCGGATCGGCCGCCATCTTGGCGGCGTCGGCGGCAAAGTCCTCGCCGTGATATTCCCAGTAGCCGAACATGACGTTCTCGGGCTCGCGCAAGAAGATCGAATAGTTCTTGATGCCGCATTCCGAGATCTTCGCTAAAATCTCTGGCCAGACCGCGGCGTGAATGCGCTTATATTCGGCGATGTGCTCCGACTTCACGCCGATCATCATGCCCATGCGCTGCATGAGTGTTTCCCTTCCCTGCCGTGTTTGATGCCGAACGCCGCGAGGCCTTCGCAGTTCGACGTGCATCCTAGCACAGCCAGCGCCGAGGCCCAGCGCGGGCGGGCGACGCGGCTCTTTCGGCCGGAAGCTCTCAAGCCGCTTGTTTACTCTCGTCGCCTTCGGCGGCCGCCGGCGCATCGCCGCTCTCGCGCTTCAGCCGCGCGATCTCATTGTCGTATTCGTTGGCGACGGCCGCGATTTCGGCGCTGACCGGCTCAGGCGTCATCAGATCGGCCAAGAGCCGAAAGTGATCGGACAGCTGCGCCAACTTAGCAACGCGCAATGCAACGGGATCGGCCATAGGCCCACCTAACGAATCGGCAATACCTAAGGAATTGTTAACCGGCAGGGTTAATAAAGTCTTAACGCAGCGGGAGGCCCATAGACTTGCGCAGTTTTTGGGCGCCCGCAGCGTCAGGCGTCCGCCTCAGCGCTCCAGTCCGTCGCGCTCACTGACGCGGTTCGCAGCGAGCGCGATCGTGACAATTCCGCGAGGACGGATTGCGACGCTCTCGCCGACGAGGTCGAGCGCATCAGGCGCTCCGTCGAGTTCGACCGCGCGTAGGATCAGCGCGTCGGAATCCTCCGCAAGCTTCAGCGCGATCACCGCTCCATGCGCAGTCGCGGCTTTCAGCCACTGCCCGGACGGTGGCGCGTTGCCGCCACGCGCGACCTGCGGCGTCGAGACCGGCGGGCTCATGAGTTCGTCCGCCAAGCGCATCGCGTCCTGGCGTGTCGTGCCCGCGCTGGCGTCGAGGCGCACGGTGAAGCGGTGCTCGCCCTGATCGAGATAGCGATAGACGGCGCCCTCCTGCAGCTTGATCGGGATCATGGTGCGAATAGACCGGCGAACGCAGCGCCGTGATATAGAGCACGCCGTCGCGCGCGGCGTAGCTGTATTTGGCGTCGTTGATCGACGGCTCACGTTCGCGCCGGGCCGCACCGCGCGCACCCAGCGATGGCCGACTCACCTCGCGCCCGTCGTCCGGCCGCTCGGTCCAACCCGCGGCGATCTCATATTCGAACGCGCGCGCCGGCCAAGGGATAGGCGATCCGGAACAGCTTTTGCTGTTCGCGCCAGTCGATGGTCGACGCGCAGATCGACAGGCAAGTCGCGCGTCTTCGGGCAGCACGACGATGGTCGCGAAGCGGCTCGCGCCGGCGCTGGTGATGATCTCGAGCGCGCGCCGCACTGGACCGTCGTCGAGCAGGTTGATCGCCTCCAGCGCGCGTGCCCTCGCCCTCGAAGCCGAAGCGGTCGATGCCGTGGCTCCAGGTGTCGGTGGGATCGTCGATGACAATGCCGCGATGCGCCGGGCCTGAGAACACCGGAGGCGCCGCTCTTCTTGTTGACGAGGTTTGCGATCGCCCCCGTGCCGGCTTCAATGTCGAGCCGCCATCCGGCGGTTTCGAATGATGAGTTCGTCCAGTTTGCCCGGCCGCCCGAAATTGACGTTCGGCGCCGGACGCCCGTCGAGCGCGCTTGGCGAACCTGTACAGGCGATAGCCGAAGCCGGGCACGGCGGCGCGGAACGCAAGGCGCTGCAGACCCGCGCGTCTTGCCTTCGGGGCTGACGTACTGGAACGGCACGGCGCGTCCGGCGTCGTCGAGCAGCAGGCGCGGCGACTCGGCGTCGAAGTCGGTCCACGGCTCGACCTCGTAAAGCCCGTCGAAGTCGCGGGATTGAAGTTCATCAGCAGCATGTGGTCGCGTCGGTCGGGTCGGAGCTCGGCGCGATCGTGCGGGCGAGCTGGCGCACGCTCGCGTTAAGGATTTGCGCCGCGCCGGAGAGGATCGCGCCGAAGTCCTCGACCGCATCGACGCAGGCGCTCTCCAAGCTCGTGCCGCCGAGCGTGTCGTGGAACTGATTGAACAGCAGCTTGCGCCATAGCGCCTCGAAGTCTTCGCGCGGATAGGGCGCGCCGGCCACGCGGAACGCCAGCGCCGCCGCCGCCTCGGCCTGCCCGAGCTTGGCCTCGCGAGCGGCGGTTGAGCGCCTTGAGCGCGGACGCGGCGGCGTAGCAGCCGATCGCGTGAAATTGCAGCTCCGTGTCGACGACCGGGCGCGCGCGCGTCCGGCAGCTCGCGAAAATAGCGCACGGGATCGCTGAAGCTGACATCGTGCGTGCGCGCGGATGCGCTCCTCGATCGTTCTGACGTTCTCTCTCGGTCGGGCCGCCGCCATGATTGCCGACGCCGTAGAAGCACATGTAGGGCTGGCCGGCGTCGCGGCTCTGCGCAAGCTGCTGCTCCATCTTCATCGCCAGCGGCGTGTTGCGCGGCGAGGTGTTGTAGGCGCCCTGGATGCGGAACGTCGGCACGGCGAGCCGTCGGGCGAGCGCCAATCGAACAAATTGGCGGGCAGCGTCATTTCGTGCGGGCCGGGACGCATGAAGACATAGGCGTCCGAGCCGGTGTGGCGCAGCAGCATCGGAAACGTCGCGGCATGGCCGAACAAGTCGACGTTATAGCCGACCTTGGGCTCGACGCCGAAGCGGCTGAGAAAGTAGCGCTTGCCATAGAGCGCCTGCCGGATCTGCGCTTCGCCCGACGGAATGTTGCAGTCCGGCTGAATCCACCAGCCGTTGACGATGACCCAGCGGCCAGCGGCGACATAGTGGCGGATGCGCTCGAACAGCGGCGGATCGAATTCTTCGACCCAGGCATAGATCTGCGCTTCGCCGCGCGTGAACACGAAACCGCCGCCTTCGTCCAGCCGGTCGACCGCCGCCCAGCACGTGGCGATCGCTTCGGCGCAGCCGTCGACCCAGCGCCACAGCCACACCGGATCGATGTGCGCATTGCCGACCATATGCAGCATGAACAGAGCCCCCTCTATCATTGCACGCACGCCAAGGCCCGGATAGCGCAGCAGGTGCCCCTACCTCTTTTGCAGCTTCGGTCATCGTGGCGTGACGAGGAAGCCTCGCCTTTTTTGACCCATGACAATGCGGGCTCGAGCGCCGCGAATACGAGAGGCGCCAATGTCGCAGCAGGCTTTTCCGCAAACGCGAACCGAATGTGAAAAGGCGCTCGCGCCGTGTTACAGAAACCCTCGGCTCCGGAACCACGAGCGGACAAGCGCGATGCAAGGCGGTGACGTGCAGATCGTCGAGAAGACAGGCCTGTTATTGCGGGCGCTTTCGGGCGCGCCGACAGCGACGCCGCCGCTCTGGCTGATGCGGCAGGCCGGGCGCTATCTCCCGGAGTATCGCGAACTGAGGGCGAAGGCGCCGAGCTTTCTTGATTTCTGTTTCAACCCCGCCCTGGCGGCCGAGGCGACGCTGCAGCCGATCCGGCGCTTTGGTTTCGACGCCGCGATTTTGTTCAGTGACATTCTCGTCATCCCCGAGGCCCTGGGCCAGCGGGTGTCGTTTGTCGAAGGCGAAGGACCGCAATTGAGGCCGATCGAATCGGCCGCGGATTTCGCCGCGCTGGCGGAGGAGGCGGATCTGGGGGCGGCTCGCTCCGGTTTTCGAGACCGTCGGGCGGGTGCGCGGCCAACTCCACGGCGCGACGGCGCTGATCGGCTTTTGCGGCGCGCCCTGGACGGTGGCGAGCTACATGATCGCCGGCCATGGCACGCGTGAGCAGGCGCCGGCGCGGCTGTTCGCCTATCGCCACCCGGACTTGTTCCAACGGCTGATCGGACCGACTGGTCGAGACCTCCGCGGCCTATCTCATCAAGCAGATCGAAGCCGGCGTCGACGCGGTGCAGATTTTCGATTCCTGGGCGGGCGTGCTGCCGACGGCCGAGTTTCAGCGCTGGTGCGTCGAGCCGACGCTGGCGATCGTCGCCCGCGTTAAGCGCGCCGCGCCGCGCGCGCGCATCATCGTCTTTCCGCGCGGCGCCGGCGACAAGCTCGGCGCCTTCGCGCGCGCCGAGGGCGTCGCGGCGATCGGCCTCGACACCGCCGCGGATGTCGCTGAGGCGCGCCGCGTTCTGCCGCGACACGTTGCCCTGCAAGGCAATCTCGACCCGCTGGCCTTGCTGGCGGGCGGCGCCGGCGCTCGACGCTTCTATCGACGCCGTGCGCCGCGATTTCGCCGGCGCCGCGCATATCTTCAATCTCGGCCATGGCATCCTACCGCAAACGCCGATCGCCCATGTCGAACATCTCGTGAAAAGGCTGCGCACGCCGTGAACGCCCCCTCCCCTGCACCCGTCGCCGAGGACGGCCAGGCTCGATGCGCGCAAGGCGCAGGCGAGCGCCTGGTTTCGCGGGCTGCGCGATCAGATCGTAGCGGAAATCGAGGCGCTCGAAGAAGTCGTGCCGTGGGCCATTCGCCGCGGACGAGGCTTCGCCAGGGCGTTTTGTCATCACGCCCTGGGCCCGGCGCGACGCCTCCGGCGAGCCGGGCGGCGGCGGCGAAATGGCGATGTTGAAGGGCCGCGTGTTCGAGAAAATGGGCGTCCACGTATCGAGCGTCTTTGGACGCTTCAGCCCGGAGTTCGCCAAACAGATTCCCGGCGCCGACGTCGATCCGAGCTTCTGGGCGTCCGGGATTTCGCTGATCGCGCATCCTTGGAACCCGAACGCGCCCACCGTGCATATGAACACGCGCTTCGTCGTCACCTCAAAGGCGTGGTTCGGCGGCGGGGCTGACTTGACGCCGGTGCTGAGCCGGCGGCGTACCCAAACCGATGCTGACACAATCGCCTTCCACGAGGCGATGAACGCGGCCTGTGCCGCCCACGCCACCGTCGCGCCTTACGAAAAATACAAGGCGTGGTGCGACGAGTATTTCTTCCTGAAACATCGCAACGAGCCGCGCGGCATCGGCGGCATCTTCTTCGACTATCTCAACAGCGCCGGGGACGCTGAAAACTCAGGGTGGGATGCCGATTTCGATTTCGTACGCGAGGTCGGCACGCGGTTCCTCAGCGCCTATATTCCGATCATGCGCGGCAACTACGAAAAGCCGTCGACGGAGGCGGACCGCGAGGAGCAACTGGTGCGTCGCGGGCGCTATGTCGAGTTCAATCTGCTCTACGACCGCGGCACGATTTTCGGATTGAGGACAGGCGGGAACGTCAATTCCATCCTGTCGTCGATGCCGCCCCTAGCGAAATGGCCATGAGGGGCGGCGCGGGGGCCAGGATTAGAAATTGACGCCGACGTTAACGACCGGGCCGTAGGTCCACATGTTGTAGCGGAAGCTGCCGCCGTTGCCGTTGCCGCTCTCGTAATTGTCGTAGAGCATTTTGAAGCCGGCCGACGTGAAGACGTTCTTCGTCCAGTTATAGCCGATGTCGACTGTGTCCATCGTTGTGAACTTCGACACCAGGCCGAAGCCGCCAATGTCGCCATAGCCGTCGAGGAACCACTGGTCGTTGATGCGATACTTGCCGGCAAGGCCGATCACCGGATCGACCCACTGTTTGCTCTGCGAATTGTCGATGTTGAACCCGCCCGGGAAGGGCGGAGGCAGGTCCTGGCGGCTCAAATTGATGTCGAGGCCAAGGCCGGTATAACGCGCGCCAGCGGTGCCATAGAGCGACAAGCCCTGCACGCCGACCGGCAAGCGGTAACCGCCGAACGCCGTCGCCAACACCGAATTCTGCGTGTACGACGCTGAGGTGCCGCGAAGGATCGGCGCGAACGGGCCGTTGCCGTTGGCTTTGAATGTCGTGCTCGCGCCGACCTTGGCCCACATGAAGTCGATGCCGAAAATGAACGTGTCGCTGCGTGCGACAAAATCCGCCGCCAGGACGGCTTTGAGGTTCTTGAGATTGTCGTAGATGCTCGAATTGACGCTTGAGGTCGGCAGGTGTCCGACACCGACCTGGCCGTCGATCGCCGTCAGCCACATCGGAATGGACGCCGTGAACTCCCAGCCCGAGGGCGGCGGCGGCGCAGGCGGAACAACCGGCGCTTTCGCGGTGGGTAGATCCGCCGCCGTAGCCACGCCGCAGCCCAATACGGAAGCGGCAAGCAAAGCCGCGAGATATCCGCGCATTTTGTCCCCTTTTGCGCGCCGCCCGGCCCATTGAAAGCAGGCGGCGTCCGGCAGTTTAGAGCTGGTCATCGGTGAGAGGCCGAATCTCGACCCCTAGTTGACGCTGCGGCTCAAATCGACGGAGAGGTCGCATTTCGAAGCGGGGCCGTCAAGGAAGCGTCTTTCCTCGAAATGGAACCTGCAGTAGATCGCGACGGCGCGACTCGCTGGGGGGAAGCCGAAATTGTTTCGAGGAGTCGCGCGGTGACAGCCAGAGCTTTGCTGCTCGTTTTGGCGTGCCTGGCCTCGAGCGCGTTGCTCGGCCCCGTTTCGGCGAAGGCGGACGACGCAAAGCACGAGCTCACGCTGCCGGAGTTCGGCAACACCACCGACGACCTCGACGCGATGCTCAAGCGTCATCGCATCCGCATCCTCGTCGCCTACAGCAAGACGCAATACTTCCTCGACAAGGGACGCAGCTTCGGCATCACGGTCAACTCCGGCCACCAGCTCGAGGCCGAGCTCAACAAGCGCTACGGCGTCAAACGCTTTCGCATCAGCGTCGCCTTCATCCCCACCTCGCGCGAGCGGCTGATCCCGGATCTTATCGCCGGACGCGGCGACATCGTCGCCGGCAGCCTGACCGTGACGCCGGAGAGGGCGGCGCAAGCGGATTTCGTGGCGCCGTGGACGACCGACGTTAAGGAAATTCTGGTCACCGGGCCGGCTTCGCCGTCGCTGACGTCGATTGACGATCTCGCCGGCAAGGCAATCCGCGTCCGCAAGTCGAGCAGCTACTACGCCCACCTCGCCGCTTTGAGCGACAGCTTCGTCAAGCGCGGCCTTGCGCCGATCACGATCGATCTGGCCGACGACGACTTGGAAGACGAAGACCTGATGGAGATGGTCAACGCCGGCCTCTCGCCCTACGCCGTCGTCGACGATTTCAAAGCCAAGATCTGGGCCGCGATTTTCGCTAAACTCGCCGTTCGTGAGGACCTCGCCATCAGCACGGGCGGCTCAATCGCTTGGGCCGTGCGCAAGAACAATCCCCAGTTGAAGACCGAGCTCGACAAGTTCGTTGCGACGAACAAGATCGGCACGTTGTTCGGCAACATTGTGAAGCAGCGCTACTACGGCGACGCGACGGTGTTGAAGTCGGCCTACGCGCCGGCCGACCTTGACCGCTTCAACGCGCTGGTCGCCATCTTCAATCGCTACGGCGCCGAATACAATTTCGATCCGTTGATGATGGGCGCGCAAGGCTATCAGGAGAGCCAGCTCGACCAATCCAAGCGCAGCCCGCGCGGCGCCGTGGGCGTCATGCAATTGCTGCCGAGCACGGCTAAGGAAGTCGGCGTCGCCGGCATCGACAAGGACGCCGACGCCAACATTCGCGCCGGCGTCCTCTACATGCGCCTGCTCGCGCAAAAATACTTGAACGATCCCGCGCTCGACGCGAAGAACCGCGCGCTGATGACTTTCGCCGCCTATAACGCCGGCCCCGGAAACCTGATGAAATTCCGACAGATGGCGACGCGCGACAAGCTCGATCCCAATTTATGGTTCGGCAATGTCGAGGAGGAGGCGGCCAAGGTCGTCGGAGTCGAGACGACGCAATATGTCGGCAACATCTACCGCTATTTCGTCGCCTACACGCTGTACCTGCAACGCAAGGCGGAAGCCGCCGCGGCAAAGACGGCGCCAGACGTCAAATAGATTCGCGCCTCCCAACGGCGTACGAAAAGTTTAATCCGTCGGCGGCCAGCCGGCCTCGCCGGGGGCGGGGCCGTAGGTGGCGCGAAAGACGTCGTCGCGCACGACGCCAGACTCGCCGTTTTCGTAAAGCAGCAACCAGTCGCCGATCCGGCCATGCAGCAAATCGGCTTGCCAGCCGACTCTCACAGCCACTTCGTGGTCCAGCCGCAACGCGAGCGTGAGCGAGGGCGACTTGCGGTAGACGCCGTCTTCGCCGGCCGTCGTCGGAGCGTCAGGTCGATAGCTGTCGAGAAACGTCTGACGCCTCACTGGCCAGCTTTCTCCAACGTGGCCCGTGAGGATGGCGTCGCCGGCGCGATAGCCGACCTCGCCCTCCAAAGTTTTGCAGACGCCGTCTTCGGGGGCGAATACGGCTTTAACCGGCACGGCCTGCTTTATGACGCGCAGCGCGCGCGGCTCGGCGCGCAGGTCCGGGGCGCCGGTCAAGCGGCTGTCCTTTGCGTGCGTTCCGGCGTCGCTTGCAGCCGATGGCTCCTTAAGCGTGTGTCTTGGCGCCGGCGCGCAAGCGGCGTTTGGCGAGCGTGCGCAGGCGCAGCGCATTCAGCTTGATGAATCCGGCGGCGTCGTGGTGGTCATAGGCCACCGCGCCTTCTTCGAATGTCACCAGATCCTGGTCGTAGAGCGAATGCGGGCTGTCGCGGCCGATGACATAAACGCCGCCCTTGTAGATCTTGAGCCGGACGCGGCCGGAGACGTACGTCTGGCTCGCGTCGATCAGGCCTTGCAGCAATTCGCGCTCGGGCGAGAACCAGAAGCCGTTGTAGATCAGCTCGGCATATTTCGGCATCAACTCGTCTTTCAGATGCGCCGCGCCGCGGTCGAGCGTGATCGATTCGATGCCGCGATGCGCGGCGAGCAGAATCGTGCCGCCCGGCGTCTCGTACATGCCGCGCGACTTCATGCCGACGAACCGGTTCTCCACGAGATCGAGCCGGCCGACGCCATTGTCGTGCCCAATCTTGTTGAGCGCGGTGAGCAGCGCCGCCGGCGACAGCGTTTTGCCGTCGATGGCGACCGGGTCGCCCTTCTCGAACGTGATCTCGATCTTCGTCGCCGTGTCGGGCGCGCTCTCGGGATCGACCGTGCGGGAGTAGACATAGCCGGGCGTCTCCTCCGCCGGATCCTCGAGCACTTTGCCTTCGGAAGAAACATGCAGAAGATTGGCGTCGGTGGAGAACGGAGCCTCGCCGCGCTTGTCCTTGGGGATCGGGATCTGGTTCTGTTCGGCGTAAGCGATCAGCGCGTTGCGCGAGGTGAACTCCCACTCGCGCCAGGGCGCGATCACCTTGATATCGGGATTGAGCGCATAGGCGGCGAGTTCGAAGCGCACCTGGTCGTTGCCTTTGCCGGTCGCGCCATGAGCGATGGCGTCGGCGCCCACCTCTTTGGCGATCTCGACGAGCCGCTTGGCGATCAGCGGCCGCGCGATCGAGGTGCCCAGGAGATATTGCCCCTCATAAAGCGCATTGGCGCGGAACATCGGGAATACGAAGTCGCGCACGAATTCCTCGCGCACGTCCTCGATGTAGATGTGCTCTTTCTTGACGCCCATCAGTTCGGCCTTGCGGCGCGCGGGCTCGAGTTCGTCGCCCTGCCCGAGGTCGGCGGTGAAGGTGACGACTTCGCAGCCGTAGGTCGTCTGCAGCCACTTGAGGATGATCGAAGTGTCCAATCCGCCGGAATAGGCGAGCACGACACGCTTCACTTTGGACGAATTGGCTTTCATTGGAGGTTTGGGCTCGAACACGGGAAAAACGCGGGGTGGGGCCTAGCTTAAGCCGCGCCTCGGCGCAATCGAACACCGGCAGCGATGACGAGCAGCGTAATCAGGCAGGCGGCCACCACATCGGACAAAAAGTGCCCGCCGAAGGCCATGCGCAGCACGGAGGTGACGGCGCCGTAAAGCGCGGCGCCGGCCACCAACGGAGCCCGAAGCGGCCCAGGGGCCTCCAAGGCCGGCGCGATCATCCAAAAGCCTTCCGACCCCTCGCCGGAGGGAAACGAGCAGTTCTTGGGGCAGACGCCGTCGAAGCGGTTCCACGGGCGGAATTGGTCCGGGCCGCCGAACTCGGTCACGTGGGTCGGGCGCGGACGACCGGCGTGGTCCTTCAGGCCGAGATTGACGATCAGACCGGGACCGATGGCAAAGGTCAACAGGACGAACAGCAACCCCGCCCCGGTCGGCGCCCAGCCGCGCCAGAGGTTCCAGCGGTTTGCCGCGTAGAGCGCGATGTAGGCAGCGGCGACGACGAACGGCGTCACGTTCAAAAAGCTACGGGCGAAGCGCGCGCCCGCGCCTTCGCCGATGAAGCCCGTCTCGCCGTGGAACCATGCCGACACCGCGAGGTCGAGGCTGGGGTCGGCGGCGAGCAAGGAGAGGAGCGCGATCGAGAGAACGCAGGCGAGGAGGAAGGCGGTTTTCATTGGCGACAACGAGCCATGAGCGGTTCGGGATAACGTCTCAGCACCATCCCTCCGTCCTGGCCGGGCTTGACCCGGCCATCCACGCCTCGCCGCGGAATCCCGGTCGAGAGTCGGCTTGGCCTTAGCGCGTGGATGGCCGGGTCAAGCCCGGCCAGGACGATCATTGGTTACCGCGCAGATTGCATCAAGTAATCACGCTCGGCTGTTTGCGTCCCGTCCGCTTCTCGATCTCGGCCAGATCGCGCGCGAGTCCGATCAGATCCGCCAGCGCGACTTGCGCATCCATCGCAAGATCGCCGCCGGGCGCGACGTAACGTTCGATGTAGACCCGGAGGGTCGCGCCGACCGTGCCCGTTCCCGACAGGCGATAAACGATGCGGGACCCGCCCACGAAGATGATGCGGACGCCCTGCCCCTTAGTGGTCGTGCCGTCGACGGGATCGAGATAAGCGAAATCGTCGGCGTCCTCGATCTCGAGGCCATTGACCTTGCGGCCCTTCAACGCCCCGAACTGCTTGCGCAGATTGTCCATCAGCCCGTTGGCGGAGGCGAGGTCCACTTCGTCGTAATCGTGACGGGTGTAGTAGTTGCGCCCGTATTTCGCCCAGTGTTCCCGCGCGATCTCGGCGACCGACTTGCCGGTTTTGGCGATGATGCTCAGCCAGAGCAGGACCGCCCAAATGCCGTCCTTCTCGCGAATGTGATTGGAGCCCGTGCCAAAGCTCTCCTCGCCGCAGAAGGTGGCAAGACCGGCGTCGAGCAGATTGCCGAAGAATTTCCAACCCGTCGGCGTTTCGTAATGGTTGATGCCGAGCGCGGCGGCGACGCGATCCGAAGCTCCGCTGGTGGGCATAGAGCGCGCGACGCCCTTGATGCCGGCAGCGTAGCCCGGCGCCGCTGTCGCGTTGGCGGCGAGCATCGCCAGCGAATCCGACGGGGTAATGAACTGGCCGCGGCCGATGATGAGGTTGCGATCGCCGTCGCCGTCGGACGCCGCCCCGAATTCCGGGCCATTCGGCGCCATGACCGCGTGGACCAGCTCCTTGGCGTAGGTGAGGTTGGGGTCGGGGTGATGGCCGCCGAAATCGGGCAGCGGCACCCCGTTAATCACCGTGCCGGCGCCGGCATTCAAGGCGACTTCAAAGATCGCCTTGGCGTAGGGGCCGGTGACGGCGTGCATGCCGTCAAAGCGCATCTTGAACCCCCGGGCGAACAGCCCGCGCAACGCGTCGAAGTCGAACAACGAGCGCATCAAGCTAACGTAGTTGGCGACGGAATCGACGACCTCGACGGACATCTCGCCCACTTGGACCGTGCCCAAAGTGTCGAGATCGACGTCCGGCGCGTCTTCGATTTGGTAAGCGGTAATGCCGACGCTGCGTTTGAAGATCGCGTCGGTGATCGACTCGGGCGCGGGGCCGCCGTTGTGACCGTTGTATTTGATGCCGAAATCGCCGTCCGGTCCGCCGGGGTTGTGACTGGCCGAGAGGATGATGCCGCCGAACGCGCCAAGCGCGCGGATCATCGCCGAGACGGCGGGGGTCGAGAGAATGCCGCCCTGGCCGACCACGACCTTGCCGAAGCTGTTGGCGCTAGCGATCTTGAGGACCTTCTGGATGGCTTCCCGGTTGTAGTAGCGGCCGTCGCCGCCGAGCACCAAAGTCTTGCCGGCGAAGCCTTCCAGACTGTCGAAAATCGATTGGACAAAGTTCTCGAGATAGTTCGTCTGCTGAAAGACAGGGACCTTCTTGCGCAGGCCCGAAGTGCCTGGTTTTTGGTCCGTAAAGGGTCGCGTGGCGATGGTGCGGATCATGGGGCGTTTCTCTCAGGAGCAAGTTTGCCGCGGGCCTCACGCCCGGCGGCGATATTGGGTGGTTGCAACGAGGGCTATTCCTCGACTTCGTCGAACTGCCGGATCGGTTCGACCTCCGAGAACGCCGCAATATTGGCCATGACTTCGCGCATCGCGGGGTCGCCGAACGCCGCGCCAAACTTTTCGCGCGAAGCCACCCAGAAGCTGGCGATCAGGGCGAACTGCGGGGCCGGGCGCCCCAGGGTCAGCAAGCCCTTGCGAACCTCATATTTGATGCAATTCTCGCCCAGCACAGCCGCATAGGCGGGCGCAAGCGTTTTCGCATAGTGCGCGGTATCGACCGGTTTCGAAGCGTCATAGGGATAGAGCACCGTCGCGCAAAACATCGAGCAGCTCCTCGCTTGGCGGAGACGGACGCGGGGGGATGCCGCGCCGGCCAGAAACGCAGGCTCAAGCCCTAAATATCTTGCCCGGATTAAACAAGTTCCCGGGATCCAGCGCGGCCTTCACCGCGTGCATCGCCGCCAGCGCCACCGGTCCGTGCTCGCGTTCGAGATAACCGATTTTCATCTGGCCGACGCCGTGCTCGCCGGTGCAGGTGCCGTCCATGGCGATGGCGCGCAGCGCCAGCCGTTTGCTAAACGCCTCAGCGCGCTCGATTTCGCTGAGGTCGGCCATGTCGATCATCGGCTGGACGTGGAAATTGCCGTCGCCAACGTGTCCGACAATGGTCGCCACCAGCCCGCTTTCGGCGACGTCGGCACGCGTCGCTTCGACGCACTCGGCCAGGCGCGAAATCGGGACACAGACGTCGGTGGCGAACGGCCGCGCGCCCGGGCGAAGGGTGAGCACGGCCCAGTACATATCGTGGCGGGCCTGCCAAAGCTTGGTGCGCTCTTCCGCTTGTGTCGAGAACACGCAAGGGCCGCCGCCGTAGTCTTTGGCGATGCCGTCGAACATCGTCACCTGCTCCGCGACGCCGGCCTTGGTGCCGTGGAATTCGATGAACAGCATCGGCGTCTCGGGCAGGCCGAGCTTGGCGTAGTTGTTACAGGCTCTGATCGAGTAGGCATCCATCAACTCGACGCGCGCGATCGGCAGGCCGCATTGAATGGTCATACTCGCCGCGGCGCAGGCCGACTGCACGTCGGGGAACGGACAATGCCCCGCCGCGATCTCCTCCGGCACGCCCGATAGCCGCACCGTCGCTTCGACGATGACGCCGAGCGTGCCCTCCGAACCGACGTAGAGGTGGGTCAGGTCATAGCCGGCCGACGACTTTTTCGCCCGGCTCGCCGTGCGCATGAATTCGCCCTTGGCGTTCACCACGCCTAGCGAAAGCACGACGTCCTTCATGGTGCCGTAGCGGACCGCGTTGGTGCCCGAGGCGCGCGTCGAGGCCATGCCGCCGATCGAGGCGTCGGCGCCCGGATCGACCGGGAAAAATAGTCCGGTGTCGCGCAAATGGGCGTTCAGCGCTTTGCGCGTAATGCCCGGCTCGACGACGCAGTCGAGATCTTCGGCATGGACGGCGAGCACTTTGTTCATGCCGGCGACGTCAAGGCTGACGCCGCCGTGCGGCGCGTTCACATGGCCCTCGAGCGACGTCCCCGCGCCGAACGGCACGATCGGGGCGTCATGCGCGGCGCAAATCCTCACGCAGTCGATGACGTCTTCGCGGCTCGCCGCGAACACCACCGCATCCGCCGGCTCGGGCGGCGTCCACGTCAGATTGTGGGCGTGCTGCGCCCGCACCGCGTCCGACGTGACGAGGCTATTGCCAAAACGCGCCGCCAGATCGCGCGTCAGCGCGGTCACGGCGCTAGCCGGCAGACGCCCTTCGCGCCGACGAATGAGCGGTGATGCGGTCAAAGCTTTCCCCCCAAGACGCCGAGCGCCCTCGGCCTGACTTAGAGAATATGCGCTTTCTTGTCGCTGCGCAGCACCAGCACGGCGCAAGTGGCGTGGCGCACCACGGCCGAGGCGGTCGAGCCGAGCAAGTAGGTCGCCATCGAGCGCTTGTGCGCGCCGATGATGATGAGGTCGGCCTTCCAGTCGGTCGCCGCCTCCAGCAGTTCGGGATAGGTGCCGCCGTCGCGGACCTCGATCGAAACCTTGTCCTTAGGCAGGTCGATCGCCGCCGAGATTTTGGCGAGCTCGGTCTTCTCGAAGTCGCCGAGGGTCTCGTAGTAGGTCTGCGGCACGACATCCATCGGCGTCACCGGCACGATCGGGTTTACGACCGCCACCAGGCGCACCTCCGCCCCCCCGAGCTTGGCCAGTTCGATCGCCTCAGCGACGGAGCCCTGCGCCACCTCCGGGTCGGAGACGTCGATCGGAACGAGAATGCGTTTGAACATGGAGCCCTCGAAGGAACGGAATCGAGGGTCTCATACCCTATTTATTTTGGCTACGCTTTGATGAATCTCATCGGTCTTAGCCCTTGGTCACGCTTGCCAGCCGGCCGGTGAGGGGCGAAATTGAACGCTGAAGGCCCGGATGAGGCCGAGGGATGAGGAAACGGAGTTCTCAATGAAGGGCATGGTTCTTGGCGGGGCGGCGCTCGCGGCCCTAGCGGCGGGGCTCGGCGCAACGCCTGCCTTTGCCGACGGCAAGGTCGTCATCGGCGACATCGACGACATGTCCGCCGTCTACGCCGACGTGATGGGCCCCGGCGGCGTCACTGCCGCGAAGATGGCGATTGCCGACTTCGGCGGCAAAGTGCTGGATCAGCCGATCGAACTGCTGACCTTCGATCACCAGAACAAGCCAGATCTGGGCGGAGCAAAATTCCGTGAATGGGCCGATCGCAACGGCCTCACCATGGTGCTCGGCGGCTCGAACACCGGCGTGAGCCTAGCGATGGCGGCGGCGGCGAAAGAGAAGAAGGTCGCCTTCTACGCGCTCGGCGCGGCGGGCGCCTCGCTCACCGGAAAAGACTGCACGCCCTACACGATCCATTACGGCTACGACACGACGGCGCTTGGCAACGGCACGGCGACCACGATTTTAAAGCAGGGCGGCAAGAGCTGGTATTTCCTCACCGCCGACTATGCTTTCGGCACGCAGTTGCAGGGCTCCGCTGAACGGGTGATCAAGGCCAACGGCGGCAACGTCGTCGGCGCGGTGCGGGTGCCGCTCGGCACGGCGGATTTCGCCAATTTCCTGGTGCAGGCGCAAAGCTCCGGCGCGCAGGTGTTGGCGCTCGCGAACGCCGGCAACGATTTCTCCAATTCGCTGAAGGCGGCGTCCGATTTCGGCATCGAAGGCAAGATGACGCCGGCGGCGCTGCTGGTGTTTCTCAGCGACGTGAACGCGCTCGGGCTCGACACCGCCAAGGGGCTCTATCTCACCACAGGCTGGTACTGGGACCTCAACGACAAGACGCGAGCCTGGGCCAAGCGCTACATGGACGCCACCGGCAAGGAGCCGACGGAGATCCAGGCCGCCACCTATTCGGCGACGCTCGACTACCTGAACGCGGTCAAGGCCGTGGGATCGACCGACCCCGAAAAGGTGATGGCGCAAATCAAGAAGACGCCGATCGATGACATGTACACGGCGGATGGGGTCATTCGCGAGGATGGCCTGCTGGCGCACACCATGTATGTCGCCCAGGTGAAAACGCCGGCAGAGTCCAAGGCGCCGTGGGACTATTACAAAATCGCGCAGACGATGTCGGGCGATGAGGCCTATGGAGCGAGCGCCAATCCGGACTGCCCGCTCGTCAAGAAATAGAAACGAAAAACCCCCCTCCCCCGGGGTGTGGGGAGAGGGGCGAGGCCGCCTTACGCGGCCTGCTTCTCGACAACGCGCGGCGCAGGAGACGCCGGCTTGCCGATCGCGATGGTGCGGGGCTTCTGCGCCTCCGGCACTTCGCGTTTCAGATCAATGTGCAGCAACCCATTTTCGTTCGAGGCTCCGGTCACGACGACATAGTCGGCGAGGCTGAAGCGGCGCTCGAACGCGCGGGCGGCGATGCCTTGGTAGAGCGTCTCGCGCTTGGCCTGGGAGACGGGCTCGGCCGCCTTCTTGGCGCCGCGCACGGTCAATACGTTCTCGCGGGTCTCGACGGTCAGCTCGTCCTCGCCGAAGCCGGCGACGGCGATGGAAATGCGATACTCGTTATCGCTGACACGCTCGATGTTATAGGGCGGATAGCTCGGCGCGTTGGCCTCAAGGCCAATCTGCTTGTCGAGCGCGGCGAACAACCGGTCGAAACCGACGGTGGAGCGGTAAAGGGGAGCGAAATCGAAAGTTAACATGACATATCCTCGTGCTTTGAGCGACATGCGGACTGCAGCGCCCCCTAAGGCGGCGCCGAGCCGGCGCGTCCCGCTGATGGGCCCGCGCAAAACAAGATTTGGGGGGTGCAAACGGGTTTTCAAGAGGCGGACGCGCAGCATCAAAGGGCGGGTATTTTGCATCGCAGGTCTGCGCTTTTGGGAGCCCCGTTCCGGCCGAGGGGCAACGGCCCTCGCCAAACGGTTGCCCAAATTGGGGTGTTTGACTATCCCTCGCGTGGGCTACGATTCGCCGCGCGGATCAGCCATTAGGAAAGGGAAACGCTTGGGAAACGCTATCCGTTTCGCTTCGGCCCGGGCCGCGCTCGCTGCGGCGATTTGCGCCGCCGCGGTTGGGGGCGCCTTCGCCGCCAGCGACGACAAGCCGAAGACGCCGATGCCGCCGTGGTCGATTCAGTTTCCGTTCGACCAGACGTTTTCGCTGCGGGAATTGAACGGCAAGCCGGTGCCCGACGGGCTCGACGTGTCGCTCAAGATCGACGGCAGCCAGCGCGGGACCGGCTTCACCGGGTGCAATTCGTGGTCCGCCACCATCTATCCCACACAGGGCCAGAAGCTCGCGGTCGGCCCGCCAGCGCTGACGAAGAAAACGTGCCCGAAAGACATTATGACGATCGAGAGCGGCTTTCTCAGTGCGCTCTTCGGGCAGCCGGCCTGGGATCTGGTCAACGGCGAGTTGATCATCAAGGGTCCGCGCGGATCCCTGAAACTGGTGCGCTCGCTTTAATGGAGGTCGACCCTTCTCCGGCCAAGGCGGAGAGGGGTCGTCGGGTTTTACGCGACCGCCTTGATGGTCTTGCCGAGCTTGTCGACGATCTCGCCGATCTGATCTTCGCTGACGATGAACGGCGGCGTCAGTTCGATTGTGTCGCCGGCGAGGCGGAACATGATGCGTTCGTTGTGGAACGAATGCTCCAGCGCCTTGTAGCCGCGCTCCCCCGGCGAACTTGAGGGCGCGAGGTCGATCGCGCCGGTCAGGCCGACGCAGCGGATATCGAGCACGTTGGGCAGGCCCTTGAGCGTCATCAGCGCGTCGCACCACTTGCCTTCCAGCGCCGCGGACCGCTCGAACAGCTTCTCGTCGCGATAAACGTCGAGGGTCGCGAGGGCCGCCGCGCAGGCGAGCGGGTGCGCGGTGTAAGTATAGCCATGGAATAATTCGATGGCGTGCTCAGGCCCATTCATGAAGGCGTCGTAGATGCCTTTGCGCACGATGGCGCCGCCCATCGGCACGGTGCCGCTGGTGACGCCTTTGGCGAAGGTGATGATGTCGGGAATGACGCCGTAGCGCTCGGCGGCGAAGGCGTGCCCGAGGCGACCGAAGCCGGTGATGACTTCGTCGAAAATCAGCAGAATGCCATATTTGTCGCAGATCGCGCGAAGCTTCTGCAGATAGCCCTTCGGCGCTGGCAGCACGCCGGTGGAGCCCGCCATCGGCTCGACGATGACAGCGGCGATGTTAGAGGCGTCGTGCAGGCCGACGATGCCTTCGAGCGCGTCGGCGAGATGGCCGCCCCACTCCGGCTCGCCTTTGGTGAAGGCCTGATGATCGCGATTGTAGGTGTGCGGCAAATGGTCGACGCCGGTGAGGAGCGTGCCAAAATACTTGCGGTTGTTGACCATGCCGCCGACGGAAATGCCGCCGAAGTTGACGCCGTGATAGCCGCGCTCGCGCCCGATCAGCCGCGTGCGCGAGCCCTGCCCGGACACCTTGTGATAGGCCAGCGCGATCTTCAGCGCGGTCTCGACGGCTTCAGAGCCGGAGTTGCAGAAGAACACATGGTCGAGATCGCCGGGCGCGAGATCGGCGATGCGGGACGCCAACTGGAACGCCTTGGGGTGCGCGAACTGGAAGCTTGGCGCGAAATCGAGTTCGCCGGCTTGCGCGCGGATCGCCTCGACGACCGGCGCCCGATTGTGCCCGGCGTTGCAGCACCACAGTCCTGCGGTCGCATCGAGCACCGCCGCGCCTTCCGGCGTATAGTAGTGCATGTCCTTGGAGCGGGCGATCAGCCGCGGGTTCTTCTTGAACGCGCGGTTCGGCGTGAACGGCAGCCAGAAAGCCTCGAGGTCGTTGGGGACGCCTGCGCTCGGCGGATTATGGACAGTCATCGAGGATTCCCTAGGTGCGACAATCGCATGAGCATGGCGAGTTCCCCGGTGCGGCGCAAGGGCCGGTTCGCTTCCATCCTGACGTCGAAGCGCCAAAATCGACGCGGGCTCAGCGCTCTAGGGCAAACTAGCGCGTGTCTGGGCAAATCAGCGATTCCGCTGGGATAACGAGAGAAAGCCTGGGAAAGCCTCAGAGAATTTCAGCGGCGATTTCGAGGTCGTCAACGCAATGATCTCAATGACTTATGCGATAGCTACATTGTGGTACGATATTTTATCACAAACAAAAGGACCCAACACCGGGCTTGACCCGGCCATCCCGTCGGCGTGCGATTCAAGGCGCGGATGAGGCCCCCCAGAGTCGTCACAACAAGAGAGCGCGCGCCGTCGGCACGGCGTGGATGGCCGGGTCAAGCCCGGGCATGACGGAACAGCCTGATCACAATGAGAACATAGAGAGAACATTTGCGGTTGTCAAGTTTTCACTTCTGACCAACCGAAGTACACAATCGCGCCAGCAGCGGCTTTTCGCTCAACCCTTCGACCGGTTCTGCCTGTTGTCAATCAGGTCCTTGACGACGGTGGGATCGGCCAACGTCGAGGTGTCGCCGAGCGCGCCGAAATCGTCCTCGGCGATCTTGCGCAGGATACGGCGCATGATCTTTCCCGAACGCGTTTTGGGCAGGCCTGGCGCGAACTGGATCAGATCGGGCGCGGCGATCGCGCCGATCTCCTTTCGCACCCAAAGCACCAGCTCCTTGCGCAGCCCTTCTGAAGGCTGCTCGCCGTTCATCAGCGTGACATAGGCGTAAATGCCTTGGCCCTTGATGTCGTGGGGATAGCCGACGACCGCGGCCTCGGAGACCTTGTCATGCGCCACCAGGGCGCTTTCGACTTCCGCCGTTCCCATGCGATGGCCAGAGACGTTGATGACGTCATCGACGCGGCCGGTGATCCAATAATAGCCGTCTTCGTCGCGCCGGCAGCCGTCGCCAGTGAAATACTTGCCTTTGTAGGCGGAAAAGTAGGTCTGCACGAAACGCTCGTGGTCGCCGTAGACCGTGCGCATCTGGCCGGGCCAAGAATCCGCGATCACGAGGTTGCCCTGGCAGGCGCCGTCCAAGACCTTGCCGTCGGCGTCGACGATCTCCGGCTTCACGCCGAAGAATGGCAGCGTCGCCGAACCGGCCTTCAGCCGGGTCGCGCCGGGCAGCGGCGTGATCAGAATGCCGCCGGTTTCCGTCTGCCACCAGGTGTCCACGATCGGGCAGCGATGATCGCCGACGACGCGGTGATACCACTCCCACGCCTCCGGATTGATCGGCTCGCCGACCGAGCCGAGCAGCCGGAGCGAAGCGCGGCTGGTGGACTTCACCGGGTCTTCGCCGGCCGCCATCAGCGCCCGGATCGCGGTCGGCGCGGTGTAGAAGATGTTGACCTTGTGCTTGTCGATGACCTGCCAGAAGCGGCTCATGCTGGGGTAGTTGGGCACGCCTTCGAACATCAGCGTCGTCGCGCCGTTGGCGAGCGGCCCGTAGAGAATGTAGCTGTGGCCGGTCACCCAGCCGACGTCAGCGGTGCACCAGTAAACGTCGCCGTCGTGATAATCGAAGACGTATTGATGCGTCATCGAGGCGAAGACGAGATAGCCGCCGCTGGTGTGCAGCACGCCTTTGGGCGTGCCGGTCGAGCCTGAGGTGTAGAGAATGAACAGCGGATCTTCCGCGTTCATCGGCTCGGGCGGGCACTCGGGCGAAGCGGCGTCCATTTCAGCGGCGAGCCAATGGTCGCGGCCGGAGGCCCATTCGACGTCGCCGCCGGTATGCTTTTGCACCAGCACGGTCGCGACGCCGCCGGCTTTATTCACGGCTTCGTCGACGTTCTTTTTCAGCGGCACCTTGCGGCCGCCGCGTAGGCCCTCATCGGCCGTGATGACCACGCTCGACTTGCAGTCGGCGATGCGGCCCGCCAGGGAATCCGGCGAGAAGCCGCCGAACACGACCGAGTGGATCGCCCCGACGCGGGCGCAGGCCAGCATTGCGTAAGCGGCCTCGGGGATCATGGGCAAATAGATGGTGACGCGGTCGCCCTTCTTGACGCCATGCTTCTTCAGCACGTTGGCGAGGCGTCCCACCTTTTCGGCCAGTTCGGCATAGGTGATGTTGCGCGATTGCGAGGGATCGTCGCCCTCCCAGATGATCGCCGTCTGCTGCGCGCGCTTGGGCAGATGCCGGTCGATGCAATTATACGCGACGTTGGTGACGCCATCCTCGAACCATTTGATGGCGACCTCACCGGGTCCAAACGAGGTGTTCTTCACCTTGGTGAAGGGTTTGAACCAATCGATGCGCTTGCCGTGTTCGGACCAGAAGGCGTCGGGGTCGGCGACCGATTGGGCGTACATCGCCTGATATTTCGCGTCGTCGACATAGGCCTTTTTCGCCCATTCCGCCGGTACGTCGTAAATGTGATCGGACATCCCCAGGCTTCCTCCCCGGCGCATCACCCGCGGCGAAGCGCACATCTCAGGGTCTTATGCCCCACTCGCGCCGCCGCTCACAAGACCGCGGCCGACCCTCTTTGGTCGTAGGGGGCCCTCAAAGACCGCCGAGCTGGCGGATGTGCTTCCACTCTGCATCGGTGACTTTCTGCACCGACAGCCGGGAATTAACCACGAGCTCCATCTTGGCCAGCCGCTTGTCGGCCTTGATGGTATCCAGCGCGACCGGATTGGGCAGCGGCTCGACGGCGCGGATGTCGACCATGCCGAACTTGCCGGTTTCGTCGCTCGGATCGGGATAGAACAGCTTTGTCACTTCGACGATGCCGACAACCGCCTTGCCCTCGTTCGAATGATAGAAAAATCCCTGATCGCCCGGCTTCATCGCCATCATATTGAGCTTGGCCGCATGGTTGCGGACGCCGCTCCATTCCGTGCCCTTCGCGCCGGCTGCAGTCTGCATGGCGAACGACCAAACGGAAGGCTCGCTCTTAAACAGCCAGTGCGCCATATACCGCCCCCACTCTCCGCCCGCCTGATGCGCGCCTTCAGCTTAATTAACGAACGATAAGCCTAACACGCAAACTTATCGCCAAAGCGGACCGGCGAGGAGGAAAGCCCCGACTTCAGAATATCGGTGTAACCAATCTGTAAGCCGGTTTCTCCATAAATGCGGCACAATGCGACACCTAGGCCCCCTCAAAGCCGCCGCGGCCCGCTTCTCCAGTGGAGCTCGTCGCCGCGCCCGTGCATTCACCGCTTCGACGAGCGCCTCGGCTGCTGTCGAATTCGCCTACACGGCCCCGATCTTCATCGTGCTCGCGCTCGGCATTCTGTATGTGGGCATCACCTACATGGCCAAGCAGTACCTGGAATCGGTGGCTGAAAGCGCCGCCTACAACGTGATGATCAACAACACGTCGGCGACCGGCACGACGCAGGCGGAGTTCAAGACCTACATTTGCAACAGCCTGACCAGCTTTTTCACCTGCGCGAACGTGATGGTCGATCTGCAGCCGCAGGCGAACGTCAGCAATCCCTACCCGACCTTCACTTACGACGCCAAAGGCAACGTCACCAACACCTTCTCCTATCAACAGCCCGCGCCTGAAGTCGTCGAAGAGCTGCGGGTCATGTATCCCTGGCCGACCATCGGCCTGCCGTTCGGGGTCAATTTCTCCAACATGGCGAACGGCAACATACTCATCATGTCCGTTCAAGTGTTCTCGGTGGAGCCGTCGTGATGACCCTCGCCCCATGGTTCGCGCGGAGGCGGGCGACTGCGGCGCACCGCGCCGCGCCAGGACGACCCCGGCAATTCCTGCGCGACGAAAACGGCGTCGCGCTGATCGAAGCCGCGTTCATTTTCCCGATCATGGTTCTCGTCCTGGCGATGATCGTCGTCTGGGGCAAAGCCTACGACATCAAACGCAAAGTGATACAGACCACGCGCACCGTGACGGACTTGGTGTCGCAGTGGAACGTCATTACGCCGGGCGCCTACATGACGCAGTCGCAGGTCGACACCATCCTTCAATATGCCTCCGCTACGATGCTGCCGTATTCGTATAACAACACCGGAGCGATTTCGGTCGCCGTCAGCGAGCTGCAGGCGAACTCGTCGGCGACCGTCGGCACGGTGCTGTGGAGCGAGGCGCAGTACGGCGGGGTGAAGCTCGCGCAGGGCGCGACCGTGAATCTCCCCGCGGGCATCGTCGCCGCCAACGGCTATATCATGTACGGCCAAGCTTCCTATACCTACACGCCGCTGCAGATCGGGCCGAACCCGGTCGGCACGATGCAGCTTTCCGACACCTTCTTTATCGCGCCGCGCGCGCATACCTGCATCGCTTACATGGGCAGCACCCAGACCTATACGCCGAACACGTGCTCATAGCGCAAGTTCGGTAGGACGGCGGCAGCCTGCAGGAGGCGTGGCTTATCCCTCGGCGCGGCGCGGGCGCGACAGCAACGCTTCCACCGCCGCGGACGGCACGCTCTGCCCTTTCAGCACCGCACAGACCGCATCGACGATTGGCATCGTGACGCTCTTGGCGCGCGCCAGGCTTTGCAAAGTCATGGCCGTCGCCGCGCCCTCCACAAGGCGCCCGGCGCCCGCGTCAGCGACGCTAGCGCCGCGTCCCAGCGCCATCCCGAACGAAAAATTGCGCGACTGCGCCGAGGAGCAGGTGAGCAACAGATCGCCCAGCCCGGAAAGCCCCATCAAGGTTTCCGGCCGAGCGTCGTAGGCCGTCGCAAACCGCCGCAACTCGGCAAAGCCGCGCGCCGTCAGCGCCGCCTTGGCGCTGGCGCCGAGGCGTAGGCCTTCCGCCACGCCGCAGGCGATCGCCAGCACGTTCTTGGCGGCGCCGCCGATCTCCGCGCCGCGAAGGTCGGTCGACGCGTAAAGCCGGAAGGCGGGTCCGTGCAACGCTTCGCTCAACGCCGCGGCCGTCGTCTCGTCCTCTGCGGCGAGCGTGACCGCCGTGGGCAATCCCGCAGCGACGTCGCTGGCGAAACTCGGGCCGGACAAACACGCCAGCGGAGCATCGGGCGCCGCCGCTTTGACGACGTCGCTGAGGAAGGCGCCCGTTTCCCGTTCGATGCCCTTGGCGCAGATGACGAGCGGCTTTGCGCGGGCAGGCGCGTCGAGGGCGGCCAAGGCGCCGCGTAGGGCTTGCGCCGGCGTCGCCAGCAACAGAGCGTCGCAACGGTTCAAATCGCTCAGGGCCGCGGAGATCGCGATCGCCGCGGGCAGGACGACGCCTGGGAGCTTCTCGCTGATGCGCGTCTCTGCGAGCCTTGCCATCGCCGCCCTGTCGCGGCCGACGACGACGACGCGCCGCCCGGCGCGATGCGCCGCGATCGCCAACGCCAGGCCCCACGCCCCCGCGCCGTCAACGCCGATCACATCAATTCGCGCCGCCGGGGGAGCCATGGGTCGCCTCGCTTGAGTGGAGCACGACGGCCCGCGCGCGCTTCTGCCGCCATTTCGCGCAGCGGACAAGCCTCGCTTCGCGCGGGGGGCTTTGCTAGGATGAGAGGAGAACAGGCCTCGTTGCGACGCTTGTAGGCGTAAGGTCTCATGCCCGGCTTCGACTTCTCAACGCTGTTCTTCGCCGTCGTGGCGATCGCCGTCGCCTTTCGCCTCTATCGCATGTTGGGGACGCATACCCCTTCAGACAGGGAGGACGGTCGTCCCACCGCCAATTTGCGCCGGGTTCCTACGGCTGTCGCACCGGCGCCGGCGCCCGAACGCCGCGACGAACAACGTTGGATCGGCGCGGCGGCGCCGGGTTCTCCTGCGGAAGCGGGGTTGGCGGCGATCGGCGCGGCGGATGCGAGCTTTGACGCTCACGCCTTTCTCGAGGGTGCGCGCGCGGCGTACACAATGATCGTCCAAGCGTTCGCCGCCGGCGATGCGGATGCCTTACGTCCGCTGCTTGCGCCCGACGTTTACGCGCATTTTGCCCAGGCCATCGTCGATCGGAAAGCGCAAGGGCGAACGCAGACCGTTTCGTTCGTTGGCGCGTTGCAAGCAGCCGTGGACTCCGCTTCGATCGCCGGCACGGACGCTCACATCGTCGTGAAGTTCGTCGTTAAGCTGCTCAGCGCGACCCGCGACGCCGCCGGCGCCGTGGTCGAGGGTTCGCTCGAAACGCCCGAGGACCATGTCGATCTCTGGACCTTCGCGCGCGACCCTAAGTCGGCGAACCCGAATTGGGCGCTGCTGGCGACGCAAGCCGTCCCGACGCCTTGAAGGCGGCCGTCATGCGCGTCGATTTCGCGGAGTGCGCGCCGGGGGACGCGGGCGACTGGCTGGCGGCGTTCGAACTGTTCCGCGACAGCGCCGACGCGATGGTGGGCGAACGCGCGCCGCTACGCGCTGCCCAGGCCGCGAGCGCGGGGCTCGCACGCTGCGCCGAGACGGCGCGAGGCCTCGACGTGCGGGACGACGCGCAAGCCAAGGCTTTCTTCACCAGCCACTTTGACGTTTGGCGCAACGGTGCGGAGGCCGGCGGTTTCCTCACCGGCTATTATGAGCCGATCGTGCCTGGCTCGCTCAGCCCCACGGCAGATTTCACCGCGCCGATTCTGGCGCGTCCCGCCGATCTCGGGGACCGGACGCCCTATCCGACGCGCGCGGAAATCGAGAGCCGCGGCGGCGACGCGATCGTCTGGCTGCGCGACGCCGTCGAGGTGTTTTACATTCAAGTGCAAGGCTCGGGGCGGGTGGTACTGCCCGACGGCGCGCAGGTGCGCCTGACCTACGACGGGCGCAACGGGCGGCCCTACACCTCCATCGGCCGGCTTGCGATCGAGCGCGGAGCGATCCCCGCAAACGAAATGTCGCTGGCGCGTTTGAAAGGCTACTTGCGCGCAAGCGGCGTTCTGCCGGGCCAGGCGGGACGCGCGCTGATGCAGGAAAACCAGTCCTACATCTTCTTCCGCGCCGAGCCTTTGCGCGACGCCGGCGAGGGTCCGATTGGCGGCGCAGGCCGGCCGCTGCAGGCGCTGCGCGCCATCGCCGTCGATCGTAGCCTTTGGGCCTATGGCACGCCGTTTTTCATCCGCGCCACAATCCCCTGGCGCAGCGCGTCGCCCGAACCTTTCGCGCGGCCGATGATCGTGCTCGACACCGGCTCGGCGATTGTTGGGCCGG
>CAVSSV010000038.1:0-37913 GCA_963730695.1 uncultured Pseudomonadota bacterium
TCAAGACCGCGAAGCGGTGGCGCATTTCGTCAACCAGCTCGTTTTTTGTTTTTTCGCCGACAGCGTCGGCTTGCTGCCGAACGGCGTCTGGAAAAAGCTGCTCAAGCGATCGGGGGAGAACCCGGAGAAGGCCAAGGTGTGGCTCGACGAATTGTTCGGCGAGATGCAGCACGGCGGCGACTTCAACCTTGAGCTGATCCAGTATTTTAACGGAGGGTTGTTCGACGGCCGGCCGCCGCTTCGCGCTCGACCATGTCGAGATCGGGCTGCTGTTCGCCGCGGCCAGCCTCGACTGGGGCCTGATCGACCCGACGATTTTCGGGACGCTATTCGAGCGCTTCCTCGATCCCGACAAGCGCGCGCAGATCGGCGCGCATTACACCGACCCCGACAAGATCATGCTGATCGTCGAGCCGGTGATCGTGCGTCCGCTCGACGCGCGAATGGGAGGCGCGCGAGAGAAAATCGAGGCGATCATGGCGCCGGTCCATGCGGCCTCGGGCGGCGCGGGCAGCGCGGCGAGCGCGACCGCGGCAAGAAATTTGCCGCTGCGCTCGCCAAGGCGGAGGCCGTGCGCGACGCCTTCATCGATCGTTTGTGCGCGCTGCGCGTCCTCGACCCCGCCTGCGGCTCCGGAAATTTTCTCTATCTTGCGCTGCAGGCGGTGAAGGATATCGAATACCGCGCTATCCTCGAATGTCGAGTCCTTGGCCTGGGCTACCTCGTGCCGCGCGTCGGTCCGGAAATCTTGCACGGCATCGAGATCAACCCGTTCGCCGCGGAACTCGCACGCACCACGATCTGGATCGGCGACATCCAATGGCGCGTGAAGAACGCCATCGCCCATCACCCGCGTCCAGTGCTGCGCAAGCTCGACAGCATTGAGTGCAGCGATGCGCTGCTGACGCCGGACAGGGGTAAGGAAGCCGATTGGCCCGACGCGGATTTCATCGTCGGCAATCCGCCTTTTCTGGGCGGCAAGTTGCTGCGCAACGGGCTCGGCGACGCCTATGTCGAAACGCTGTTCCACGCGTACGACGGGATCTTGCCGGCCGAGGCCGATCTCGTTTGCTACTGGTTCGCAAAAGCTTGGCGGTCGACTGCACCGCGCGTCGGCCTGGTCGCGACCAATTCGATCCGGGGCGGCGCCAATCGCAAAGTGCTGGAACCGATCGCCGCCGCAAACGCGATTTTCGAGGCGTGGGGCGATGAGGCCTGGACCGTCGACGGCGCGGCGGTGCGTGTCTCGCTTGTATGCTTCGGCAGGGAGCCGCAACCAGCGCGGCTTGACGGCTCGAATGTCGCGTCGATTCACGCCGATTTAGCGGCCAACGCCACCGACCTGACGCGGGCGAAACAACTGCCTGAGAATGCCGGCGTCGCCTTCATGGGCGACACGAAGGGCGGCGCTTTCGATGTCGAGGGAACGCTTGCGCGCGCATGGCTCAACGAGCCGCTGAACGCAAACGGCAAGCCCAATTCAGACGTTTTGAGGCCCTGGATCAACGGCCTCGATTTGACCCGACGAGCCCGCGACATGTGGATCGTCGACTTTGGCTGGACGATGAGCGAAGGCGAGGCGGCGCTGTACGAGGCGCCATTCGCCTATGCGCTCGAAAAAGTAAAACCGGAACGCGACGGCAATCGACGCGCGACATATCGCGACCATTGGTGGCGGCATGTCGAGCCAAGACCGGCGATGTGGCGCGCGCTCCTGGCGCTGCGAGACCGTCATGGCCGGGCTCGTCCCGGCCAACCACGTGCCGGGGGAGCGCACGACGGCGTGGATGCCCGGCACAAGGCCGGGCATGACGTTATGGGCCAGACGCATCGCTATATCGGGACGCCAACAGTGGCCAAACATCGCCTGTTTGGCTTCGTCTCGACCACTGTTTGTCCAGATCATCAACTGATCGCTATCGCCCGCGATGACGACACCACCTTCGGCATTCTACACTCTCGCTTCCACGAAGCCTGGTCGCTGCGACTCGGCACATGGCTGGGTGTCGGCAACGACCCCCGCTATACCCCCACCACCACCTTCGAAACCTACCCCTTCCCCGAAGGCCTCACGCCCAACATCCCCGCCGCCGCCTACGCCTCCGACCCGCGCGCGCAAAAAATCGCCGCGGCCGCGAAAACACTCGACGATCTCCGCCGCGCTTGGCTCAACCCGCCGGATCTCGTCGACATCGTCCCAGAGATCACCCCGACCGCGGCGCCCGGCGAAGCGCCGGTGCGCTATCCCGATCGCATCCTCCCCAAAAACACCGAGGCGGCGGTGAAGCTGAAAGAGCGCACGCTGACCAATCTCTATAACCAGCGCCCGCGCTGGCTCGCCGATGCGCACGACGCGCTCGACCGCGCCGTCGCCGCCGCCTACGGCTGGCCCGAGGACATTTCTACGGACGAAGCCCTCGCAAAACTGCTGGCGCTGAATTTGGAGCGCTCGGCGGCGTCGAAGGCCTAGCGCGATTGTGTCGCAAGCGGTTGGCTTGAGGGCGGTCCCCCTCCCCTGCAAGCAGGGGAGGAGAAGCGCCTCTACTCCCACGCGAAACGGGGGAGGGGGACCATGCGAAGCATGGTGGTGGGGGACCGTCAGCGACGGAGTCCGGAAAATCTTCGCTTCCTTGGCTCTGGATCACCGCCAAGTTGAGGCTACCCGACAGGAGGGCAATCTCAACCCTCCTCCATTCCCCGCCACTCCACCCACCGCCCATGAAAATCCACCAGCGCAAGCGCGGCGTCGACGGGGCCGTGCGGCCAGAGGGACAGGCGCATGATGTTGCCGCGCGTCTCGCCGGCCTCGCCTTCGATCCGCAGCCAGGCGAAGGGCTCGGCCGGCGTCGCGGCGGCGGCCTTTTGCGCGATCATGGCCTGAACGGCGGCTTTCGATGAGGCGGAGAGATAAAGCCAGAAACTGGTGTGGACGAGCACGCGGGTCTGACCGGGCATGCCGAGGCTGAGTTCGCGGGCGAGGAAGGCTTCGGCGTCGATCGGTTCGATCCGAAGTCCGTCGCGCGCCGCCATGGCGAGCGCGGCTTCGGCGCGGGCGAGCCGCTCGACCTGGTCGGGCCAAATATAGGCAAGCATGCGCGCCCGCGCCTTGGCGTCGGCGGCGTCGATCGGCTTGAGATCGCAGCCGCGCCGATCGGACACCGCCAAGGTCTGCGGCAGGTCGATGGCCGGGCCGCGCCATGCGCACCGGATTTTGACGGGGCTCTCTGGGTTGCCCCATTGGAACGCGCCAAAGTCGAAAGCATAGCGGTCGAACTGCAGATTGAGCCCGGCGCTGGCGCCGGTTTCCAACAAAGCCAGCGGCAGGCCCGTTCGTTTGGCGATCTCCGCATGGCCGAACAGCAGCGCCGCCGAGCGGCCGATTTCGTTGGTCTGCGGGGGTGAGTCGAGAAAGGCGGTGAGGCGCGCGTCGTGCGCGGCGATGGCGGCCTCCACCCCGCGCCAATAGGCGTCGGCGTCCGGCGAGGCGTGCGGCGGATAAAGCGGCGTCAGCGCGGCAAAACCTTCGCGCGCAAGATGGTTCAGCGCGCCGCACGCGCGCAGCGGCGCCGCGTCCGCTTCGGCGTCGCCCGGCCAACTCAGCAGCCGCGCGCCGAACGCCGAGCTTGTGTCGAGCCGCTCGGCGAGGACGCGGCAGGCGAAGGCCGTGAAGGGCGAGCCGAGACGGTCGCAATACGCGGCTTGGCGGACGAAGAAGTCACGGACGTTGGCGGTCATGCCCGGCTCAAGCGCAAAGAAGCGGCGATTGGCTCACCCGCTGGCGGCGGAGGTCATGCCGCCTGCAGCCATTTCGGCGGCGCGGCGGACGTGCGTCCGGTGCAGGCGGCCTCCACACACGCTTCCAGCCCGCCAAAGCGGACGCTGCGGCCGACGAGGCCGGGGGCGTAGTGGGCGTATTTGCCGGAATTGGTCATCAGCGTTTTCGCGCCCGCGGGCACGATCGGCTCATCGAGCATGCACCAGCAGGTGTCGTTGACGAAGCGGACGCCGAAGGCTTGCGCGGTGGCGACATAGCCCATCTCCATCGCTTGATGATGCACGCGCCGCCCGCAGGTGACAACGATCGCGGTGTCCGGGCTGCGGCGGCGATCTTTCGTGAGCGCGGCGAGGCGCGCGCATTCGGCGAGCGAAAAATGCGGACTGCCCAGGCTGACAAGCCCCACGGCGTTAGCCTCGCCGGTGTTCAGTTTTCGCCAGGCGCTGGCGAGCGCGGCGAGGGGGAGCTTTTCGCGGCGCTCGGGCGCCTGCGTGTGCGCTTCGGGCGTGATCCCGGCGATGTGGAACATCGGCGCGGCGGAGGACGTCGCGAACGCGGCGCCGAACGCCTTCAGATCGTCAGCGGTCGCGCCGCTGGCTTCTAACCCGCACAGCAGCGGGATCTCCGCGCCGCAGACGAGGCCGGCGCAATAGCCGGCGAGCGGCCAGAAGGAATCGTCCGCTGCCGCCGGGCGCTCGACGTCGATGCGCAGGCTCGCGCGCCGGCCTTCGTCGCGGTGGCATCCGGCGTCCGGCGCACGGCCAGTGAGGGCGATGCAGAGATCGAGAAAATCGGGGTATTTCATCGTCCGCGCGCCGAGCACGCTGTTGGCGTAGACCACGGCGTTGGATTCGGCCCAGCCGATCTGCTCGCCGAGTTTTGGCGCGCGGTCGAGCAGATAGGGCGCGCACGTAAAGCTCTCCTCCGCGCCCATCGCTTCATAGGCGTCGGCGAGTTCCGCGGCGGGCTCGCCCAGCGCCGGCGGCACGCCGTGCTGGCGCCAGCGCCGGCGATCGATCGAGATCGCGTTGAGCGTGGTCGGCACCCGCACCTTGCCGCCGGATTCGGCGAGCATCTTTGCGAATTTCAACCCGGCAGGGCCGGTGTAGATGCAGCCGTCGATATGGGCGCGGGTGACGTCGATCAGCGACGTCGCGCCTTCGAGCGCCGCAAACTTGAGGATGAGACGCATGGCGAATTGCGCGGCGCGGCCGTGACGGCCCTCGAGCATGGCGCGGTCGCCTGACGTGAGTGCGACGGCGCCCTCATGCCATGCCACGGTCGTCGCCGCCTTCGCGTCCCACCCGTCGGCGGGTTCGGCGCCGAACAGCATAACGCTGCCGTCGTCGATGCGGGCGTGGGAATAATCCGTGAGCTTCGCGAAGTCTTCGCGCGCCAGCCGCACGATCGGCAGCGATTTGCCGAAGGCGAGATCGGCGACGAGGGCGCCGATGGTCAAGACCTGCTCGTGCTCGCTGACCAGGATCGCGGCGGGCGCCTTGCCCGCCAGGATAAGCTCGAGCAACACGCTGCTGCCGGTGCAGGAGCCGCGGCTGCTGGGGATCGCCAGCACCTTATCTGTCAGCGTCACGCCGCTGAGCGGATGATGGCGGTCGACGATTTCCGCCGTCGCGGGGTCGACGCCGCCCCAGAAACTCAGACCTTCCGCCGCTATGAGCAACGTGCCCTGGCCCGCGCCGGCGGCGAGGGGGTTGCCAAGGACTGCCGAAGCGCGAGACTCCCCTCGTCGCGCCTGGCCCCCGCTGAAGTTCATTCCGTGCTCCTTGACCCAAGGGGGCTGATCTTATCTATCCGGCGTCCGCTACTCACCCCTCAATCCAGGGATAGCCGCCATGCATTATCGTCCGCTCGGCCGCACCGGCCAGTTCGTTTCCGAGATCTGTCTGGGCACCATGACCTTCCACGGCGGCGCCGGGATTTGGCGCAATATCGGCACCGTCGAGCAGAAGGGCGCGACCGCGCTAGTGGAAACGGCGCTGAAGGCCGGCGTCAATTTCATCGACACCGCGAACGTCTATTCCGAGGGGCAATCCGAGGTGCTGCTCGGCCAGGCGCTGAAGGACCTGCAGGTCAAACGCGAAGATGTGATCATCGCCACCAAGGTGCGCGGCCGCACCGGCACGGGGCCGAACACCGTCGGCCTGTCGCGGGGGCATATCTTCGATCAGGTGCACGCCAGCCTGAAGCGCCTCCAGGTCGACCACATCGATCTCTACCAGATCCACGGCTTCGATCCGGTCACGCCGCTCGAAGAGACCCTCAGCGCCCTGAACGACCTGGTTTCCCGCGGGCTGGTGCGCACCATCGGCTGCTCGAACCTTGCGGCCTGGCAGATCATGAAAGCGCTGGGGATCAGCGATCGCCGCGGCTTTGCGCGCTTTGAGACGACGCAATCCTACTACACCATCGCCGGCCGCGATCTTGAGCGCGAGGTCGTGCCGCTGGTGGAAGACCAGGGTCTCGGCATCATGGTGTGGTCGCCGCTGGCGGGCGGTTTTCTCTCCGGCAAGTTCAAGCGCAACTCCGCCGGGCCGAACGATGCGCGCCGCGTGGTGTTCGACTTCCCGCCCGTCGACAAAGAGCGCGGCTTCGACATCATCGACGTCATGCAGACCGTCGCCGACAAGCACGGCACGAGCGTCGCCCGCGTGGCGCTGGCCTGGCTGCTGACGCGCAAGGGCGTGATGAGCGTCATCATCGGCGCCAAGACGAACGAGCAGCTCACCGACAATCTTGAGGCGGTCAATCTCAAGCTCGACGCCGAGGACCTCGCCGCTCTCGATAAAGTGAGCGCGTTGCGGCCTGAATATCCCGGTTGGATGATCGCGCGGCAGTCCGAAGGGCGCGTGCCTAATTAATAGGCAGAGCCTCTGTTGCGCTGCATCTAGGCAAAAGTCTAAGCTTCGCCGCGAAAATGGCGGGGGCGACGATGGATACTGGTGCAGTGCACACCGAAGCGCCGGCGGCGGAGGACGACAAGGACCTCCCGCTGAAGGAGGACGTCAGGCTGCTCGGCCGCCTGCTCGGCGACACCGTGCGCGAGCAGGAGGGAGCGGAGACCTACGAGATCGTCGAGCGCATCCGCCAGGCGTCCATCCGCTTCCACCGGGACAATGACGCCGGCGCGCGGCGCGAGCTTGAGGCGACGCTCGACAGCCTCAACGGCGACCAGACCCTGACCATTGTCCGCGCCTTCAGCTATTTTTCGCACCTCGCCAATATCGCCGAAGACCAGCACCACATTCGCCGCAACCGTGCGCATGTGCGCGCCCGTTCCAAGCCGCGTCCCGGCTCGCTCGGCTATGCCCTCGGCCGCGCCCGCGAGGCGGGCCATGACGATGCGGCGATCCGGACGTTTTTCGATCACGCCCTGGCGAGCCCGGTGCTCACCGCGCACCCGACGGAAGTCAGGCGCAAGAGCACGCTGACGCGCGAGATTGAGATCTCCGCGCTGCTCGACGAGCGCGAGCGCCTGGCGGGCGACGATGCCGCGCTGGCGGAAAACGAGATGCGCCTGCGCCGCGGCATCCTGACGATGTGGCGCACCAACATGCTGCGGCAGACCAAGCTGCGCGTGATCGACGAGGTCGCCAACGGGCTCTCCTATTACGACTATACGTTCCTGCGCGAGCTGCCCAAGCTCTATGGCGCGATCGAGGACGCGCTGACGCCGGCTTCCGGCCTGCCGGCGCGCATCGCCTCGTTCCTGCGCGTGGGAGCCTGGATCGGCGGCGATCGCGACGGCAATCCGTTCGTCACCAGCGACGTGGTCGCCGAAACGATGCGCATGCAGAGCGCGCGGGCGCTGCAGTTTTATCTCGACGAATTGCACGAACTCGGCGCGGAACTCTCGCTCAGCGCGCGGCTCACCCCGCGCAACGAGAAGGTCGAAGCGCTCGCCGAAAAGGCCACCGACAAGGCGGCCGCGCGGCGCGACGAACCCTATCGCCGCGCCATCTCAGGCATTTATGCGCGCGTCGCCAAGACGGCGCGCGAGCTCGGCCATTTCGTCGCGCCGCGGCAGTCGCTGATCGACCTGCCGCCCTACGAAGGCTCGCACGAACTGCTGGCCGACCTTGAACTGCTGGCGGAATCGCTGAACGAGATCGGCTGCGGCGTGTTGGCGCAAGGCCGCTTGCGCACGCTGCGCCGCGCCGTCGACGTATTCGGCTTCAACCTCGCCCCGCTCGACCTCCGGCAGAATTCCGACGTGCACGAGCGCTCGGTCGCCGAACTCCTTGCGAAAGCGCAGCCGGGCTTCGACTATCTCGCGCTCGACGAAGAGGGCCGGATCGCGGCGCTGGAGGCGGAACTGCGTTCGCCGCGCCCGCTGCTATCGCCGTACCTCACCTATAGCGAGGAGACGACGGGCGAGATCGATATCTTCCGCAAGGCGGCGATGATCCGCAAGACCTATGGCCCGAACGCCATCCGCACCTGCATCATCTCAAAGGCGCAGGGCGTCTCCGACATGCTCGAACTGGCGCTGCTGCTGAAGGAAGTCGGCCTGGTCGGCGCGGACGGGCGCTCCGACATTTTCATGGTGCCGCTGTTCGAGACGATCGACGACCTGCGCGCCAGCGTTGAGGTCATGGACCGGCTGCTGTCGCTGCCGCTCTACCGCGCCTATGTCGACCATCTCGGCGCCGAGCAGGAAGTGATGCTCGGCTATTCCGACTCCAACAAGGACGGCGGCTACGTCACCTCGACGTGGGAGCTCTACAAGGCCGAGATCGGCCTGATCGAAGTGTTCAAGAAGCACGGTGTGCGCATCCGCCTGTTTCACGGCCGCGGCGGCTCGGTGGGGCGCGGCGGCGGGCCGAGCTACGACGCCATTCTCGCCCAGCCGGGCGGCGCCGTGCAGGGACAGATCCGCGTCACCGAACAGGGCGAGATTATTTCGTCGAAATACTCGAACCCGGAAGTCGGGCGGCGCAATCTGGAAATTCTCGCCTCCGCCACGATCGAGGCCAGCCTGGTGCAGGACTCGTCCGCGGCGCCGGACGCGGCGTTTCTGGAGACGATGGCGGAGCTTTCCGAAGCCGCGTTTCGCGCCTACCGTAAGCTGGTTTACGAGACCGACGGCTTTGAGCGCTATTTCATCTCTTCGACGGTGCTCTCCGAGATCGCGACGCTCAACATCGGCTCGCGTCCCGCTTCACGCAAAAAGTCGATTTCCATCGCCGACCTGCGCGCCATTCCCTGGGTGTTCTCCTGGGCGCAATGCCGGCTGATGCTGCCAGGCTGGTTCGGTTTCGGCTCGGCGATCAAGGCGTATCTGGCCGAACATCCCGATGGGCTGAGTCGGCTGCACGCGATGGTCGACCAATGGCCGTTCTTCCGCACCATGCTCTCGAACATGGACATGGTGCTGTCGAAGTCGAGCCTGGCGATCGCCTCGCGCTACGCCCAGCTCGTGCCCGACGTCGCCTTACGCGAGGCGATCTTCCCGCGCATCAGCCAGGAGTGGCACGATAGCGTCAACGCGCTGAACAAGATCCTGCGGCAGACGGCGCTGCTGCAGACCAACCCGCTGCTCGACCGTTCCATCCGCAACCGCTTCCCCTATCTCGATCCGCTCAATCACGTGCAAGTGGAACTGCTGCGGCTGCATCGTGCGCATGCGGCGAACGACAAGGTGCTGACGGGGATACAGCTGACAATTAACGGCGTGTCGGCGGGGTTGCGGAATAGCGGCTAATTCCCCCTTCTCCAGCGAAGCTGGAGAAGGTGTCATTGCGCAGCAATGACGGATGAGGTGTGGAAAGCAAGACGGACGTCGCACGCCTCTTGGAAGAGGCGTTTGTGCAACGTTTCGCGCTGCGGCGTTCTCCTTTCCACACCCCATCCTTCACGGCTTCGCCGCGACACCTTCCCCACTTCGTGGAGAAGGGGGCTGCACTCAACATTGACAGCGCGGCCCAATCGCCGCTCTAAAATCGCCTGCCATGTACGAGCCGCCGCTTCATCGCCAGGACGACCTTGCCGCCATCCATGCATTGATCCGCGCAAAACCGCTCGGGCTGCTCATCAGCCATGGCACGCAGGGGCTGATCGCCAACGCCATTCCGTTCCTGTTCGACGCCGACGTTGGCCGGCATGGGCGGCTGCGTTGCCATGTCGCGCGCGCCAATCCGCAATGGCGCGACCTTGCCCCGGGGGTCGACGTGCTCGTCGCGTTCCAGGGCGAGGATCATTACATCTCGCCGTCCTGGTACGAGACCAAGCGCGAGACCGGCAAAGTCGTGCCGACCTGGAACTACCTCATGGTGCAGGCGCGCGGCGCGCCGCATGTGATCGAGAACGCGGACTGGCTGCAGGCGCAGATCGAAGCGCTGACCGCGGCGCATGAGGGGGGCCGGGCCAAGCCGTGGGCGCCGAGCGATGCGCCGGCGGATTACATCGCCCAGCAGAAGCGCGCGATCGTCGGAATTGAGATCACGATCAACGCACTGCACGGCAAATGGAAGACCAGCCAGAACCGCCCGCCCGCCGACCGCGCTGGCGTCGTGGAAGGCCTGAGCGCAGACGGCGACGCTGACGCGCTGGCGATGGCGGAGGTGGTGAAGGGGTTTTTGTAGAGACGCCGCTGAGATCCGTGGGCCGAACTCCCCATTAACGAAACTTAACCTCTCAGCCAATTTCCCGTGAAGCCCGTGGGCGCATTGGCCATTGCGAGACCTGCATCGCTTTTTTGCGTGGGGCGGCAATGGCTAGATCGACACCCAGTCCGAGGGATATTCTGCACCGGCTGCAAACCGTGCATTTGCAAGTCGCCGATGGCGCGCCGATCGCCGAGGCGCTTCAAGCGGCCGCCGTACGCCCGGCCGAATACGAGACATGGCAACGCCAATACGCAGGTCTGCTGCGCACGCTCGGTCCTGTGGCGATCGCGCCGCCAAGCAAAAGACCTCGACGCGCTCGTCGATCGTCGCCAGCGGCTGGCTAAGGTTGTCCGCTACGCCGAACGCGCCCGGCTCAGCGGCGCCAGCTCGGCCACCGCGACTTCGCCGTCGGTGAGATAATGGTTGACGGTTCCCGCCGTGAGCTTTTCGCCGCCGGGATAGAGTCTGGCCTTGCCGATGACCGCGCACTTCAAGAGTTCTTGGACGATGAAGTCGCGCTCGATGTTGGTGTCGGAATCGGTGGCGTGGGTGATCTTGAAGGTGAGCCGGGTCAGCGACAGGCCGGTGTCGCGCGTTCCCGCGCCGACCCATAACGCGACACGGTCGTCGGCCGGGCGATCGGTGTTCAGCCAGAACCCTGGCTTGCCGACGTTGCTTTCGGCGTGCGGCAGATTCATCGCCCAGAAGCGAATGTGGTGGCGTTTGCGCGGGCTATTGTCGATCGCTTTCTGGAAGCCGATGTCCTGCGCCCGGCCGAACAGGAACAGCGTGCTGAACGGCGCGGTGGGGTAGGGCGTGTTGCGCACGAAGGCCTGCGCCATGCCGAGCGAACTTTTCAGGCTTAGCTTGTCCGCGCCAAACCAATTCGCCGAAGCGAACGCCGCTTCAAGCTGCGCGCGCGTGCCGATCAGCGCGACATTAACGGGATCGCCGGGGAGGCCGTCGCCGGTGACGGTGAAGGCGGGGACGTGCCGGTGCTGCACCACCTTCAGCCCCATGCGCACGGCATAGGGCAGCACGATGTAGGCGGCTAACCCATAGGTCGCGGCGGCGGCGAGGATGGTCGGGAGGCGCTTGTCCGCTTCGGGGAAGACGACGAAGGCGATGAACCAGACGCAGACCAGGCCGAGCAGGAAGATCAGCACGCGCTGGATAAAGCGGATGAGCGTTCGGAGCATGCCATTCCCCACGGACCTGGGGCGGACGGCGTGTCAGTTCGACAAGCTCGAGCGTGAACGGCTTTGTCTGCAGCGGGACCTGACGAACGTCAGTATCGCACCGCCCCCACCCCATGCTTCGCACGGTCCTCCTCCCTCGTAAACGGGGGAGGAGCGGCGCGCTTCTCCTCCCTCCACGAAGTGGGGAGGGGGACCGGGCGAAGCCCAGTGGTGGGGGTGTTTCCCCGCTAGATCGATGGGACTAAAAACGCGCCCGTTCTATTCGACAGACGACGCATCACACCGCGACCCCCTCCACCATGCTTCGCATGGTTCCCCTCCCCCGCTTCGCGAGGGAGAAAGGCGCCTAGTTGTCCAGGAAGCTCCTGAGCTTCCGCGACCGGCTCGGGTGCTTAAGCTTGCGCAGCGCCTTCGCTTCGATCTGGCGGATGCGTTCGCGCGTCACCGAGAACTGCTGGCCGACTTCTTCCAGCGTGTGGTCGGTGTTCATGCCGATGCCGAAGCGCATGCGCAGCACGCGCTCTTCGCGCGGGGTGAGCGAGGCGAGCACGCGCGTCGTCGTCTCGCGCAGGTTCGACTGGATCGCGGCGTCGATCGGCAGGATCGCGTTCTTGTCCTCGATGAAGTCGCCGAGGTGCGAATCTTCCTCGTCGCCGATCGGGGTTTCGAGGCTGATCGGCTCCTTGGCTATCTTCAGCACCTTGCGCACTTTTTCGAGCGGCATCGCCAGCTTTTCTGACAATTCCTCCGGCGTCGGCTCGCGGCCGATTTCGTGCAGCATTTGCCGGCTGGTGCGCACGATCTTGTTGATCGTCTCGATCATATGCACGGGAATGCGGATGGTGCGCGCCTGGTCGGCGATCGAGCGGGTGATCGCCTGACGAATCCACCAGGTCGCGTAGGTCGAGAACTTGTAGCCGCGGCGATATTCGAATTTGTCGACCGCCTTCATCAGCCCGATGTTGCCTTCCTGGATCAGGTCGAGGAACTGCAGGCCGCGGTTGGTGTATTTCTTGGCGATCGAGATCACCAGGCGCAGGTTGGCCTCGACCATCTCTTTCTTAGCCTGGCGCGCTTCGCGTTCGCCCTTCTGCACGGTGTGCACGAGCTTGCGGAACTTTTGGATCTCCAATCCGGTCTCGGTCGCGAGCGACTGAATTTCGGTGCGGATGTCCTTGATGTTCTGCTTTTCGTGGCCGATGAAGTTGCGCCAGCCCTTGGCGCCAAGCTTTGAAATGCGCAGCGTCCAGCGCGGATCGAGTTCCGAGTTGGAATAGACCTTCAGGAAATCTTCGCGGTTGACGCCATGCGACTCGGCCAAGCGCAGCAAGCGCACGTCAAAGCCGATCAGCCGACGATTGATGTCGTAGAGCTGCTCGACCAGGGCGTCGATGCGGTTCTGGTTCAGCGACAACGACTTGACGTCGGCGACGATCTCTTTTTCCAGCGCGCGGTATTTGCGCTCCTGCGCGGGCGAAAGGTTTTCGCTCTTCAGCTTGTTTTCGACATTCTGGTCCTGCAGCCGGCGCAGCTTCTTGTAGGCGCCGGCGATGCGGTCGAAGGTCTCCAGCACTTTCGGCTTGAGCTCGGCTTCCATGGCCGACAGCGACACGGCGTTCTCCATGTCGTCTTCATCATAGCCGTCCGATTGCGGCGCGGCTTCGCCGTCGCCCTCGCCGCCAAAGCCATCCGGCGGGTTCTGCGGCGCGGTGGTGGGCGCGACATGCATGGGCGTCGCAGCGGCGACGCCTTCGCCGTCGGCCTTGGGCGCCTTCTTGCCGTCGGGACCGGCATAGGTCGCTTCAAGGTCAATGATGTCGCGCAGCAGAATCTTGGCTTCGTTCAGTTCGTCGCGCCAGATGATGATCGCCTGGAAGGTCAGCGGGCTCTCGCAGAGCCCGGCGATCATCGCCTCGCGGCCGGCCTCGATGCGCTTGGCGATGGCGATTTCGCCTTCGCGCGAAAGCAGCTCGACCGCGCCCATCTCGCGCAGATACATGCGGACGGGATCGTCGGTGCGTTCGGCCGGCTCGGAGGAGCGGGTGACGACGGCGGTCGTACGCGCTTCGACGACCTCGGTGCTCTCGGACTCTTCTTCGTCCGCGCCTTCGGCTTCCTTTTCGCCCTCTTCGGCTTCGTCGGCCTCGACGACCGTAATGCCCATTTCGCTGAGCATCGCCGTCATGTCTTCGATCTGGTCGGACGAAATCTCTTCGGACGGCAAGACGGCGTTGAGTTCGTTCTGCGTCACCCAACCGCGCTTTTTGGCGAGCTTGATCAGCCGCTTTACGGCGGCGTCGTTAAGGTCGAGCAACGGCCCATCGGGCGCCTCGACGACCGGAGCTTCGCTGGTTGCGGTCGCTTCCGCCTTTTTCGCCATGTCCGAGCCACTCCAAAACCGCGGCGGATGCCAACCGCAAAAAGGCCGTCCGATTCCTCGCTAAAAAGAATCGCCAGCCGCAAACTGTTCCATCGGCCCTAACCGCGCGTTAATCATACGGCTGGGACTTCACATGACCTAAGTCACTGCGTTGTCGCGATCGGCACCTTCTTCTGCTTCGAGAGAAGCCTCGGAATCTGCTGGATCGTCAAGACCGGCCTTTATGTCGAGCAATCGGGCGAGATTTTGTTCAGACGGCTCGTTGGCAAAAAGTTGCTGGGCCGCCCGGAGCTCTCTATGTAGCGTGCCATGGCGGCGATGCAAGGTCAGCGCCTGCCGCAAAACGTCCTCGGCGCCGCCAATTTCGGCCTCCGGAGCTAGCCGTCGCCACAGCGGCGATCTGCGCGCTTCCGTTAGGACGGCGTCGCGCACGGCGCTCAATCCGGCTTTCTCGACGGCCTCCGATAGGCTTTCTGAATTAATGAACGACTCGGCAGGCAAATGCGCAAGCTCGTCGCGCAGATGCTTGAGCCGCGACGAAGCGAACTCCAGGGCCGAGATTGCTTCGTAATGCGCCTCGCCGAGGGCGGGGTGATTGATGAGCACCGCGAGAATGGCGATTTCGCGTTTGGACTCGCCCGGCGCCTTCGCCAGATCGCGGCTGACCTGCATCGGCTGGCCGGCGACGCCCATCCGGGGGGCGTCGTCCTTCTTCCAGGCGCCGCGCGGACGCGGCACGAAGGGGCGGCGCTCCCCTGCGGGCGACATGCCCGTTCCGAACAGCGCCGCGGTGCGCCGGCGCATATCGTCGAAATAGTGGCCGCGGAGATTCTCGTCCTCGATCAGGCGGACCAGTTCCTTGAGACGGCGCTCAAGGCTGGCGCGCTTTTCCGGCGTGTCGAAGACTTGGGCTTCAGTCTCGCGGCGGAACAGCATTTCCGCCAGGGGTTCGGCGCGGGCGAGCAGGTCGCGCATCGCCTGCGGCCCATCCTGGCGCACGATGTCGTCGGGGTCCTTGCCGCCGGGCAGCAGCGCGAATTTGAAGGTTTTGTCCGCGCCGATCAGCGGCAGCGCCAGTTCGAGGGCGCGGTAGGCGGCGCGCAGCCCCGCGCCGTCGCCGTCAAAACACAGGGTCGGCTGGACCGACATCGACCACAGCAGGCGGCATTGGTCCGCGGTCAGCGCGGTGCCGAGCGGGGCGACCGTAGCGGGGAAGCCGCCCTGGGTCATCATCATCACGTCGACATAGCCTTCGACGACGACGATCTCGCCGCTGTCCATCGCCGCTTTGCGGGCGCGATGGTGGTTGAACAGCACTTCGCCCTTATGAAATAGCGGCGTTTCCGGCGAATTCAGATATTTCGCGCGGGCTTGCGGGCTCATTGCCCGGCCGCCGAAGGCGATCGCGCGGCCGCCGCGGTCGTGGATCGGGAACATCACGCGGTCGCGGAAGCGATCATAAGGCGCGCGGCCGTCCTCCGGCTGGGCGAGCAGGCCGGATTCGAGCAGCAAGTCGCGGGAAACGCCCTTGGCGATCAGCGCTTCGCGCAGGGCGTTGTCCTCGCCCGGGGCGAAGCCGACGCCGAACAGCTTTTGCGTCGCCGGCTCGACGCGGCGATCTGCGAGATAACCGCGGGCCTTGGCGCCGACGGGCTCGTGCAGGAACCTCTCGAAGGCGAGCGCGGCTTGGGCCAGAGCGCCGCGCAGCGCGTTGCGCTGGTCCTCCTCCTGCTCCTCTTGGCTGGTGGCCTTGGGCAGGGAGACGCCGGCCTGGGCGGCGAGTTTTTCGACGGTCTCAGGGAAGCTCGCGCCTTCCGTCTCCATCAAGAACTTAAAGATGTCGCCGTGACGGCCGGAGGAGAAGTCGTGGTAAAAGCCCTTCTGGTCGTTGACGTAAAACGACGGCGTCTTCTCCGCATTGAAGGGGGAAAGGCCGACCCATTCGCGGCCGCGCTTCTTCAATTTTACGCGCGCGCCGACGATCTCGGAGACGGGTAGCCGCGAGCGGATTTCATCGAGAAGGTGCGGCGGGTATTTCATGAGTCGTGGGACAAGATACGGTGATGTTGCGACCCTATCGTGGCCAGCCCGTCAATTCGCAAAAACCGGACTTCGGCGTTGCCTGTCGCCACAACACCTTCATGGCCGGGCTTGACCCGGCCATCCACGCCCCACCGCGCACGGCCATTTTCGAGTTTTAGGCCTGGGGCCGACGCGTGGATGGCCGGGTCAAGCCCGGCCATGACGGGGGACTCTTGGCGGCAGCCTTCCCCGCTATCCACAGGGGCTTCTTCAAGCCACCGCCTCTTGGCGCACGTAATCGACCACCGTGATCGTGGCGATGAAGGGCCCGACCCATTTGCCGAAAGTGTCATGGACGGGATGGACGAGATAGGCGTCGCGCGCCTTTTCATCGGCGAAACCGAGCACGAAGGCGTGGGTCTGTCCGTGGGCGTGGCTCTCGGGGCTGTTGTTTACGCCCCATTCGAAGCTGGCCACGCCGGGCACGGTGTTGCGCAGTTCCCCGAAGCGGCGGACCACCTCCTTCGCCTGTTCTTCCGTGACGTGATCCTTAAAACCGATCAGCACGATATGCTGCAATGCCATTGCAAAATCCCTTCTCTTGAATTCTCGCGTCCCTCGGCCGTCATGATACACGTCGATCAGCCGCCGTCGCGAGCCTTAAGGACGTGGGACCATGCGTATAGCGATCCTGGCGTTTGCCGTTCTTTTATCGTCGGCCGCTCACGCCCACGCCGCCGATCCGACCGCGGTCGGGCAATGCACGCTCGTCGTCGAGGGCAAGCAAGTGTGGAATGGCAAATGCTGCCTCACCACGACCGCCAAATCCTTCAGCGCGCCGGGGGCGGATCTCAACGCGCAAAGCTGGGATGGCTGTCTCTACGACAAACGGCACCCAACAAACGCCAACGCCCCCGGCTACATGCAAAAATGTTTCGGTCCGTGGATCAACCTTTCGCTCGACGATGATCAAGCCAAGCCAGCGCCGAACGCCTATTCAGGCTACTGGAGCCTTGAGGCGGCCTGCCACGGCGGGATGAACTTTCCCGCGATAAGGGACGGCAACGCGTACAAGGGGGATAAGTTTACGTTTACGTGGCGGGAGGTCACGGGAAAATAGCGGCGCCGCTACGGCCCCGCCCCCATCAGCTTCCTCGCCGCTGCCGCGTCCGTCGGCTGTCCAAACGCCAGCCCTTGCGCGAACTCCACGCCGAGTTGGGCCAACTCGACCGCTTCGCTCTCGGTGTCGACGCCGTCGGCGACGACTTCCATGCGCAAATCGTGCGCCATCGCGATGAGCGAGCGCAGGATGGCGGGGCGGGCGCCGCGCTGGTTGGGTTTGCCTAAGTTTTGCGCCAGCTTCATCATGTCGGCGCGGTAGCGCTGCAAATGGCCGAGTGAGGAAAAGCCGGCGCCGAAATCCTCCAGCGCGACACCGGCGCCGATCTCGTGCAGCTTCAACAGCGCTTGGGTCGCAAATTCCGGATTGTCCATCACGCACGCTTCGGTGAAGCCGAGGCGCAGCGAGCCGCGTTCCACGACATGGCGGCTTAGGGCCTCCTTCACGTCGGCGGTGAAATCGGGCCCGAGCAGCTGTGGCGAGGCAAGCCTGAGCAGCGCGAAAATCGGCGGGTGGACTTCGAGGGCCCTCTGCCAGGCGGCGAGTTCGCGCGCGGCGGTCTCCACGGCGAAGGCGCCGACCTGGCCAATCAGGCCGGCGTGCTCCGCGGCGGCGCGGAAATCGTCGAGCCGGAGCAGGCCGAGCCGCGGGTGGCGCCACACCAGCACGGCTTCCAGACCGGCCACCGTGCGGTCGTCGAGCCGGGCGACCGGCTGGAACTGCAACTTCAGTTCGCCGCGCTCGAGCGCGCGCCGCAGCTCTTCCTCGAGCGCGCGCACGTAGTAGCGCTGCACGCGCATGAAGCGCGTGAACAAGATCACCTTGTCGCCGCCGTCGCGCTTGGCGTTGGCGAGCGCCACTTCGGCGTCCTGCACAATCTCGGCGGCCGTCGGCGCGTTTTCGGCGGAATAGACGACGAGGCCGGTGGAGGTGGTCAGGGTGACTTCGCCGTCGCCGAGATGAATGGGCTGCGACAGCGCCTCGCGCAAACTTTCCGCGAGCTCCGAAGCGGCCTCGGGCGAAGCGACGAAAGCGATCAGGCCGAAATGGTCGCCCCCCAGCCGCGCCAGCGTGTCTCCCGGCTGCAGCGGCCGCGACAGCCGGCGCGCGGCGGCGAGGATGGCGGCGTCGCCATGGGCGAGGCCGACGGTCTCGTTGATTTCCTTGAAGCGGTCGATGTCGATCAGCGCCGCCGCGAGGGTCGTACCCGGCTGCTTTTGAGCCAGCGACATCGCGTTGGCGAGGCGATCGAGGAACAATTCGCGGTTGGGCAGGCCGGTCAAGTTGTCGTGAATGGCGTCGTGTAGCACGCGCTCTTCGGCGGCCTTGGAGGTCGTGACGTCGGCGAGCGAGCCGATGACGCGCACCACTTCGCCATCGGCGTTGATGACCGGGCGGGCCTTCATCAGGAACCAGGAATAGCGCCCGTCGGCGCCGCGCAGGCGGATCTCATGTTGAATGCGGCCGGCGCGCTGCTGCATCAGGCCGTCGAGTGCGATGGTGAAGCGGTCGCGATCGAGCGGGTGCAGCGCCTCGAGCCAAGTCGCCGCTGGGCCTTCAAGCGCGCCGCGCTTCAGGCCGAGCTGCGCCTCAAGATCGCCGCCGATGTTGGTGTGGTCCACCACCGCGTCCCAATCGAAAATGGCGTCGCCGCTGCCGACCATCGCCAGCGCGCGGCGCTCGGCCTCGGCGCCTTGCATATGCGGAACGCCGACGGTGGCGAAGGCGCTCTGCATCAGCGTCAGGCCGATCAGCATCACGATCAGCACCATGCCGCCGATCAGCGCGGGCGCGGCGAGGTCGTTGCTCAATTGCCCCAGCACGACGCCGGCCGCCGCGCACACCCAAGCGAGCAGGACGACCCAAGTGGGGATCAGCATCGCCGCGCGCGAGGAGCCGTTGGCCGCCATCGACAGGATCAGCAACAGCCCGACGCCAGCGACGGTGGCGATGGAAATGCGCGCGACGCCCGCGGCCACCGGCGCATTGAACACCGACGAAGCCACCACCACGGCGAGCAGCAACAGCCAGATCAGCGCCAGATTGAGATAGCGCGCGTGCCAGCGCCTGAGGTTGAGATAGGCGAACAAGAACGCCACCAACGTCGCGGCGACGGAGGCCTCCACGCCAGCGCGCCATATTCGCTCGGCGTCGCCTTCGATGCCGAAGATTTTCCGCCAAAAGCCGAAGTCGATGCAGACATAGATGAACACCGCCCAGGCCAGCGCCGCCGCGGCGGGAAAGGCGAGCGCGCCGCGCACGATGAACATCACGGTCAGGAACAGCGCCATCAGCCCGGCGATGCCGATGACGATGCCCTGGTAGAGAATGAGGCTCGAGCCTTTGTCCTTGTAAGCCTCGGGCTCCCATAAATAGATCTGCGGCACGTTCGGCGTGCGCAATTCCGCGACATAGGTGACGGTCGCGCCGGGATCGAGCGTCACGGCGAAGACGTCGACGCCTGCCGCGTCGTTCCGCTCGGGCGCATCGCCCTGGCTGGCGGTGATGGTGGTGATGCGCTGAGAGCCGAGATCCGGCCACACGACGCCCGAGCCGACCATGCGAAAATGCGGCGCGACGATGAGGCGCGTCAGTTGCTCCTCGGAATCGTTCTTCAGCGCGAAGGCCGCCCAGGCCGGACGCGCGCCGGCTTCGAGCGCAGTGACTTCGACGCGGCGCGTCACGCCGTCAGGCCCGGGCGCAGTGGATACCTGGATGCGGTCGCCTTGCGCGGGGTAAAAATCGATTGCGCCGGTGAGGTCGATGGTGTCGCTGTCTGGCGAAACGCGCACGACGCGCAGCGCAAAGGCCGGATCGGCGCTCAGCAGCACGCCGGCGAGCATGAGCAGCGCCGCCGCGAAAAGTCGGATCCCCGCCTTGGGCCCCATCCTCGCCTGGTTCCTGTCTTTTGACGCTTCGCCTTTTGCCAGGCGGGGGCGGGTCGTATCGGTTTGAGGCTTCGCGCGCAACGGGAACAGGTTCAAGTGCCCGCTCCGAACACCGGCGTTCGGCTCGGCGCGAGACGGGCGAACAGCAGATGATCGCGCCAGGCGCCGTTGATGCAGAGATAGCCTTTGGCGAAGCCCTCGCGCTCAAAACCGTTGCGTTCGAGCACCTTCATCGAGCCGGCGTTATCAGGGATGCACGCCGCTTCGAGGCGATGCAGACGCAGGGTATTGAAGGCGAATTCCACGGCGACGGCGACGGCTCGGGTCATCCGCCCTTGTCCAGCGTGACGCGCGCCAATCCAGTAGCCGAGGGTGGCAGTCTCGGCGACGCCGCGCCGCACGCCGCCGACGGTCAGGCCGCCGAGCAGGGCGTCGGCGCCGGAATCGAAAATCAGGAACGCAAAACCTTCCTCGCGCGCGGAATCCTCGTTCTGGCGGCGCAAGCGGCGGCGGAAGGCGGCGCGCGTGAGATCGTCTTCCGGCCAGATCGGCTCCCACGGCACCAAGAAGGCGCGGCTGCTTTCCCGCAGCGCCGACCATTGCGCGAAATCCTCCATCATGGCGGGGCGCAGGTAGAGGCCGTCGCCATGAAGAACGGGCTCCGGCGGGCGAGGGCGCGAGAGGCCGAACAGCGCCATGGCGCTACACCGAGCGCGAACCGAGACGGCGCGCGACATGCGCCCCGTCGAGCACGCGGCCGACCCGGCCGATCGCGGCCACCGTCGGCACGCCTTTGAGCATGGCGCGACCGGCGGCCTTCACGTCGGCCAAGGTGATGGCGTCGATGCGCGCGGTCATTTCATCGAGGGTAAGCGGGCGGCCGTACAGGAAAACCTGACGCGCCAATTGCCCGGAGCGCGCACCGGGCAATTCCAGCGCCGAGACGGTGGCGACTTTCATTTGCGCCTTGGCGCGGCGGATCTCGACTTCATCGACCGCTTCACTGGCTTCGGCCACGCAATCGAGCGCCGCGCGCATCAATTCGCCCGCGTCTTTCGCGGCGGCGCCGGCATAGACGCCGAACAATCCGGCGTCGGCATAGGCCCAGTGAAAGGCGTGAATGGCATAGGCGAGCCCGCGCTTTTCCCTGACTTCCTGGAACAGTCTTGACGACATGCCGCCGCCGACGACATTGGCGAACACGTGCAGCGCGTCGTGGTTTTCGTGCAGGGCCGCGAGGCCCTCGAAGCCCACGACAATATGGGTCTGTTCCAGCGGCTTCTTTATAATGGCATCGCCGCCGCCGTAGCGGGCGCGCTCGCTCGCGGGTTCGCTGGAATTGGACAGGCCTTGCAGCTTAGTTTCGGCGGCGCTCACCAGGGCGTCGTGATCGAGCGCGCCGGCGGCGCTGAGCACCGCCGAGCGGCCGGAATAGCAGCGGCTGAGATAGGCCTCGATCGCCGGCCGGTTGAAGCCGCCCACCGTCGCGCGCGTGCCAAGGATCGGCCGCCCCACCGCTTGGCCCGGCCAGGCGCGCTCGGTGAACACGTCGAACACCAGATCGTCCGGCGTATCCTCGACGGCGCCGATTTCCTGGACGATGACGTTCTTCTCGCGCTCCAATTCATCGGCCGCGAATTGGCTGTCGGTGACGATGTCCGCGAGCACGTCGAGCGCCAGGCCGACATCCTCGCCGAGCACGCGCGCGAGATAGGAGGTTTGCTCGATGCTGGTCTCGGCGTTGAGGTCGCCGCCGACATCTTCGATTTCTTCGGCGATCTGCTTGGCTGAACGGCGGCGTGTGCCTTTGAACGCCATATGTTCGAGCAGATGCGCCAGGCCATGCTCTTCCGGCTGCTCGTGCCGCGCGCCGGCGCCGAAGGAGAGGCCGAGCGAGGCGGTCTGTAAGTGCGGCGCCGTATCGGTGACGACCCGGAGACCGGACGGCAAAGTGGTCAGGCGCGTCGTCATTGGGCGATGCGGCCGTGCTGGCTGAGATAAGCGGCGATCGCGGCGGGGTCGGCAGGCAGGGTGACGAAGCGCTCCTCGCGTCCGCGCAATGCCGCGACCGGTTCGGGCGTCTCAGGCGGGACGCCGCAGGCGGCGGCCACGGCTTCGGGGAATTTGGCGGGATGCGCGGTCGCCAGCGCGATCACCGGCGTCGCGGGATCGCGCTTCAGCGCTTCGCGCGCGGCGGCGACGCCGATTGCGCTGTGAGGATCGAGCATGACGCCGGCCTCGCGATAGGTGCGCTGGATCTCCTCGGCGCAGGCCATTTCGCCGACGCGCGCGGCGTCGAATTGCGCACGCAGGCGCTTGAGCGCCTCAGGGGCGATAGTGAAGTCGCCGCCGTTATTCAGATCGCCCATGAGGCGGCGGACAGCGTTCGGCTCGCGGTCGTAGACGTCGAACAGCAGACGTTCGAAATTCGACGACACCTGGATGTCCATCGACGGCGAATGCGTGTGCGTGACGGTCTTAAGTTCGTAGCGGCCGGTCTCCAGGGCGCGCACGAGTATGTCGTTCTCGTTCGTCGCGATCGTCAGCCGCGACAGCGGCAGGCCCATCTGCCCGGCGTAATAGCCGGCGAGGATGTCGCCGAAATTGCCGGTGGGCACGCTGAAGGAGACGCGCCGCGCGGGCGAGCCGAGCGCCACCGCACTGGTGAAGTAATAGACGATCTGCGCCAGAATGCGCGCCCAGTTGATCGAATTGACCCCCGACAGCGCCATACGGTCGCGAAACACCAGATCGGAAAACAGCGCCTTCACGATGGCCTGGCAATCGTCGAAGGTGCCGGTGACGGCGATGGCGTGGGCGTTCGGCCTATCGAGCGTCGTCATCTGCCGCCGTTGTACGTCAGAGACGCGGCCGAGCGGGAATAGGATGAAAATGTCGGCGCGCTGACTGTCGGCGAAGGCTTCCAGCGCAGCGGCGCCGGTGTCGCCCGAGGTCGCCCCAAGGATCGTCGCCCGCGCCCCGCGTTCGGCCAGCGCCTGATCCATCAAGCGCGCCAGCCATTGCAGGGCGAAATCCTTGAAGGCGAGCGTCGGTCCGTGGAACAGTTCAAGCAGAAACAAATTGTCGCCGAGCTGACGTAACGGCGCCTTGGCGATGTGCCGGAACGGCGCGTAGGCGGCCTCGGCGGTCGGCAGCAAAACCTCAGCCAGCGGGTCGGGGCCGACGAAGGGCCGCGCCAGGCGCGCCGCAGCCTCGGCATAGGGCACGCCGGCTAAAGAGCGGATTTCCAGCGGCGTCAGGCGAGGCACATGATGGGGGACGTAGAGCCCGCCGTCGCGCGCCAGCCCCGCCAGCAGCGTCTCGGCGAAGTCGAGGACGGGCGCCGTTCCGCGCGTCGACAGATAATGCAAAGCCGGACGACCCCTAAATCAGGCGCTTTGCGCCTCAGGTTGGTTTAGCGGATCAGGCACGAACCGCAAAACAAGGGCCCTACAGCGTGAGGAATGTGGCGCTTTCGTGGGAAGGCCACTGGAGCGCCCGCAAAGGCCGCCGATTGTCGCGAATCATCGCTGGCAGGTGGCGCAATAGAAGGTCGAGCGGCCATTCTGGGTCACGCGCGCAATGACTCCTTTGCACCCCGGCCGTGGGCAGGGCTGGGCCTCGCGGTCGTAAACCGCGAACCGATGCTGGAAATAGCCGAGCTCGCCCGTCGGCGTGCGGTGATTGCGCAGGGTCGAGCCCCCAGCGATGAGGGCGTCGTCGAGCACGGCGCGTATGGCCTTGGTCAGGGCTTTGGTGGCCGCGACTGGCTTGCCGGCTTTGCTCGCGAGAACGTTGGCCGGCGCCATCGGCGACAGTTTTGCCCGATGCAGCGCCTCACTGACATATATGTTGCCGAGCCCAGCGATGCGCGATTGATCGAGCAGGGCGGCCTTGAGCGTCGTCGTGACGCCGTGCATCGTTTCGGCCAGCGCTTCTGGCGTGAAAGACGGCCAAAGCGGCTCAAGCCCTAGCTTGGCAAGATAGACATTCTCGTCGAGACGGTCGGTGCGGTGCAGCGTCATGAAGCCAAAGCGGCGGGGGTCGTTGTAGACGATCCGCCCGTGCTCCATTGCGAACACGACATGGTCATGCGCCAGCGTCTCGCTGCGCGGAAAATGAAAATCGCCCGGCGCGCGGGCCTCATCGCCCTCGATGCGAAACGTGCCGGACATGCCGAGATGCGCGATCAGCGTTTCACCGCCCTCAAGCGAGAACAGCAGATATTTGGCACGCCGGCCGAGCTCAAGCACGCGCTGGCCGCGGAGGCGCGCGGCGAAATCGTCGGGAAAGGGAAAGCGCAAATCGCCTCGGTTGAGCGTGACCGCTACGATCCGCTTCCCCTCCATCGCAGGCGCCAGCCCACGCCGTACGGTGTCGACTTCGGGGAGTTCAGGCATGCGTCTCCCCGTTGATCGTGGCCAGGAACACGGCGCCGTAGCGGCGCAACTTTTCCTGGCCGACGCCATGGATGCCGGAGAAAGCTTCGAGCGTCGTCGGGCGCTTGCCCGCCATGTCGATCAGGCTGCGGTCGGAAAAGATCACGTAAGCCGGGCAGTTTTGCGCCTTGGCGAGCCGCGCGCGCACAAGCTTGAGACGCTCGAGAACGTCCTCGTCGATGCCGGCGATCGCGAGCGCCTGGTCGCGGGTCTTCCTTTGTCGGCCCGTGATGACGTCTTCGCGCACCAGGAAGGGCGCTTCGCCCTTCAGCACCTTGCGCCCCTGTTCGGTGACGACGATGCGGTCGCGATCCTCGCGATCGCGGTCGACCAGGCGCGCGGCCACCAATTGCCGAAACACGCCTTGCCATTGCGAAGGCTTGCGGTCGGCGCCGACGCCAAAGGTCTTGAGCTGCTCGTGGCCGTGACGCAGCACCGCTTCGGTCGACCGCCCGGCCAAGATGTTGGCGAGATGGCCGAAGAAGAACCGTCCTGACGTGCGCAGAATCGCCGACAGCGCCTTTTGCGCCTCGATCGCGCCGTCGACGATCTCGTGTTCCCGCCGCAGATGTCGCAATTGCCGCAAGGCTCGGCGTCTTCGCCAAAGGCGGCGAGCAAGGTCTGGCGCCGGCAGCGCGCCGTCTCGCACAGACCCACCAAGTCCTCGAGCTTGCGCCGATCGATCGCTTTTCGCTCGGGCGGGGCGTCGTTCTCTTCGATCTGCCGGCGCCTGAAGTTCGATGTCGCCGGCGCCGAACAGCGTGTAGGTGTCGGCGGGCAAGCCGTCGCGCCCGGCGCGACCGATCTCTTGATAATAGGCCTCGATCGAGGATGGCAGGTCGGCGTGAAAGACAAAGCGCACGTCGGGCTTGTCGACGCCCATGCCGAAGGCGACGGTGGCGCAGATGACGACGCCGTCGCTCGGCAGTGAAGATGTCCTGGTTGGCCGAACGCACCGCTGAGTCGAGCCCGGCGTGATAGGGCAGCGCGCGAATGCCTGGTTCGGCGTAGTTCGTCCGCCAATTCCTCGGTGCGCTTGCGCGAGGCGCAGTAGATGATGCCGCTCTCGCCGCTTGTGCCCTTCGATGCGGGCGAGGAGTTGCCGGGTCGCGTGCGCCTTCGGGCGCATCGCCAGAAGAGGTTGGGGCGGTCGAACGAGCGCACGAACACGTCGGGCTTGCGCAGGAACAGCCGGCGACGATGTCGTCGCGCGTCGGCGCGTCGGCGGTGGCGGTGACGGCGATCGTCTTGACGCCGCCGAGCGCTGCGGCGACTTCGCGCAGCCGCAGATATTCCGGGGCGGAAATCATGGCCCCATTGCGAGACGCAATGGGCTTCGTCGATCGCGAGCAAGTCGATCGTGCGACCTCGCCAGCGAAGCTCAGCGTGTCGTCGCGCAGGAGCCGCTCTGGCGCGACATAGAGCAGCCGCAGCGAACGGTCCGCGATCCCGCGCTGAATACGCCGACGTTCGTCGGCGTCGGACGCGGAATTGAGGCTGCTGCCTCGACGCCGGCTTGCCGGAGCTGCGCCACCTGATCGCGCATCAGCGCGATCAGCGGCGAGACGACGAGCGTCAGGCCGTCGAGCGCCAGCGCCGGCAGTTGGAAACACAGCGATTTGCCGCTGCCCGTCGGCATCACCGCCAGCACGTCCTTGCCTGAGAAAAGGAGTGCAGAACGTCTTCCTGGCCGGGACGGAAAGCCGGCGAAGCCGAAAAAGCTCCTCAGCGCTTCCTGAGCGCGCGCGATATCGGCGTCCGCGCTCATAAGCGTCTCCCACGGGTGAACACGGGCGCCCATTGCACGTCCTCGACCCGCTCCGCGCCAGCGGCGAGCATCGCAAGGCGGTCGAAGCCGAGCGCCGCGCCGCTGGCCGCGGGCATCGCCTTCAGAGCGTCGAGAAAATCCTCGTCGATTGGGAATTCCTCATCATAGATCTGGCGCTTCTTTGCGCGCTCGTGCGCGAAGCGCCGGCGCTGTTCCTCGGCGTCGGTCAGTTCGTCAAAGGCGTTGGCGAGCTCCACCCCACAGATATAGAGCTCAAAGCGTTCTGCAAGGCGCGGATCATCCTTGGAAAGCCGCGCCAGCGCCGCCTCGCTCGCGGGATAGGAATGCAGAATGGTCGGCCTGCGATCGCCGAGGTTAGGCTCGACGCGGTCGGATAGGATTTTGCTGAAAAGGTCAGGCCAGAAATCATCGTCCGTTACACGCAGGCCCAGCGCCTTTGCCTGCTTTGCGAGCATGTCGCGCTCGCCGGTTCCATCGGCCCGAAGCGAATCGTCGAGGTCGATGCGTGCGTAGCACCGAAACGCTTCGTGCAGGCTGAGCCGTTCGGCGGGAAGGAAGGGATCGGCGCGCCGGCCGCGATAGGCGAAGCTTTTCGTCCCAGCGGTTCGCGCCGCGAGCGCGACGAGATCGAGGCAATCGCGTTCGATCGTCTCGAGCGGCGCCGCAGCGCGATACCATTCCAACATCGTGAACTCGGGCGCGTGCAAGGCGCCGCGCTCGCGATTGCGGAAGACATGGCCGAGCGAAAATATTTGCGTCTCGCCCGCCGCCAACAGTTTCTTCATCGCAAATTCGGGCGAGGTGTGGAGGTAGGCGTCGACGCTTTCGCCGCTGGTTGCTCTGAGACGCGTTGCGAAGGCGTGCAGATGCGCCTCGCCGCCGGGCGAGGCCTGCAGGGCTGCGGGGTCGACCTCGATAAAGTCTTCAGCTGCGAATTTTTGGCGGAACGCGGCGGCGATCGCGTTGCGGATCAGCAGGGCGGGCCGGCGCGCCGCGTGATGGTCAGAAGTCCAGAAGGGCGCGGCGGCGGACATTGCCGCGCTCTTCGCTTTGCCCCGTGCTCCGTGTCAATGTCCGCGCGGCTTTCAGCCCCAAACTCCCGCGACTTGCCGCGTGCTGACATTGAGGCGGTTGAACACATTGGTGGTGGCAATCGACAGCAGCAGCGCAGCGAGGGCCTTTTCGTCATAGTGGCGGCGGGCTTCCTCCCAGACGCCCTCGGGAACGGAGTCCGGCCGGTCGGCGAGGCGCGTCACCGCCTCGGTCAGCGCGAGCGCGGCGCGCTCGGGTGCAGTGAAGTGCGGCGATTCCCGCCAGGCGGCGACGGCGAACAGCCGCTTGTCGGTCTCACCGTGCTTTTTCGCGCTCGCTGCGCCGGCCTCGACGCAGGCGCTGCAGCCGTTGATCTGGCTCGCCCGGAGGTGGGCGAGTTCCAGCGTCTGCTGCGGCACGCCGGCGTTCTGCGAGGCGGCGTTGAGCGCCAGAATCGCTGTCATTGCCTCGGGGATCAGCATGGCGGGGTTTTTCATGCGTGACTGCATCGGGCTCTCCTATTTCATAACTCGATAGTTATGCATAACTACAAAGTTATGGATACGTCAACCCCGCCCGCTTCGTCAGCTTGACCGTCCGCCGGCTTTGTGGGAGCCGCTGAGGCCATGACGATCCGCCTGCACGCTCAAGATTTGCCTGACAATCACGGTCTCGGCCCCATCGTCGCGATCGACACGGAAACCATGGGGCTGGAGGTCGGCCGCGACCGGCTGTGCGTCGTCCAGCTTTCGCGCGGCGACGGCACGGCGGATGTCATCAAGATCGAGGCCGGACAGACCGCCGCGGCCAATCTGACCGCCATGCTGGAGGACCCGAAGGTCCTAAAGCTGTTCCATTTCGCCCGGTTCGACATGGCCTCGCTGTGCGACGCCTTCGGCGTGATGCCCGGTCCGGTCTATTGCACCAAGATCGCTTCGAAGCTGGCGCGCACCTACACCGACCGCCACGGCCTCAAGGATCTGACCCGCGAGCTCCTAGGCATAGAAATCTCGAAGCAGCAGCAATCCTCGGATTGGGGCGCGGAGACTTTGAGCGACGCGCAACTCACCTACGCCGCCTCCGACGTTCTGCATCTTCACGCGCTTCGGGAGAGGCTCGATACGATGCTGAAGCGGGAAAACCGCGACGGCCACGCCGAGGCGGCCTTCGCTTACTTGCCGGCCCGCGTGCGGCTCGACCTCGACGGCTTCGCCGCGCATGACCTGTTCTCGCACGCGTATCCCGGAGGCAGCTGAAAAGCCTGCGGAAGGCGGACGGCCTATTTCAACGCCACTAAAACGGATTCCACGTCGCGCGCGAGGTAAACTTGAGATAGCCGGCATTCACGCCCAAACGGGCCCCGACGCCTGAGCGAATCGGCACAACGACGATCCCTTCCGACGTCATGGCGGTGAAACCGAAACCGCCGATAAAATAAGCCGAGCCGTCGATGCCGCCGTAGCGGCGGAAAATCCCAGCGACCGCTGGCAGATTATAGACCAGCATCATGGTGCGGTCGCCGTCCGCGCCGGCGTCGAAGCCGAGCGAAGGACCCTGCCAGAAGACTTTCAGGTCGCCGGCGTTGCGAGTGTAAAGCTCGCCCTCGCCGTAACGCAAGCCGCCGACGAACGCCGCCGACGCCTCCTGGCCGAGGATGTAGCCGTTCGGCAGGCCCCAGCGCCGCACCGCTTCCTGCACCGCCTCAGCGAGCCCGCGCGACACCGCGCCGAAAAACTGATGGCCGCTGCCGACGACTTCGTCGGCGGTGAAGGGCGCGGGCGCGTCCGCGCGCGCCTCGCCGGCAAAGAAAAAACCAAGCGACGTCGCGCCTAACAGAGTCTCTCGGCGAGTGAGTGTGGGCATAGACCTCTCCGAGGCCCCATTGTTTCTGCAATCGTGTCGCCTTCAAGGCGAATCAATGCATGGCGCCGCACGGATTTCGAAGCCAAAGCTTTGCGAAAAGGTTAAGAGCGCGCCGCGGGCGGGCGGCCCCAAGCAATGAACGAGGGATTACGCAGGCCGCTCGCCGTCTTGCCGTAGCTGAGCGGCGCGCCGTCTTCGCGCAACACGACGCCCCCGGCGGCGAGCAGAACCGCGTGGCCCGCCGCGGTGTCCCATTCCATCGTTGGCCCGAAGCGGGGATAGACGTCGGCTTTGCCTTCCGCGAGCAGGCAGAACTTCAACGACGACCCCGCAGAGCGGCTTTCGCCGATGGGCAGCTTTTCCAAGAACGCTTTTGTCGCGGGGTCGAGATCGAGAACGGCTTGCGATCGCGGTCATTTTCTCTGGCGCGCGCCGTCCCGAAATCGCCCGCCATTGGCTCTTGGGCGGGGCGTCGGCGCCCAAAATGCCGCCGCAATGAAAGGCTTCGGCGCCGCCGACCCACAACTCGCCCAAGGCCGGCGCAAACACCGCGCCGGCGACCGGCGCGCCCTGCTCGATGAGCGCCGCATTGACGGTGAATTCGCCGTTGTGCGCTAGAAACTCGCGCGTGCCGTCGAGCGGATCGACCAGGATGAAGGCCCCCGCCGGACCGCAAGGCGCACGTTCGCCGGAGTCTTCTTCGCTGATAACGGGGACATCAGGGGCAAGCCTCGCCAGCGCTTCGAGAATCTTCACCTGCGCGCGCAAATCGGCTTCCGTAAGCGGGCTGCCGTCGCCCTTGAGCATGGCCTGGCAACCGGCCCCGTAGACCTGCATGATCGCGGGCCCCGCAGCGACCACCGCTTCGGCGAGCTTGACGGCGAAGGCGTCGCGCGCCGCGGCGGAAAGCGAGGACGAAGGTTGCATCGGCGAAGTGTTTTGCATGCTGTCGCGGGTGAAGCGAATCCTTTATCTCTTCAGGCTCTGATTCTCTCTCGGCCCTAGAGCCGCCTATGAGCACGAGGCTTTCCCGATGACAACGCTCGAGACGCCCGCGGTCGACACGCCCGCCTCCGACGCGCCGCAGCCGCAGGCGGTCGCGATTGGGCTGCCGCCGCTCGATCTGACGGCTTTGCTGTGCTCGCGCGTCTGCCACGATCTGATCGGCCCGGTCGCGGCGATCATCAACGGTCTCGAATTGCTCGAAATCGAGGACGATCCCGCGATGGCCAAGGAGGCGGTGGCGCTCATCGGCAAGAGCGCGAATTCCGCCTCGCTGAAACTGCAGTTTTGCCGCCTCGCCTTTGGCGCCTCCGGCGCGCCCGGCGGCGAACTCGACACGGGGGAGGCTGCGGCCGCCGCGCGCGCGATGATCGATTCCGAGCGCACCAAGCTGCAGTGGGAAGGTGCCCCGCGCAAAGCGCCGAAGAACGCGGTCAAGGCGGTGCTCAACCTCTGCCTAGTCGCCCAGAGCTGCGTGCCCCGGTCGGGCGTCGTCGAGGTGAAAGTCGAAGGCGAGGGCGCTGACGCCCGCTTTCAGCTGATCGCCAAAGGAACCAATCCGAAACTGCCCCCGCGCGTCGCCGAACAGGTGCTCGACCGCTCTGAGGGCGCGCCCGTCGATGCGCACACAATTCACGCCTATTACGCCGGCCAACTCGCGCGCTCTGTCGGCTTCAAAGTGACGATCGAACCGAGCCCGGAGGCGATTACTTTTTCCTTGACGCCGCAGGGGTAACTCCTCGCCTGTTAACAGCTAAACGTTAATCCTGCCGCGCGTTCCTTAACGTAAGTGTAGGCGAGGAGAGAATGCGCGCGGATTCAACGACTTGAGACCTGTGCTGAGCTGGAAAGTCATACAACCTTTTCAGAACGCGGGGCGGGACTTCAAGGCTCATTAACTCGCCGAGCGCAGGGTCGCCTGACAGATACCGGCATGGCCCGGCTTTCGGTCGAGGCGATGAAAGAGCTCATCAAAGATTTCGCGGCCGAGACCGCCGAGCAACTCGAAGGGATCGGCGAACAGCTTGTCCGCTTCGAGCGCGACCCCACTGACGCCCGTATCCTCGCCAACATCTTCCGCCTGATCCACGCGATCAAGGGCACGTCTGGGTTCCTGAGTCTGCCCCGCCTGGAGCGCCTCGCCCATGCCGCGGAGACGCTGATCGAAAACTTGCGTCAGGATCCGCAACCGAGCCCTGAACATGTCGCGATGGTGCTCGCGGCGATCGACCGCGTGAGGACGATCCTTGCGGAGATCGCGCACCAACTCGCCGAGCCGCCGGGCGATGATTCGGCCTTGATCGCCGACATGGCGCGCTTCGACGCCCCCGCGCGCAACGGCGCCGCGACGCCCCTCAAGATCTGGGAGGCGCCGCTCACGCCGTCATCGGCGCCGCTGGAGCGGCGCGCGGACACCGTGCGCATCCCGCTTAGCACGCTCGAAGCCATGACTGCGCTGGTCCAAGAATTGACGCTGGCGCGCATTCAGCTCGAAGACGCGGCCGAAGGCGAGGGCAACCCTCGCATTCGTGACGCCGTCGAGCGCATTGCCTCGGTCTCGCGCGATCTTCACGCGAGCGTCTACGCCGTTCGCACGCAACCGTGCGACCGGCTGTTCGCCAATCTCGGCCGGCTCGTCGACGACCTCCAGGCGAAGCTGGGGAAAAAAGTCGCGTTCGTCGCCGAAGGCGGCGCGATCGAACTGGACCGGCAGTTGATCGAGGCGGTGCGCGATCCGCTGACCCATCTCATTCGCAACGCGGTCGACCATGGCATCGAGACGCCCGAACAGCGCCGCAAGGCGGGAAAGCCCGAGACTGGCGAGATTCGCGTCTCTGCGCGGCGGGATGCGGCGAGCGTGACCATCACGGTGAGCGACGACGGCCGCGGCATCGACGCTGCAAAGGTGCGCGAACGCGCTGTCGCGCTAGGCATGGGGACGCATGAGCGCATCGGCGCGCTCGACGAGGCTTCCGCGTTGCAGTTGGTGTTTCTGCCAAGCTTCACCACCGCCGGCAGCGTCAGCACGATTTCCGGCCGCGGCGTCGGACTCGACATCGTTCGCACGAATGTCGAGGCGATCGGCGGTTCGATTGCGCTGGAAAGCCGGCCCGGTCAGGGCGTCAGCATCGCCCTGACGGCGCCGCTGGTCATGGCGACGACCTCGGCCATCGTGCTCCGCTCCGGCGGTCAGCGCTATCTGGTCGCCCAAGCGCATGTCGAAGCGGTCGAATTGAGTGAAGACGGCGCACGCCTCGAAGTCATGCCCGATGCGCTGCGCTGGCGCTCCGGCGAGATCAGCCTGCCCGCGGTGCGGTTGTCGCGCCTGCTCGGCGCCCGCGCGTCGGAGCGAACCCCGCACCAGGAAACGGGCGTACGGCTGAAGGCGGGAAGCGAACGCTTTGTGCTGATCGTCGACGACGTCGATGCGGCGCTCGAAATCGTGCTCAAACCGCTGCCGCCGGAGTTGTCGCTGCCGGCGCTCTATGCGGGCGTCGCCATTCTGAACGACGGCGACGTCGTTTTGGCGCTCGATGCGGCGGGGCTTGCCGAAACCCTCGGCCTCACAACTATCGTCGCCGCGAGAGCGCGGCTGGCGCCGGCGGCCTCGCCCAACGCCGACCTGCCGCTGCTGGCGTACCGCACCGATCCCGGCGTTTGGCGCGCCGCGCCACTGCAAGCGATCCAGTCGATTGAAACCGCCGGCCCCGGCGATTTCGAGATGGCAGATGGCGTCGCGCTGTTTCGCCACGGCGGCCAGGTCATTCCCGTAGTCGACTATCCCGCCCCGCATCCGCATACGTCCTGCCCCGTCATCGTGTTTCGCGAAGGCGCGACGCGCGTCGGCATCGCGGCGCTGGAGATCGGCGACGCGATCGAAGGCGACTTCGCCCTAGAGTTTTTCGGCCGCGGGCCCAGCGTGCTCGGGGTGGCCAATATCGGCGGTTCGCCGGTGGAAATCGTCGACCCGTTTCACCTGATCGATCTTGGCCCGAAGGGGTCTCCGGCGCTGCCCGCGTTCGCCTCGCGGCCGAGCGTGCTTTTGATCGAGCCGGCCGCGCTCGCCCGGGAGATCGTCGCGCGCGTCTTGCGCTCGTGGGGCTGCCGCGTCAGCGCCTTTAGGGATCACGCCGAGCTTGCCCTCGCGCTGCCGTCGGTCGCCGGTTTCGCGGCGTCTTTCATTCCGGCGAGCGGCGACGCTGCGCAAAACATGCTGCTCCAACTCTTGCGCGGTTCGCCGGCCAAAAACCGCTCCGCCGTTTACGGCCTCACCAGCGACGTGGGCAAAGCGCCCCGCGGCCAAGCGCCTCGCAGCGGCCTCGATGGCTGGGTCGACCGTTTCGACCGGGGCGCGATTCATGCTGCGGTGGCGGCGGCGCTCGCGACGTCGATCTCGGGAGCGGTCGCGGCATGAGCGGCGCCGCCTCGACAACGGACAAGAGTTCGGAAGCGCCGGCGCTTGCGGCCTCTGGCGGCGCTCTGCTGGTGGAGGCGAACGGGCGAACCTTCGCGATATCCGCCGCCGACGTTCATTCCATCGTGCGGGTCGGCTCCGTGGCGGAAACGCCAGGCGGCCCCGAATTCCTGATCGGATTCACCAGCGTGAAGGGCGCGATTCTGCCCGTGCCTATCGCTCGGGCGGCGTATCGATCCCAAGGGCCGCCGCGGCGAGGCGTCGCCGTTCGTGGTCGTGCTTGAGGCCATCGGCCGCATCGCCGCTTTCTCCGTCGACCAGCATCGGCGCCGTCGTCCCGTCGCCGCCGGCGATGTCTTGCCTGCGCCGCACGCGTTGGAAATGGCGATGGCGCCGTTCACCGCGGCGCTGCTGCGCTGCCAAGGCGCACTGGCGCCGATCCTCGATGCCGGGATGCTGCTGAATATCCGCTTGGTGAGACGAGAGACGCCGTCCGCGCGGCGCGTTTGAACTGATGGAGGGTAAAATGAAGCAGGTGTTGGTCGTTGACGATTCGCCGGTGATTCGAAAAATCGCGCGGCGCATGCTGGAAGCGTTGAATCTGCACACGAGCGAGGCGGCCGACGGCAAGCACGCGCTCGCCACTTGCAGCTTCAACATGCCGGACGCCATTCTGGTCGACGCGCATATGCCGTCGATGCCAGGCGCCGATTTCTTGAAGCAGTTGCGCAAGCTGCCCGGCGGCGAAAAGCCGAAGGTCGTGATCTGCACCATCGAACACGACGTGCCGCAGATCGCCAAGGCGATGCATGCGGGCGCCGACGATTTCCTGCTCAAGCCGTTCGACCGCGAACACGTCGCGCGCCAAGTTCTCCAACATCGGCCTCGTCTAAAGGCGAGTTGAGGCGCTTCGCCGACGTTTCGGATCGGCGCGAAGCGGACGCTTGACGTTGCCGGTCAGTCCTGACCGGCCGGACCTTCGTCCGTCTCGTTGTTCTGGCGAATGAGGCCGTAGGGCGAGCGAAGCCGCCGGCGACGGCCACGCGGCTGCGCGGCGCCGCTTTCGTTGAACTCGCCAGAAGCCCCCGCGTCGTCTTGCGGCTCGGCCGCTTGCGACGCCACGTTCGGCTCGTTGGTCTCGCCGGCGTTATAGTCGTTGGCCTCGCTGACCGCAGGCGCGCGCGGCGCGGCGGTGATGAACGAGGGAAGGCCGGGCGCTTCGACCTCGGGCTGCTGCTGTACAGGCTCGTTGCGCGGCTCATACTCCCGGAAAATCCGGAATTCGCGCGGCTTCTGCTCGCGATTGTTGCGATAGTCCTGGCCCCCCTGCCGCTGCTGATTGCGGTCATTGCGGTAATTGTTGTTGCGCGGCTGGAAATTGTCGCGCTGCTGATAGCCTTCGCGATTTTCGGGCCTGGCGTCGTAGTTGGGCTGCGTCGGCGCGCCCGGAGCGCCATTGCCGCCATTGGTTGGCGCGAATCCGGGCTGCGGCGGCGGGTTCTGCGGTTGGACCGCCGCCTGACGCTCCAGCGGCGAGGCGAAACGATCGGACAGGCCGCCGAAATCGTCCTCGTCGTCCCCCTCGTCTTCGCCTTCGGCGGGCGGACGGCCGCTTTGCGCAAGCGCCTGCGCAGCCTGCGCGGCGGCGATCAAGCGAAAATAATGCTCTGCGTGCTGCAGGTAGTTCTCTGCGGCGATCGGATCGCCGCCGGTGTGGGCGTCCCTGGCGAGTTGCAAATATTTCTCGGCGACATGATGCGCGTTGCCGCGGATCTTCACGTCGGGGCCGTTCAATTCATAGCTGCGCGTCAAAGGGTTGGGACCGCGCCGATTGTTTTGCGGCCGGCCGCGCATCCGTTTATTATGATTGGGTCTCATTCCATTCCTCAAGAATTCTCACTGGGAAAAGCGTCGGCAAAGACATGGATAACCGCTGACAAAGCGGCCAAGCGTCCGATCGCTTTTCTAAAGTTCCGCGCGTTTGATTCGTCCGTCTGGCGATCCTGTACGATCCAGCCTTGCGCCGACCCTCCACGGGTCTTAGGCGCGCTCATACGTGACCTTCACCGAGCCTGTCTCAAAAGCCCTAAAATGCGCGCGCTCCATGCGCGTGCCCTTACGGCCATCAAATCTGGGGGGCGCGGACGCCGCCGATCCCGTACGGGGAGCGCCAGCAGTTAATGCCTTTCTACTCTGATTTGTTTCATTCGCCAAGAGCTTTGCAGCCCCCGGCCGCCCACGCAAGCCCAATTCAGACGGTTTCCTTGAGCATAACGCGGTCTTTCAACATGGCCCACGCTTCGGCGCCGTCGCGCGCGAACTGTATCAGGTCGATGTCGGTCGCATTCGCGACGCCAGCCTCGACAAGCGCCTGCAGATTGATCGCACGGCGCCAATAGATCTCGTCGACAAAGACGATCGGCAGCGGCTTGGCCTTGCCGGTCTGCACGAGCGTGAGAATCTCAAAGGCCTCGTCGAACGTGCCGAAGCCGCCGGGGAAGACCACCAGCGCCCGCGCCCCCATCGCTAAATGCATCTTCCGCATCGCGAAGTAGTGAAACTGGAAGGTCAGTTCGGGCGTCGTGTAGCTGTTGGGCTCCTGCTCGTTCGGGAGCCGGATGTTGAAGCCAATGGTCGGCGCGCCAGCGTCATGGGCGCCGCGATTGGCGGCCTCCATGATTCCAGGCCCGCCTCCCGTCGCGATGACATTGTCATAGCCGCCGTCACGCCGGTGGGCCGCGCCGCCCTCGATAGAGGCAAGACGCGCGAAAGCGCGCGCTTGGCTGTACCAGCGCGGGTGCTGGCCCGGGCCGTCCTCGCGCACGCGCGCCGAACCAAACACCACGATCGTCGACCGAACGCCAAAAGCCCGCCGCGCCTCGGCGGCCTTGAGATATTCCAGTTGGAAGCGGAGCCCGCGCGTACTGTCGCCGAGCAAAAAATCGCGATCGAGCGCGGCCAGCCGAAAGGCCGGTGACGCCATTTGCGCCGCGTTCGACGGCGGATCTTCGCTAGAATTCTGCGACAAAGGGAAAGATTTACTTCGCGGCGGCGGAAGCCGGGTTTCCCACGGCGCCCACGGGCGCACGAAGGCCCGGGGGCGGATCGGTCAACCACTCACGCGTCGGCTCGCCTGGCGCGAGCGGCGTATCCCCCATGCCGAACATTTTCAAAACATTGCCGCCGCCGCCGGAGCAATTCCCGGTCTTCTCGCCGACGTTGCAAAGCGGTTCCGCCTTGCCATGCCCCGAGGTCGCGCCAACCGTGATCGGCGGCCCGTTGACGGGGGCGGGCGTCAGATCCCGCCAGATGCCGTAACGTGTGCCCATGCCCATGAAGGCCGGTTTCTGGGCGTCGAGCTTGGCCTGCTTGGCGGCCTCCACGTCGGGATCTTTCGGCCAAGCGGGGTTCTGGCCCCGGCTGGCGACAGGCGGCGGTAGGGCATTATTCTTCGGCAGCACGAGCTTGCCGCGCGGGTGATAGTCGATCGAATTCCTGATCTTTCTTCGGCAGAATGCCGAGCGCCCCGCCGATGCCGTCCCAGAGCGGCTCGTAGCCGTCATCCTCGGCGCGGGCCGGCGCTGTAAACGCCAGGCTGGCGATCAAGAGAGCGCTGGCGCCCAAAAGGGCGGTCCAGGCCGGCTTCGATCCAATCATCGCGAACTCTCGAATAGGTCTATCTTAACCCAGGCAGCCCGACTGCGCCCGCAATCTGGCGATTTTTTGGCTTTTTCGGCCGAGTACACAGCTTAAGCCGCTGTTTTGTCGGCTGAAGCCGGAGAACGACGCTCCATCAGGCCCTCCCATAGCAGCCCCACAACCCCAAGGCTAATGGCGGCATCGGCGAGATTGAAGACAAAGAGATGCCAGTCGCCGAAATGCAGGTCGAGGAAATCGACCACCGAGCCGCTGACCAGCCGATCGAGTCCGTTGCCCACGGCGCCGCCAAGGATCAGCCCGATGGCGACACATGCAAGCGGCGTTTTCACGCGCATCAGCCATATAAAGATCGCGATGGTGGCGATCGCCGTGAAGGCGGGCAACGCCCACCGGCTCGCCGACGCATCGGCGAATAACGAAAACGAAATGCCGGTGTTGTGCGTCAACGTGAGGTTGAGGATCGGCCCCGCGGAGATGACCACGCCGTCGAGCCAACGGACCGCCGCCGCTTTGGCGAGTTGGTCCAAGAGGACGACGGCGACGGCGACAGCGATCCCCCAGAGGCGGGCGCTCACACCGACGCCTGATTCAACTCGCGCATCGCTTTGGCGTCGCGCGGGGTGATGTCGGGGTAAGCCGGGTCCGCGGTCTTGGGGTCGAAATAGCGCCACGAGCGCGCGCATTTGATCCCGTGCGCCCGTTC
>CAVSSV010000039.1:0-11139 GCA_963730695.1 uncultured Pseudomonadota bacterium
TTTTCTGGCTGCTGCCTTCGACTACGACGTATTGCTACATAGACGAGCAGATAGCCCATCAGCGCGGAGGCGATGTAGTTGAACATGATCGTCGTGATGACGATGTGGCTGTCGCGTTTGGCCTGGAGATAACCGGGGATCGCCGCGAAAGCCGCGCCGAACACGGCCGCGGCGAGAATGGCGGCGATCATCAACAAAGGCCAGGGGAGAAAGCCGCAGTAGAGCGCGACCAGCGCTGCGCCGAGGCCGCCGATATAGGCCTGCCCGTCGACGCCGATGTTGAAGAGGCCAGCGTGAAAGCAGACGGCGACGGCAAGCCCGGTGAAGATGAAACTCGTGGTGTAGTAGAGCGTGAAGCCGATGCCATCGAGGTCGCCCAGCGCGCCCACGAGCAGCAGCTTTACCGCCTGCAGCGGACTTTCGCCGATCGCGGCGACGAACAGCCCGGCGATGAAGAACGCGGCCAGCACGTTGATGAGCGGGATCAGCGCGACATCGGCCCAGCGCGGCAGCGGTTTGGTGGGCGCGCTCATGCCGCGCGATCCGCAACGCCGGCCATAAGCAGCCCAAGGTCCTGCGCGTTGGTGGCGCCGGCCAGCCGCTCCCCGGTGATGCGCCCGCCGCATACGACGAGGATGCGGTCGGCGAGCGCGAAGATCTCGTCGAGTTCAACCGACACCAGCAGCACGGCCTTGCCGGCGTCGCGCAAAGCGACGATCCGCTTGTGGATGAATTCGATCGCGCCGATGTCGACGCCGCGCGTCGGCTGCCCCACCAGCATGATCTTCGGATTGCGCTCGATTTCGCGCGCGAGCACGATCTTCTGCTGGTTGCCGCCGGAAAAATTAGCGGTCTTGAGCAGCGGATTGCGCGGGCGAATGTCGAACTGCTCCATCTTCGCGCCCTCGTCGCCGACGATCGCGGCGCGGTCGAGCAGGATGCCTTTCCCGTAGGCGGCGTCGCGATGGAAGCCGAGCATGGCGCTCTCGCAGGCCTGGAACGGCATCACCAGGCCGACGCGATGGCGATCCTCGGGCACGTGCCCGACGCCGAGCGCGCGCACCTGACGGGGATCGTGGCCGGCGCCGAGCACGGGTTTGCCCTCGACGAAGATCTCGCCGGCGACAGGCCTGCGAATACCGGCGAGCGCCTCCAGCAATTCCGACTGGCCATTGCCCGCGACCCCGGCGATGCCGACGATTTCGCCTTCGCGCACGACGAATGACATATCGTCGACGCAGGTCACGCCGCGGTCGTCCTTGACCGAGAGATGCCTCACCTCCAGCGCCACGGCGCCGGGCTTGGCGGGCGTCTTGTCGACCTTGAGAATGACTTTGCGCCCGACCATCGCGTCGGCGAGTTCGGGCGGCGAGGTGTCCTTGGTCTCGAACGTCGCCACCATTTCGCCCCGTCGCATCACCGAGACGCGATCGGTGAGCGCGATGATCTCGCGCAGCTTGTGCGTGATGAACAGGATCGTCTTGTTTTCGCTCTTGAGCTTGCGCAGCATGGAGAACAGCTGGTCGGCCTCGGCGGGCGTGAGCACCGCGGTCGGCTCGTCGAGCACCAGAATGTCGGCGCCGCGCACCAGCGCCTTCAGGATCTCGACGCGCTGCTGCAGCCCGACCGAGAGCTCGCCGACGATCGCGTCGGCGTCGACCTCCAGGCCGTAATTGGCGCCAAGTTCTTTCAGCTTTTGCCGCACCGCGGCTGCGCCTTTGGCGAGCAGGGGGCCGCCTTCGGCGCCGAGCATCACGTTGTCGAGCACGGTGAGCGGGGGGACGAGCATGAAATGCTGGTGCACCATGCCGATGCCGTGGCTGATCGCCTCGCGCGAGGAACGGATGCGCACCGGCTTGCCGCCGACTCTGATCTCGCCGGCGTCGGCCTCGTAGAAGCCGTAGAGGATCGACATCAGCGTCGACTTGCCGGCGCCGTTCTCGCCGACGATGCCGTGGATGACGCCGCGCTCGATCCTGAGGTTCACGTTCTTGTTGGCGTGAACCGGGCCGAAGCTCTTGTCGATGCCGATGAGTTCAATCGCGGCTTCGGTCGGCGTCGTCATAACCGCTCCCTGCACAGCGCGGAGAGGGCAAGCGCTGAGGGGCAGCGGGTGTTCACACAACCGTTCGCTTTGCACTCACCCAGCCCTTCACCTCAAGGGAAACGCGTACCACGTTTCCCTTAAGACCCTCTCCCCGTTTGCAACGGGGAGAGGGGGAAAATTAGCGGCTCAGACCGGGCACTTGTTGTCGTCCATGAAATTATGGACTTTGATCTTGCCCGAGATGATGTCGGCCTTGGCCGCTTCCGCCGCCTTCTTGGCGTCGGCGGTCAGGATCGTCTTGTTCCACTCGTCGTCGGCGTAGCCGACGCCGCCTTCTTTGAGGCCGAGCACCTGAATGCCGGGCTTCCAGGCGCCGTCTTTGGCGGACTTGAAGGTGTTGTAGGTGGCGATGTCGACGCGCTTCATCATCGACGTCAGGATCTTGCCGGGGAACAGATTGTCCTGATCGGAATCGACGCCGATGCCGAGCTTGCCGGCGTCCGCGGCGGCCTTCAGCACGCCCTGGCCGGTGGCGCCGGCGGCGGCGTAAACAACGTCGGCGCCCTGATCGATCTGCGCCTTGGCGAGTTCGCCGCCTTTGACCGGATCATTCCACGCCGCCGGCGTCGTGCCGGTCATGTTGGAGATGACGCTCGCCTTGGCGTTGGTCGCCGCGACGCCCTGCGCATAGCCGCATTCGAAAGCCGAAATCAGCGGAATGTCCATGCCGCCGACGAAGCCGACCTTGCCGGTCTTGGACTTCGTCGCCGCAATGACGCCGACGAGATAGGAGCCTTCCTCGGCCTTGAACAGCAACGACTGAACGTTCGGCTTGTCGACGACCATGTCGATGATGGCGAATTTGGTCTTGGGGAATTCGTCGGCGACCTTGGCGAGCGCCTCCGCCCAGGCGAAGCCGGGAACGACGATCGGGGTGAAACCGTCTTTGGCGAACTTGCGGAGCGATTGCTCGCGCTGCGCCTCGTTCTGCAATTCGAGGTCACGCAGTTCGAGGCCGTTCTCCTTGGTGAATTTCGTAGCGCCGTTGAACACGCCTTCGTTGAAGGACTTATCGAACTTGCCGCCGAGATCGTAAATGACGGCCGGCTTGACGTCGTCCGCGAGGACGGCGGTGGAGGCGAGCAGGGCGGATACGAGCGCCCCAGTGAACAACGAACGAACGGCCATGACAAACTCCCTGATCGAAAACTGCGCCGAGCGCGATTGACCGCCTCGGCCTTACGCGCCACGCCGATCCTCAAGCGCAACGGTTTCAGCCAAGCCCTCACTTGACCGATTGGTCAAAGATAACGCCAGCCGCAACGTGAGAGTCAAGTGAAACACAGGCGCGTGATAGGCAATGTGAAGCTTTCTTGCGCCCTTGTTCTTTGCAGCCGGACGCGGAGCGCGTCGGAAGACAGCGCCGGTCAGTCGAACAGGCTCGAGACGCTCTCTTCCTTCACGATGCGGGCGATCGCTTCGCCGATCAGCGGCGCGATCGACATGACGCGGATGTTGCGCGCGACGCGCACCGCCTCGGTCGGGGCGATGGTGTCGGTGAGCACCATCTCTTTCATTTTCGAAGCCGCGATTCTGGCGACGGCGCCGCCGGACAGCACGCCATGGGTGATGTAGGCGGAGACGCTCTTTGCTCCCTTTGCCAGCAGCGCGTCGGCCGCGTTGCACAGCGTGCCGCCGGAATCGACGATGTCGTCGATCAGGATGCAGTCGCGCCCGGTGACGTCGCCGATGATGTTCATCACCTCGGATTCGCCGGCGCGCTCGCGGCGCTTGTCGACGATGGCGAGCGGCGCGTCGAGCCGCTTAGCCATGGCGCGGGCGCGCACCACGCCGCCGACGTCGGGGGAGACGACCATGACGTTCTTGCCGCCGCCGTTGCGCTCCTTGACGTCGCGCACCATGCTCGGGGCCGAGAACAGGTTGTCGGTGGGGATGTCGAAGAAGCCCTGGATTTGCCCGGCGTGCAGATCGACCGTCAGCACGCGGTCAGCGCCGGCGCGGGTGATGAGATTGGCGACCAGCTTGGCTGAGATGGGGGTGCGCGAGCCGGACTTGCGGTCCTGCCGGGCGTAGCCGAAGTAGGGGATGACGGCCGTCACGCGCTGCGCCGACGCCCGGCGCAGGGCGTCGATCATAATCAGCAGCTCCATCAGATTGTCGTTGGTCGGGAACGACGTCGACTGGAGGATGAAAGCGTCGCGGCCGCGCACGTTTTCCAGAATCTCGACGAACACTTCGAGGTCAGCGAAGCGACGGACATGACAGCGGGTCAGCGGCTCGCCGAGGTAAGCGGCGATCGCCTCCGCCAGCGGCGGGTTCGAATTGCCGTTGAGCAACTTTATCTTTCCCTGCGACGCCAAGATTTGAACTCCGATCGGAGGGAGCGCCGAGGCGCGCGGTCTCTTAGCAGCGGCCGCGCGGCTGGGGCAATATGACGGGGGTTTGACAGCAGGGCGCGCGGCGCGCGCTATCCACAGCTTCGGCGTTCCCAGGCGCTAGTTTTGGCTGACCAAGGTCGAGGCCTTGCCGTCGGCCTTTTGTTTGGTCGCCTCGGGCGAATTGGAGAGGAAGGCGTAGAGGTCGTCGGCGCCGGTTTTCGCCAGTTGCTGCAAGACCTTATCGGCGTTCTGGCCCCAGATGTCGTCGCCGGTGTTGCTCAGCGCGACGGCAGCGTCTAGCCGCCGCGCACGATGATGGTCCGACGTGAACACTTCCAGCACGTAAGAATATTGCGCGCCGGTCTCGGCGCGCGTGCCGTCGAGATAGGTCTGCACGAGGTATTTGGCGCTCTTGGCGTCCACAATCACGATGCCGCGAGCGGCTGCCTCCTGGCTGAGGTCGGCGAGGAAGGTTTCCTGCGGGGCGCTGGGGACGCCGTCGCCGCCCGCAAACGCTATCGTCGCTTTGCCAATGGCCCCGTCCTGATTGGCCACGATCTCATCGTGGCCCTCCACCGCCGTCATTTCCGAAGCGCCCTCGACGCACGCCGACATCGTGAAGGCGCAAAGAGCCATCCCGAAGAAACCGAACCAACGCGACAAACGTGCCTCTCATGCCTTGCAAGGCGGCCTTGGCGGCCGTTCTGAGGATAAGTTCCTAAACGCGTTTTTGGGCTTGGTCTAGCGAGGGCTGTGGACGCCGTATCCGATGCGAAGCGAAAACGGCATATTGCGAGCACTCTCGAAGAGAAGCGGAAGCGCGGTGCGCGCCCTTCTCCCCTTGCGGGGGAAGGTGGCATTGCGAAGCAATGACGGATGAGGGGTTGTTTCCGCAAGACAGCGAGCGTCGACCTTGCGAGCCAAGTCGATGCCGGGCGATCTGACAACCAACATGGCGCCCAGTCGCACCAACCCCTCATCCGGCGCTTCGCGCCACCTTCCCCCGCAAGGGGGGAAGGGGTTCGCGGCTACCTTTCTGCCTCTATATCGAAGAACGTTCAGCCTGCGAGCGCCGCGAACAGCGGCCGTCCGTCCGTGCCGCCGGCCAGCTTGTCGATCAGGTTCTCGGGATGCGGCATCATGCCGAGGACGTTGAATTTTGCGCTCGGAGATTCCCGCGATGGCGTTGATCGAACCGTTGGGGTTGTCGCGCGTGACGTCACCGTCGGCGTCGCAATAGCGGTATGCGACGCGGCCGTCTTTTTCGAGCGTTTCGATGGTGGCTTCGTCGGCGACGAAATTGCCCTCGCCATGCGCAATGGCGACCTTGATGACCTCGCCTTTGCGATAGCCTTTCACGAACGGACCGATGTCGCTTTCGATGCGAAGATGCTGCATGCGGCAAACGAAGGAGCGCCCGGCGTTGCGCATCAGCACGCCCGGCAGCAAGCCGGCTTCGCAGAGGATCTGGAAGCCGTTGCAGACGCCAAGGACGTAACCGCCGCGCGCGGCATGCGCGCGCACCGCGTCCATGATTTTCGCGCGCGCCGCGATCGCGCCGCAACGCAGATAGTCGCCGTAGGAAAAGCCGCCGGGCAGCACGACAAGATCGGTGCGTGCGGGCAGGCTGAGCTCGTCATGCCAAACGATCGGCGTCGGGCGACCGCTCGCTTGCGAGAGCGCGCGCGCAATATCGCCTTCGCGATTGGAGCCGGGGAAGCGAATGACGGCGGCGTTCATCAGCGCCTCACGTCACGTCGATGGTGTATTTTTCAACGACCGGATTGGCGAGCAGCTTTTCGCAGGCGGTGGCCAGCGTTTTCTCCGCCGCGCCTTTATCCGCGCCGTCGAGTTCGACGTCGAACACCTTGCCCTGCCGCACCGAGGCGACGCCGCCGACGCCAAGCGATTTCAACGCCCCTTCGATCGCCTTTCCCTGAGGATCGAGAATGCCGCTTTTCAGCGTGACGACGATGCGGGCTTTCAAGACGGGCGTTCCTTAAGTTTAGGCGGCGTTCGACGTCGGCGGGCCCATCGTCAGCAAGGCGTAGGCGCCGCCGGCGTCGGCGGTTTGCCGCAAGCGCGATGCGAATTCGTGGCTGCGGAGCGCGCGCGCGATGAGCGCAAGCGCCTTCAGATGGTCGGCGCCCGCCGCCTCCGGGGCGATCAGCAGAAAAATCAAATCGACCGGAAGGCCATCGGGCGCTTCAAAGTCGATCGGCCGCTCCAGTCGCGCGAACACGCCAAAAATGCGTTTTGCGCGTTCGAGTTTGCCGTGGGGAATGGCGACGCCGTCGCCGACGCCGGTGGAACCGAGACGTTCGCGCTGCCACAGCGCGTCAAAAATCTCGCGCTCTCCCAGGCCCGACACTTCGGCCGCGCGCGCGCTCGCCTCCTGCAGGGCCTGCTTCTTGCCGTTGACGCGCAACGGCGAGATGACCGCATCGGGCGACAGGATTTGTCCTAGCGTCATGGGGCGGCTCAGGATCAGCGTGCGCGCCGGACGTGCTCAGGCGCGCTGCGCTTTGGGCAGCACGGTCTCGGGCTCTTCGACCTGAGGCGCCGGCGGCCCGTTGTGATCTTTGGCTTTGGTGGCCTGACGGCTCAACTGGCGCCCAAGCCGTTCGATCGCGGCGTCGACGCAGGTGTAGGCATCATGCGAATTGGCTTCGGCGCTGGCGTGAACGCCTGACCCAAGGTTGAGCGTGCAGTCGGCGCGAAAGCCGGTGCCCTCGCGCGCGATCGTCATATGGCCGGAGTAGGAGGCTTCTGAATGTCGGTCTGCCAAAGCCTGGACTCGATTGCGGGCGCGCTGCGCTAGAGATTCGCCGACGGAAAGATTTTTTCCTGAGACTTGAAAAGCCATGCTCTGGTTTCGACCTCAAAACTTCGCGCGCCGGCGCCGGTCGGGGGTACTTATACCCCATCCCGGCGTCGAAGCCCAAGCCCGTTAAGAGCGCGGCCAACACGAGTCAATTGAAGGGCCGTTCGCCCGGGAGCCCCCGACGGGCGCCGATATCGGCCCCTTGATACCCCGCATTGCGTGCCGCGGGCGGCGCGGAGGCTGCCTCCGGACGAGCGGCCGCCTTCTGCCGCCGGCGCTCGGCGGAAGAGGGAATGCGCATATTGTCCCGGTACTTGGCCACGGTGCGCCGCGCCACCGCGATGCCGGCCGCGCCGAGGCGCTCGACGATCGCATCGTCAGAAAGAATGGCGTGCAACATTTCCGAATCGATCATCTGTTTGATGCGATGGCGCACGGAAGCGGCCGAATGGGTTTCGCCCGAACCGGTGGCCGCGATGGCGTTGGTGAAGAAATATTTCATCTCGAACAGACCGCGCGGCGTCAGCATGGTCTTGTTCGCGGCGGCGCGCGAGACCGTTGATTCGTGCACGCCGATCGCGTCAGCGACGGCCTTGAGCGTCATCGGGCGCAAGCCCGCGACGCCCTCGGCGAGGAAGGCATCCTGTCGGCGAACGATTTCCGCGGCGACCGCCAGCACGGTGCGCGCGCGCTGCTCGACGCTTTTGACCAGCCAATGCGCGGACTGCAATTGCGTGGAGATGAAGACGCGATCCTCGTCGCGCTTGGCGTTACGCTTGATGCGGGCGGCGAAGGTTTCGTTGACAAGGATCCGCGGCAGCGCTTCGGCGTTAAGCTCGATCCGCCAGGATTGGTCGGGCGCCGCGGCGATCAGGACATCGGGCGCGGTCATCGGCGCGGGGGCGACCCCAAAATGGCGCGCCGGTTTGGGGTCGAGCCGGCGGATTTCAGCGATCATGTCCGCGAGGTCTTCGGCGTCGACGCCGCAGATCTTTCGCAACGCCGGGAGGTCGCGCTTGGCGAGCAGCGGCAGGTTGGCGACCAGCGCGCGCATCGCCGGATCGTAGCGGTCGCGCTCCTGCAATTGCAGCGCCAGGCACTCCGCGAGATCGCGGGCGAAAACGCCGGTGGGCTCGAGGCCGTGGAGGCGCCGCAGATGCCGCTCGGCCTCGTCGAGGCCGATGCCCAGCCGCTCGGCCAACGTCGCCAACGGCTCGAGCAGATAGCCAGAACTCGTCGAGCGCGTCGATGAACACAGCGAGGATCAACTGGTCGCGATCGCTCGGGAAGAGCGGCGCGGCCTGCCGTCGCAAATGCTCGGCCAAGGAGATCGGCGCGGAGGCGTTGGTTTCCTGTCCCTCGAACTCCCCACCCCCTGAGCCATTCCAGACAGCGACGGAAAGCGACCCGGCGTCCGGCTCCGCCATTGAACTCGCGGGCCCGGCGGGAGCGCAGTCGAAAGCGTTGTCGATTTCCGTACCGAGCTTGTCGGCGAGGGCGGACGTATCGGTCTCGAATTGCTCGCTGGCCCAATCCTCCTCGCCTTCAGGAGCAGACGACTCGGCCGGCGCTCCGAACTCGTCGTCGGGCACAGAAGCGTCTTCGAGTTCCAGCAGCGGATTGCGTTCGACTTCATCCTTGATGAAGGCCGACAACTCTAGAGAGGGTAGCTGCAGCAGCTTGATCGCCTGCAGCAACTGCGGCGTGAGGACCATCGATTGGCCCTGCCGCATCATCAACTTCGCGGATAACGCCATACGAAAACAGACTCACATGCGAAAACGGCACTGTTCTTGCTTATCGCGAGGAGACGGCTTGCGGCAAGGCCCGGCGTCTAGCGATCCCCAGTGGTCCCCGAGGTGGTTAACAAGAGCATTCGCGCGTCGATCGCAAATCATATAAAGATGTCTTTATATGTAGGTTGTGTTATGTGATCGCCTCTGTTATGGGACCGCCATCCAAGAGGATCTCATGACCGCTGCTCCCGATTACGTCGTCGCCGATATGAAGCTGGCCGATTACGGCCGCAAGGAAATCAACATCGCCGAAACCGAAATGCCCGGCCTGATGGCCGTTCGCGCGGAATACGGCCCCAAACAGTCGCTGAAGGGCGCCCGCATCGCCGGCTCGCTCCACATGACGATCCAGACCGCGGTGCTGATCGAGACGCTTAAGGCGCTGGGCGCCGACGTGCGCTGGGCCTCGTGCAACATCTACTCGACGCAGGACCATGCCGCCGCGGCCATCGCCGCCGCCGGAACGCCGGTGTTCGCGATCAAGGGCGAAAGCCTCAAGGACTATTGGGAATACACCCACCGCATCTTCGAATGGTCGGACGGCGGCACGCCGAACATGATTCTCGACGACGGCGGCGACGCCACCATGCTCATCCACCTTGGCCTGCGCGCCGAGCAGGGCGATGTCGCTTTCCTCGAGAAGGCCTCCAACGAGGAAGAGGAAGTGCTGTTCGCCTCGATCAAGAAGCGTCTTAAGGACAAGCCCGGTTTTTACGGCAAGAACGCGGCGGCGATCAAAGGCGTCACCGAGGAAACCACCACGGGCGTGCATCGCCTCTACATCATGGCGCGCGAGGGCAAGCTGCTATGGCCGGCCATCAACGTGAACGACAGCGTCACCAAGTCGAAGTTCGATAACCTCTACGGCTGCCGCGAGTTGCTGGTCGACGGCATCCGCCGCGGCACCGACGTGATGATGGCCGGCAAGGTCGCGATGGTCGCGGGCTTCGGCGACGTCGGCAAGGGCTCCGCGGCGAGCCTGCGCAACGCCGGCTGCCGCGTGATGGTGTCCGAGATCGACCCGATCTGCGCGCTGCAGGCGGCGATGGAAGGCTACGAAGTCACGACGATGGACGACGCCGCGCCGCGCGCCGACATTTTCGTCACCGCCACCGGCAACGTCGACGTCATCACCATCGACCACATGCGCGCGATGAAAGACCGCGCGATCGTGTGCAACATCGGCCACTTCGACTCGGAGATTCAAGTTTCCGCGCTGCGCAATTTGAAGTGGAACAACGTCAAGCCGCAGGTCGACGAGATCGAATTCCCCGGCGGCAAGCGGATCCTGTTGCTGTCCGAAGGGCGGCTGGTGAATCTGGGCAACGCCACAGGCCATCCGTCCTTCGTCATGTCGGCCTCGTTCACCAACCAGACGCTGGCGCAGGTGGAGCTTTTCACTAAGCCCGGCCACTACAAGAAGGACGTCTATACGCTGCCGAAGGCGCTCGATGAGAAGGTCGCCTCGCTGCACCTGGACAAGATCGGCGTCAAGTTGACCAAGCTGACGTCCGAGCAGGCGAAATATCTCGACGTGCCGCAGGCCGGCCCGTTCAAGGCGGGGCATTACCGCTACTGAAATTCAGCGCCGCCCAGAGGCCCAAAAGCGAAACGCAAGGGCGCCGGCGCCGGCGCCTTTTTTTTGTCCCGCCCGGGGCGCAGGGTTGCGCGACAACGGGAGGAAACAAGGCGATGGCGTCTTTCATTCACGGCATGAACGTCTCGCTCGACGGCTATGTCGATCACGACGGGTTCCGTCCCGGGCCAAAACTGTTCCAGCATTTCATCGAGCAGGTCGGAGGCCTCGCCGGCAGCGTCTATGGCCGCCGCCTGTACGAAATCATGCGGTACTGGGACGACGATCGCGAGGAATGGAGCGAGCCGGAGCGGGCGTTCGCCGTCGCCTGGCGCCGCCAGCCGAAGTGGGTGGTCTCGCGCAGCTTGCCGTCCGTCGGCCCCAACGCGTCGCTCATCGCCGACGATCTCTATCGCGGTGTCAGTGCACTTAACTGACATTTGAAAGCGTCGACGGAGTAGTTTAGTACACTGTCAAAGTAATACCCCGTAATACCT
>CAVSSV010000040.1:0-33819 GCA_963730695.1 uncultured Pseudomonadota bacterium
GCACTACTTTGGCAGATTAGCTTCGCCGGGGTCGGCTAGGATTTTATGACAGTGCGGGCATCGCGTAGGCGGAGGCCGTGCGAAGATGTCGAGGATAGCTTGCCTGATGGCCGGCATGCTCGGCTGTGGCGGCGGTCCGCCGATTTTTTTTTTCCGTCCCGCTGCTTTGAGGCGGCGGGATTGGAGGAAGGCGTAGGCGATCATGGTCATTAAGGCGTGTCGATGGAGCCCGGTCCAGGACCTGCCTTCGAAGTGGTCAAGGCCAAGCTCCTCCTTGAGCTGCTGATGCGCTTGCTCACAGACCCATCTGGCTTTGATCGTGGCGGCGAGCGTCTTGAGGCTCGTGTCGGCTGGTAGGTTCGACACGTAATATTTGTGCTCGCCGGTCGACCGGCGTTCGCCGACGAGCCACACCTCGTCGCCCGGCATCCCCTGCATTCGGTTGTCGAGCATGCGGTGCTTGTGGCCATCGGCAACGCGGACGCGGCGGGCCGCGAAGAGACATGTCAGCCGACCTTTCGTGCCTCGCCGCCAGCTGACCCTTCGCCATTTCCCTCCGGCCAATAAAGATTCAGCGGCGACCGGGAGCTGATCGGGAATGTTGTATTTGCGGGGCTTTCCGACCTTGGCGACGGGGAAGATGAGAGCGACGTCGGCGGGATAAACGTTCTGGCGTCGCGACAAGCCTACCGCCCACTTGAGACCGCGCTTGCTCAAAGCCTGCCGGAAAGGCCCGCTGGAGCCATACCCAGAATCGGCAAGGACGCATCCGAACCGCGCGCCGGAGGCGATGATGCGGTCGATCTCTTCGATAGCGATCTCCGGCTTCGTCAGTGCGGTCCGGCTATCCCTAGGCACATGGGCCCGCGCCATGCGCTCGGGATCATCCGTCCAGCTCTCCGGAAGGAACAGCCGCAGGCCCACCATCACTGGAACCTCGCGCGACGCCAGCGTTAGCGAGACCAGCGACTGGCAATTAGCGGTCTTTCCGAGCGAGGAGGCATATTGCGGCGCGACGCCGACCGAATGCTCGCCCTTTTTCGGCAATGCCGTGTCGTCGACGATCAGCCAAGCGTCGGCGCCGCCAACCATCCTGTCGGCCTCGGCCAACAGGGCCTTCTCAAGGGGTGCGGCGTCCCACACGCCGCTGGCGATGAAGTGATGAAGCTGGTCGTAACCGACCTCGCCGTCGCGCGCCGCCATGGGCTGGACGCTCTTGCGGTCACCAGCGCCGATCAGGCCCGCGACATAAACCGGGCACATCCGCGCCCGCGCCTTGTGTCGGAAAGCGCCGAGGAATGGCGCCAGCCACCTTTCAAGATCAGACTTCCAGGTCTTGTCCATGGTCGGCCCCCGCAATGCCGACCACCCATGAATCATGCAATCCGCGTCGCGGGAATCCTAAAAATACCCGAGCCCTCAAAAATCTGCCAAAGTAGTGCTAGGCACGAGGGCGTTTTGTGGGTTTGATCGTCTCGACGACCTTGTGTTTGATCAAATCCTCGGGTTTCACCACGAGCGGTTTGTGGCTCAAGACCACGAAGTCGGCCAACTTGCCGGGCTTGATCGTGCCCTTGCTCGCCTCCTCGAGATACTGGGTCGCCGGCCTGATCATCATTGCTTTCAGCGCCGTCAGCGTGTCGACGCGCTGTTAGGGCCCGAGCACATAGCCTGAACGCGTCACGCGTGTGACGGTCGCCGAGAGAATGCGGATCGCGTCGGGGTTCGCGACGGGCGCGTCGTGAGGGCTTGTGAAGATCATGCCGAGCCTGCGCGCCGAAGCGCAGGACGAGATGCGTTCGGCTCCCTCCGGCCCCAACATTGAACGGCGATACTAGCCTCTGCACGGTAACTGTGTAGCGCTGTCGAACAGCAAACGCAGTCCGCAATCGATTCGCCCACTGGGTCCTACGAAAAAGGTTGTGCGGGCGCGCAGCTTGAGCGGCCTGGGCGCAGCACTAGCCCCTCAGACGCCCCGATCCGGGGCTTGCGTCAGTGACGGGCGGGATCGGCCGGCCCCGTTCAAAACGCAAGGCTTGGCCTATTTGACGTTCGTTTGGCGTAAAGCGATCGATGAGTTTGCCGTTGGCGTTCCAAAGACCGTCGACGGTTCTCTTGGCGACATTTTGCGGGAGCGCATTGAGCTTGGCAGGCGTTCTCGCTCGGATTGAAGTCGGGCTGTACGGAGTAATCAACTTAGATCCCTGCTGGGATAGGCACCACGGTAACCACGGCGAGCAGCGTCTGGCTTCGCCCGACAATTCGACTGGCTTTCCCTTGCAAACCGAGCATGTGTGCGTGAGCGCGGCCGAGGTAACGCCGCGCGATGACCCTGAAGCCCCTGGGATCGAGCGATCCGGGGCTCGCGTCAGTGACGGGGCCGGACTGGCCGGCCCGGCTCAAGACGAAAAAGGGTCGACTATGACGACGAAGTTCGATGATGCGCAGCTTGTCCTTCTGAACGCGGCGGCGCGACGGGAGGATCGATGCCTGGAGCCGCCGACAGGGCCGACGCTCGCCAAGGTGAAGCGAGCCGCGGCAAAGCTGCTGGCGGCGGGCCTGGTTAAGGAGGCGAAGGCGCGCAAGGCCATGCCGGTCTGGCGGCGCGACGAGGAGACCGGCGAAGCGGTCGCGCTGAAGATCACTGCCGCCGGATTGAAGGCGATCGCCGTCGAGCCTGACGAAGGGGAGGGCGGCGAGATCGAGCTTGGCGAACAGGGCGGGGTTAAGGCCAAGCCCTCGACGCGCCCGACTGATGCATCGGCTGAAGCGCCGACAGCCGATGCGGATGGCAGCGACCTCAATGAGTCGAGGCCTCCCCGTCCACCGCGCGCGGGCACCAAGATCGAAGCGGTGACGGCGCTGTTGCGGCGAGCGAGCGGGGCGACGCTTGAGGAGATCGTCGCGGCGACGGGATGGTTGCCGCATACGGCCCGGGCGGCGCTTACGGGCCTGCGCAAGCGCGGATTTGCGATCGCGCTCGATCGTACCGATCGCGCGCGCGGGTCGGCCTACCGGATCGCGACCGCTGAGGTTGGGCCCCAGCCCGAGACGCCGGCGCAAGCCTTCGCGGTTTCGACCACCTTTGCCGACTCGACCGCGCTGACGGCAAAATCGCCATCGAGGCGCAAGCCGAAGGAGCGCTCGCTCGGGGCGGCTTGAGATGGCTGCAGCGAGAGGAAGTGCGCGGGCGAAGGCAAACCTTCGTCGGCACGGGATCCCGGCGCAGCGGCCGAGGTCGGGAAGCTCATCGCGAGCCTTGTTGACCTCGACCGGCCGCAACTGCTCCTGCAGTGGCGCAATCATCTCGGCGGGAGCGCGCCCGCGCAGCTGCCGACTTGGCTGCTGGCGCGCCTCCTCGCCTATCGCATACAGGCGAGGTTGTTCGGCGACATCGAGCCTGCGACGCTGGCGGCGCTTCGAAAGCTCTCGGCGGAAGACAGGGAGACGACGCTCGCCCCGTTCGCCCGCCGTGGGGGCGCTACGCGCACGGGAGAAGACCTGCGGCCTGGAGCGTTGCTCGCGCGGGAATGGCGGGGCCGGCTTGAGCGCGTGACGGTGCTTGAGGACGGCTTCGCCTGGAACGGCAAGCGGTTCGGTTCTCTGTCGAGGGTCGCAAAGGCGATCACCGGAACGAGCTGGAATGGCCACCGGTTCTTCGGACTGAAATCGGGACGCGGCGGCATGAAAGCGGTCCCGCGATGACGATCGACCGGTCAAAACCTCGCCTGCGCTGCGCCATCTATACCCGGGTCTCCTCCGACAGCGGCCTCGAGCAGGATTTTAACTCGCTCGACAATCAGCGCGAGTCTGCGGAAGCCTATGTGAAGAGCCAGGCCCATGAAGGCTGGACGCTGATCCGGGGGCGCTATGACGACGGCGGTTACTCCGGCGGCACCGTGGAAAGGCCGGCCCTGCAAAAGCTCCTCGACGACGTTCGGCAGGGAAGCGTCGACGTTATCGTCGTCTACAAGGTTGATCGTCTCACGCGATCCCTCGCCGACTTCGCCAAGCTCGTCGAACTCTTCGACGCGAAGGGCGCGTCCTTCGTCTCGGTGACGCAAGCCTTCAATACGACCACCAGCATGGGTCGGTTGACCCTGAACGTCTTACTGTCGTTTGCGCAGTTCGAGCGGGAGGTCACGGGCGAGCGGATCCGCGACAAGATCGCGGCCTCGAAGAAGAAGGGTCTTTGGATGGGCGGGGTCGTCCCGCTCGGATACCGCGTCGAGAATCGCCAGCTCCACGTCGTCGAGGACCATGCCGGCCTCGTCCGAGAGGTGTTCCGACGCTATCTGCAGATGGGCGCGGTGGTGCCCCTCAAGACGACGCTGGATCATGAGAACGTCCGATTGCCTCTAAGAGTCGACGGCAGCGGAAAGACCACTGGGGGCGGCCTCATCAGCCGCGGCCATCTCCACAAGATCCTGACCAACCCGATCTATGCCGGTCGGCTCTCCCACAAGGGCCGGGTCTATGACGGCCAGCAGGCGGCGATCGTGGATATCGAGACCTGGAATAGGGTTCAGGAGCAACTCGCCAAGCACGTCCATCAACGGAAGGGCCGATCCCAAACGACGACCGCCCCCTTGGCCGGAAAACTGTTCGACGATCGGGGCTGGCGGATGAGCCCGGTCGAGGCGAGCAAGGGCGCGCGGCGCTGGCGATACTATGTCTCGCAGGCCATCCTGCAGGGCCGCCCCGCCGAAGCTGGATCGGTTCCGCGCGTTCCGGCGCCCCCCATCGAGGCGAAGGTCGCACAGGCCATCAAGCCAGAAGGGGGCGGATCGAAGATCGGAGGAGGATCGAGCACCGGAGTCGAGGCCAACGCGGACAAAGCCGACCGCGTTGACGATGCCGCCGTTCAGGCCGACAGCGCCGGAGACCTCGCGCGGATCGAGAAGGTGATGGTCAGCGACAAGGGCCTGTCGATTCGGCTGCGCGACCGCGACGACAGCGGTGCTGAAAGCCGCACGCTCTCGCTACCCTGGACGCCGGAGCCGACCCGCCGACGCCGGGAGATCATCCAGGGCGAGGGTTCGCCGACCCTCGAACGCCGGCCGATGCGGATCGAGGCCCGACGCGCCTTCGCCAAAGCCTATGCGCAATCTCGACGATGGCTCGATCGGCTGACCTCGGATTCGGGATTGTCGACCCGAACGATCGCGAACGAGGATGGGCGCAGTGAGCGCTCCATCCGGCAAACGCTGTCGCTCGCCTTCCTTGATCCGCGTCTGGTCGAGGCGGCGATCGAGGGTCGGCTGCCGCGAGGGTTTGGACTAAAGCGAATGATGGACCTGGCGTCGGCATGGTCGGAGCAGTGGGCGAGACTTGGCCTGCGCGAGCCGGCGCTTCAAAATGATCGCCGGAGTGCGACGGCGAACGGCGATATGCCTGACGGCAATCGGCTGCATCGCAAAGAGGATCATCTCTTCGTTTGAGACCGGTGCGTCACCCTCTGGCAGGGGGCGCCCACAGCCAATCTCGGCCCCCGAGACCTCGAACGCTCCGAAGTGGAAAGCCCGTCGCCATCGCGCCGGGAAACGGAAAAACCGCGGCAGAGACTGAGGCCGAATTCAGGCCTCGAAGCCGGCGCGAAATACCAAAAGCCGCGCATACAGAACTCCGCCTAGCTCCGAAATGCGCCCAAAATGTCGAGGGAATTCACGACCGCAGAAGGGTCACTGGCTTATCGAATATGCCTGGTGGAGCTTAGGGGATTCGAACTCAGCATCAATTGGCGACAATCTTGCCGTGTTGGACCTCGCGGCGCTTAGGTTCGACGGCGCTCGCCATAAAACTGGTTGGGCAATCCGAATTCCTTGCCTTCCATGAGAAAGGACTGGATTTCTCTCACGAAGAGAGCGTGAGTGCCCGTGAAGGCAAGCGGCGGTTTGAATGCACGTAAGCCTGGAGCCCCGGCGATCGCGCCGATCCGGGGCTCGTGTCAGTGAGGGTCGAGGCTAGCTCGTTACCCGATGACACGAGGCTCAAAATGCTCAACGAAATGTCAGAAGCGCAGCGTTTGATGCTGCAGGTTGCGGCGACGCGCAAGGATCGCTTTCTTGAGCCGCCGGCGAAGGCGCGAGGCGCGGTCGCGAAGACCATCGCCGGCAAGCTGATCGATGCCGGGTGGGCCAAGGAGATCACGGCTCCGAACGGCGCGCCGATCTGGCGCAAGGACGCGGCGAGTGGGGACGCGTTCACGCTGAAGCTGACCGCGAGGGGCCTAAAGGCGGTCGCAGCCGTAGGCGAGAGGACGCAAGGCGGCGATCCGGCGGTTCCGGCCGCCGCCGAAAACGCGCCGCCAAAATTGTCAACGCCGCGTTCTTCGCCGACCGTTCCCGTTCAGCCAGCGACGGCCGCGGCCGATTCCCCCGATCGGGCGTCTCCGGCCGCGGCTCGTGCCCCGCGTGCAGGCTCGAAGCTTGCGGACGTTCTCGCGAGACTGTCCGCGGAAAACGGAGCGACGATCAGCGAACTCATGACGGCGACGGATTGGCTTGAGCATTCGACGCGGGCCGCCCTGACAGGTCTGAGACGTCGCGGATTTGCGCTTAACCGTGCGCAGCGCGGCGATGGCACGTCGATGTATCGGGTCGCAGTCAGCCGAGGCGAGGCTGCGAAATGACCGCTGCAGACGCTTCGCCGGGCGATGGCCCGGCGCCCATTGTCTTAGCCGTCGCCGCGACGCCATCTGGCGCCGCGGTCCTGCAATCGCGCCTCGAGCAACTGCAACATCTAGACGGGGCGGGATTGCGCGAGGAATGGCGACGTCTGCGCCGCTCGGAGCCGCCACGTATTAGCCGCGATCTGCTGCTGCGGGCGATCACCTATCGCTTGCAGGAGCTCGAATACGGCGGTTTGCCTAAGTGGGCCCGGCAAAGTCTTGTCGGGACGCCAACAGCATCCAATGCCGCCGATGCAGACGGCGAGCGGACGCTGAAGCCGTCGGAGCCGCGCCTCAAACCCGGCACGCGGCTCGTTCGGGAATGGCATGGCCGAACTCATGGCGTGTTGGTGCTCGACGACGCCTTCGAGTTCGAGGGGAGGCGCTATCGCTCGCTGACTGAGATTGCCCACGAGATCACCGGCGCCCATTGGTCGGGCCCAAGATTCTTTGGGCTGGTGAAGCGAAAAGCCGCGTTCGCGTCGGACGCCGCGCCAACCCGTGCGCCTGACGATAGAGGGATCAGTGGACGAACCGTCGATCTCGGACCGGCTCGAGAGGGGCGGCGTAGACGATCCAGTGGTTCAACGCTTCGTCCGGCGGGCTAAGGAGCGCGTCGATGGCTGATCGAAATGCGCGCGCCGGTCATGCACGGTCGGCGAGCAAAGACCTGCCGCAGAATCCACGAGGCGGCCGGAAACGCTGCGCGATCTACACCAGGAAGTCGTCGGAAGAGGGGCTGGAACAGGAGTTCAACTCGTTGGACGCGCAGCGCGAGGCCTGCGAGGCTTACGTTCGCAGCCAGAAACATGAGGGGTGGCAACTGCTGCCGGCCCTCTATGACGACCCCGGCTATTCCGGCGGCAACATGGAGCGGCCGGCGCTCAAGCGCTTGCTCGCCGACATCGCGGCCAAAAGGATCGATGTCGTGGTCGTCTACAAGGTCGACCGCCTGACCCGTTCGCTTGCCGACTTCGCCAAGATGGTCGAAGTGTTCGATGCGAACGCGGTGTCGTTCGTGTCGATCACCCAGGCCTTCAACACGACGACCAGCATGGGCCGGCTGACGCTCAACGTGCTGCTGTCCTTCGCCCAGTTCGAGCGCGAGGTCACAGGGGAGCGCATCCGAGACAAGATCGCTGCTTCGAAGAAAAAGGGCCTGTGGATGGGCGGCCAACCGTCGCTGGGCTACGACGTCAAGGACAGGAAGCTCGTCGTCAACGAGGCGGAAGGCGGAAACGGTCCGGGCGATCTTCCGCCGCTACCTCGCTCTCGACTCGGTTCGCGCATTGAAGGCCGCTCTCGACACCGATGGCATCGTCAGCAAGCGACGGACCGCGGCGAAGGGAAACCCCTACGGCGGCCAATCCTTTTCTCGGGGCGCGATCTACCAAATGCTGCAGAACCGGGTCTATCGCGGTCAGATCGTCCACAAGGGGGCCGCCTATCCCGGAGAGCATCCAGCGATCGTCGACGAGGAGCTCTGGCTCGCCGTGCAACAGAAACTCGAGGCCAACGGCGTCGAACGGCGAAGCAGGCGCGAGGAGGCAAAGCTCGCCTATCTGCTTCCAGGCGTTCTGTTCGATGCCGAGGGTCAACTTATGACCCCGACGCATGCGGTCAAGAAGGGCGTGCGCTACCGCTACTATGTCTCGCGGCGGTTGATCACGGACGTAAGGGGAGTGGATGGACGCGATCCTAAAGCGGGGCAGCGACTGCCAGCGGCCGAACTCGAGCGTCTAATCGTCGACCGCTTCAAGACCTTCTTTGCCGATGCCGACGCGGTCACGAGAACACTGCCAGCCCAACGCCTCGACACTCCGGACGTCAAACGCGCGCTCGTCACCGCGGCTGACATCGCTCGGATCATCCTAACGCACGGCGAAGGAAAATCCTTCGATCTGCTTCGACCGCTGGTCGTCCGCGCGCAGGTTCATCACGATCGCATCGACGTCGATATCGCGGCGGATCGGGTCGTCGACGCGCTCCTTGGCGACGGCGGTTCGGTCGGCGCTCGGCCAAGCCTAGCTCTCGATGACGATCAAAGGACCAACACCGCATCGTCGGAAGCAGTCGTCGCCGACGGCCGTCTCATGCGGTTGACGATCGCCGCCCAACTCAAACGAGCCGGCATGGAGATGAAGTTCGTGCTGGAAGGAACTGACGATCGATCATTGCCCGATGGCGCGCTCCTTCGCCTGCTCATCCGAGCTAATGCGCTTGTCCGTCGTCTTGAAGCCAACTCGAGTTCCACTCTGGAAGAGGTCGGCACGCAGCAGAGCATGGGCGCGCCGTATGCGGCGCGACTGATGCGGTTGAACTATCTGGCGCCCGAGATCGTGACGGCTATCCTCAACGGACGCCAACCGGTCGGTCTGACGGCGAGCAAACTGATGGCCGACACGCGCCTGCCGATCGCATGGGCCGATCAGCGCAAGGCCTTGGGATTCGTCTAACCACAGCCAATCCCCAAGACGCTATTTCGCAATAGGGTCGTTGACGCCTAAGCCCGCTGTTCGGTCAACGCTGCCGCCACCCAAGCGCCATCGGAGACAATTAAAGTTAAACGATCCTAGGTCGCAGTCAGAGACGCCCGTACTGCGTCCGAGACGGAAATCGGGTCGCTCACAAAAACGCCGATAAAGTCGTCTTCCCAGGTCTCCGCCGAGGCCACTATCCAAAACGGCCGCATAAGCGCCGGAATTGTCGCCTGAATTCTGGTTTAGTCTTTGACTAAACCGCAGTAATATCAATAGCTTAGTTCGTGGCGGAGGAGGCGGGATTCGAACCCGCGATACGGTTTCCCGTATACACACTTTCCAGGCGTGCGCCTTCAGCCGCTCGGCCACCCCTCCGCATTTTCGCCGGGGGCCTGAGCCCGAAGCGGCGAAGGGGCCGCGCATATCACTGGCAAGCCCGCCAGAGCAAGCGCCGTCCGGGCGAAGCGCTCGACTTCGCCAAAGGCGGATTCTATGCAGGGGCGTGCCTCCGGGGCCCTGGCCAATTCGAGGATGATCAGACTTTTCTTCAGGCTTTTGGCGACTCTGGCGCTCGCCGGCGCGGTCGGCGCGGCGATCGTCGACGGCGCCAAGTCGCTGGCGGCGGAGGCGTTGCGGCTGACGCCGCTGGGGACGACGCTGATCACCGCCGCGCCAAAGCTTTTCACGCCCTATTTCCGCACGCTGGCCGCGCCCGACGCCGGCGTCGGCCAACGCGTGGCGCTCTGGGCGCTGTCCACGCCGACGGTGGCGGCGCTGGCCATTCTGGCGTTTTTGCTGTTCGCCGCCTCGCGCACCCGCGAATCCGCGTTCGACCGCATGGCCGCCGGGAGATAACACCGATCCTTGCGGCCCAGCCGCTCCTATGGCAGAAGGCGCCGGCTTTGAACAAAGCCCGGCTGCGGTAGCTCAGTGGTAGAGCACTCCATTGGTAATGGAGAGGTCGAGAGTTCAATCCTCTCTCGCAGCACCAGTTTCTCTCAACCCCCTCCATGGCGGCCAGACGCGGATGACCCTCGGATCATGAAACGGCGTGGCCTCAGCCCACGCATTTTTCGGCGGCCGCCCATTGCGAGTATTTGCACCCCCGCTTGACGCACCGGAAAAGCCGCGGTGCAATGGCTCTTCTCGTCCGCCCGGGCGCATTCTTGGCGACGAAGCGAATCCTCGGGGGAGATTCACCTTGCCCAAAGTCGCCGACATCAACGTTTGGAAGGCCAAGCGAAGCACCGAATACCTCGGCTACCCCGATGAAAAGGACCTCGGCTGGCTGCCGGCGACGTTCACGCCCTACGAGCCCGACAAAAAGTATTCATGGGCGACGCGCACGAGAGAGTCGTATGAATTCTGGCCGATCGTTACGCCGCGCCGCGCGCCGCCCGTACGGCATGACTATCCCGAACTCATGCAGAAAATGATCGACGCGACTTGGGTCATCGCCGAGCCCAAGGGCGGCGTCGTGCGGGGCAGCGCGGGCAACCAAGTGGGCCTCGACGCGCCGACGATAGGCATGCGCGGGACGCCGGAGCCCCTCTTCAAGGCGGTCCGCCCCGCGAATGAAACCTACCATCCTCAGGAACGGCCGTCGGCGCCGGTGATGCTGACCATCATGGGCAATAAGTCCGCGATCGCAACCGACTGGGGCCTGCACGACACCATCGAGCGCGTCAACGCGGTGACTTTCCGCGGCGACAAACGTCCCCCGTTTGCCCTCATCATCGGGGCTGGGGGATTCTTCCTCCCGAGACCCGCAGAGACCGCTATTACATCGAAAACAAGATCGCCGTGGCCTTCAAGGACTATCTCTGGCGTCGATTCAGCCGCACGGTCGAACTGGAGCCGATCATTCGCGCGATCGACGGCCAGGCAAAGCTGCAAGAGGATTTGGATCTGGCCTACGAATATCTCGTGTGGCGCGCGATCCTGCACAAGGAATTGGCGCATCTGGCGCGCATGGTCGACAACGAGTTCCTCAAGGGGTGGTCTTCGACGTCCAGAAGTCTTGGACAGTTCGATGACTTTCGCTTTGTTCAACCAAACTCCGGGGTGGTTGTACGTCACCGTGGTGCATTCCGCCTTCGTCGTTCCCTACGCACACATATCGCGATCGGAAACGTGGACCTCGGGTGAGGCGGAAATCGCGCAGTACGGGCCAATCCCCGCAGAACGCATTCTCGGTTTCGCCCATGTCTCGAAGGAACATGTCGTCGACACGCCGATCTTCATGAGAAACACCTTTCTCTACGACGAACCCAAGGCGTTCCAAGCCATGTTTCAAGCCTTGAGCGGGGCCAACAGCACGAAGGTTTAGGGCCCCCCAGCAATATTTTGCCCTACCAGCGCTCACCTGCGGTCGTTTGCGGCGCGAGCGCGCGCGTCATTCGAGTTTCGCCGCGAGGGAATAAATCGGGCTCGTCCCGAAGTCTCATCGTTGTAGCGGCGACATCGCCGCGATTTTCGTTGGACTTGGAGAAAAATTATGAATGGCATGTACAAGACTATGCTCGCGGTCTCGACGCTGTTGACGCTCAGCGCCGGGGCGCTCGGCTCGGCCAATGCTGCGAATGCGCCGCGCGTCGTCTACCCCCATACCCACAACGCCTCCGCCAAGGACGCCGCCATGCGGGCCGACGCCAGTGCGGCGCAGGCGCCCGCCGAGCAGGCCGTCTACGACGTCCACGGCCGTCTCCTCGGCTTCACCGGGACGACGAGCCAGCCGTTCTAAGGTCGTCAAGCTTTTGCGTTTGACGTGAGAGCATGCGCGCTTCCGCCGGTCTTGCGCTGGCGGGAGCGCGCGCGTTCGTTCACGCCGCCGTGAACACAGCGGCGCCTCCGCGTGCCCCGCTCGCCACAAAAAGGGCGCCCCTGGCGGCGAAGTTCGTGCTTGGCGACCGGCCCCTCGCGAGCGCGGTGCGCACGACCCTTTCGGCGCGGCCTTAAGGGCTGGAAAGGTCGGGCTCCGCCATGCACTTTTCAACGCATCCTCTCTGGTTGCGATATGCGCTCGCCCTCGGTTTGCTGCTGTCCGCGGCGCCGCAAGCCGCCCGCGCCGACGGCCCGGACGCTGCGGTCGACGCAGCGGTGGTGATGGCCGCGGACGTGTCGCGAAGCATCAACGACGACGAGTTCTCGCTGCAGCAAAAAGGCTATGCCGACGCGATCACCAGCCCGCAATTGCTCGACGCCATCAAGAGCGGCACGCATGGGGCGATCGCGCTGTGCTTCGTGGAATGGGCCGGCGCGGGCGAGCAGCAAGTGGTGGTCGAATGGGCGGTCATCCGAACGAGCGCGGACGCGCAAAGGTTCGCCGACGCGCTGCTCGCCTCCAGGCGCGCTTTCTTCGGGCGCACCGCGATCGGTTCGGCGATCGATTTCGCTTGGGGCCTGAACGCGGAAACGGCGTTTCACGCCGAACGCCACATCATCGACATCTCCGGCGACGGCACAAGCAACCAGGGCCGCTCGGTCGAGGACGCGCGCGACGAGGCGGTGAAGGCGGGCGCCGTCATCAACGGCCTCAGTATTTTCAACCAGCGCGCCGCCGCCATGAACGGCTATCTCGCGCTGCACACCAATCCGCCCGGTGGTCTGGCCAATTATTATCAACAGCACGTGATCGGCGGGCCGGGATCGTTCGTGCTGCCGATCGACAATTTCGCCAGCTTTGGCGACGCCATGGTGCACAAGCTGCTGCAGGAGATTTCTCAGGGGCCGCCGAGTTCCATAGATGAACATCGGGCGATGTAGCCGGCCCAAAAAGCGCTTGAAGCCGCGGGCCTGGCTTGCAAGGAAGCAAATCGAGGAATCGCCTGGGGGTCACATGCCGCATATTGTCGAAGCCTTTTCGCGCATTGGCGAAGAAAACGCCTTTGCCGTGCTCGCGCGCGCGGCCGCGCTGCAAGCCAAGGGCAAGGACATCATCAACCTCGGCATCGGCCAACCCGACTTCAAAACCCCGGAGCATATCGTCGAAGCCGCGATCAAGGCGCTGCGCGACGGGCATCACGGCTATACGCCTGCGGCGGGCATCCAGAGCCTGCGCGAGGCGGTGAGCGCCGATCTGCACAAGCGCCTCAATGTCGAGGTGTCGCCCGAAAACGTGCTGATCACGCCGGGCGGCAAGATCGCGATGTTCGACGCCATCCTGATGTTCGGCGAGCCTGGCGCCGAGATCCTTTACCCCGACCCCGGCTTCCCGATTTACCGCTCGATGATCGAATTCACCGGCGCCAAGCCCATCCCGGTGCCGATGCGTGAGGACAACGGTTTTGCCTTCTCGGCGCAAGAGACGCTGTCGCTGATGACGCCGAACACGCGGCTGCTGATCCTGAATTCGCCGGCGAACCCGACGGGCGGCGTCACGCCGAAATCCGAGATCGACGCGCTGGTGGCGGGTCTGGAAAACTTTCCCGAGGCGGCGATCCTGTCCGACGAGATCTATGGGCAGATGACCTACGACAACGCCTCGCATCAGACGCTGCTCGCCTACCCCTCGATCCGAGACCGGCTGATCCTGCTCGACGGCTGGTCGAAGACTTACGCCATGACCGGCTGGCGGCTCGGCTTCTCGCTCTGGCCCAAGCCTTATTTCGAGGCGGCGCGGAAGCTCGCGGTGAATTCCTATTCCTGCGTCAACGCGCCGGCGCAATTTGCGGCGCAGGCGGCGCTCGAAGGCCCGCAGGACGCGGTGGGCGCGATGGTTCGCGAGTTCGACGCGCGGCGCAAGCTTGTCGTCGAGGGGCTCAACAAGCTGCCGGGCGTCAGCGCGGTCACGCCGAAGGGCGCGTTCTACGCCTTCCCCAATGTGTCCAAGACCGGCTGGCTGGCCAAGCCGCTCGCCAACGCGCTGCTTGAGGACGCGGGCGTCGCCACCATCGGCGGCCCCGACTTTGGCGTGCACGGCGAAGGTTACATTCGCCTGTCCTACGCCAACTCGCGCGAAAATATTGAGCGGGCGCTGGCGCGCATTGACGCATTCTTGACGAATACCAAACGTAATTAACCAAATGCTAACGCGGCGCGCGACTTCTATGGATTGGCGGGCGTGCAACGCGTATATTGCGAAGATCGATTGGAATTTCCCCTAGCATGCGCGCCGCCTTGATATTCGCCGTTATCGCCGTGCCGTTTTTGATGGCGCGCCCGGCGCTCGCCGACGAGGTTCGGCCGTCTGAAGTTGCGTGCGATTCCAAGAAGATCGGCGCGCGTGAATTGGCGCAATGCCTGCGCAGCGCTTCCGACGCGGCCGATCGCGACCTGCTGGCCCAGGTCGAGGCCTGCACCAAGGCGATCGACGGCAAGCAGGGGTTGTTGGCGACGCAGAAGGCGCGCTGGCGCCATTCGCTGGCAGACGCCGAGTCGGCATGGCTGACTTGGCGCGACTCCGAATGTCAGGACGTCGCGCCGTTCGAGGCCGGCATCGGCGTCAAAGGCGCCGGCGACCCGCGCCTCGCCTGCATCATCGACCAGGACGCCAAGCGCGTGGCGGACTTGAAGGCGCGGTATTCCGCGCAATAAGACGCCGCTTTGCAGCGAGCGTAGGGGATCTGCCGGTCCGAGGCGCGGTCCCTTTAGCGATCGTTCATCATAATTGACGTAAGAGTTCGCAGCGGCGCCGCCGATTGGGGGCGTCGCGTAACGTCGGGCCACGCTTGCCAATCGGACCGGGCGCGGGCTATTGCGGCCCGGCCATGCCTTCGGCGGGCGCAAGCCAAGATTTGTCGGACATGTAAACATGGAAAACTTCAAAGCCATGAACGCGGACATCGGGCCTCAGGCGGCCCTTCTCAACCGCCGTTTCTTCCTCCTCGGCTCCGCAGCCGGCGTCGGCGCGTTGGCGCTGTCGGGCTGCGCGATGGACGAGAACATGCTCGCGGCGCAGAAAATGTACGGGCCGGTGGACGACCCGAAATTTGCGATCCCCGCGGCCGACATCAGCAAGGTCGACCCCAAATATTTCCGCCAGACCGTTGCGTATGAGAGCAACGAAGCCGTCGGCACGATCATCGTCGATCCCAAGAATTATTTCGTCTACCGCATCGAAGGCGACGGCAAGGCGACGCGCTATGGCGCCAATGTCGGCCGCCAGGGCTTCTTGTGGAACGGGGACGCGTATGTCGGCCGCAAAGCGGAATGGCCGATCTGGACGCCTCCGCCGGAGATGATCAAGCGCCAGCCTGAAGCGGCCCAATACGCCCACGGCATGGCGCCCGGCCTCGAAAATCCGCTCGGCGCCCGCGTGCTCTATCTCTATCAGAACAACCGCTACACCGAGTTCACGCTCTACAGCACGAGCGAACCCGACACGATCGGCACCAACCTGACGAGCGGCTGCACCGGCCTGCTCACCCAGGACATGATCGACCTCTACGACAAGACGCCGGTCAAGACGAAGGTGATCGTCCTCGCGGCGTAAGGCGCTGCGCGAAACGCGCCCTTCTCCGACGAAGTTGGAGAAGGGGCCGTGGCGTCTCAGCGCGTCAATGCAGCCCTTCGAAAGGCGCGCGCCAGGCGTCGATTGTGTCGAGCCGATCCGCCCAGGCCAGGATGTTCTTGTAGGCCTCGACCGGCATCTTCGCCCTCCCTGGCGAAGGGCATGATCGTGGCGGCGCGGAAGTCGGCGTAGGTCAGCCGGTCGTCGATCAGCCAGCGGCGCGAAGCCAGGATGTCGTCGAGCACCTTTGCGTAGCGATGGAAATCGGCTTCCGCGCCGGCGATGACCTGCGCATCGCACGGCATGCCGAGATATTTCGGCTTGACGATGTTTTCGAAATAATAGGCGTCGCCCATCGCGGTGAGGTGATGCTTGCTCCAGCTGAGCCAGCGGATCGTCTCGGGCAAGGCATTCCCTGTCGGCCAGAAATCGGAGCCGGCGATCTGCGAAAGCCGGCACACGATGGCGTCGGTCTCCCATAGCGAGCGTCCGTCCTCGACCAGGACCGGCACGAGGGTGTTTGGATTGATCGGCCGGAAAGCCTCCTCGTTGCGCGGATCGCGAGGGCTCGCGAGGATGTATTCCACCGGGGACTTCAAGATACCGCGCCGCCGCCACAGCGACGCGCGGATTGAGGTTGGTCGAGTAGTAGAGCTGCATTGCGGCTTCCTCCCCGAGTTGTCTCAGCGTTGCGGCGCGAGCATGCCGAACAGCGCGCCTTGCGTGTCGAACGCCTGCACCATCCATTGCCCGCCCGGCACTTGCAGCGGCCCGACAAGAATCTTGCCGCCGGCGCTCGTCACGCGCGCCACGGCGGCGTCAGCGGCGGGGACGCCGATGTAATAGACCCAATGCGGCGCCGGCTCCTGCGGCTGCATGGTCATGATGCCGCCGGCCATGGCGCCGTCGACCATGAAAACCCGGTAGAGGCCCTCGGGCCCCATATCCATGACGTCGCCTTTGCCCCAACCGAACAGCGCGCTGTAAAAATCGAACGCTTTCGCGCCGTCGCTCGCATGCAATTCGCGCCAGGCGATATGGCCCGGCTTGGTCGGATCGTTCGGCGGCGCCGCGGCGCCCTGCCCCTTGAACAAGATGAATCCTGCGCCGGTGGAATCGCTGGCGACGGCGAAGCGTCCGACGTTGGGAATGTCGGTCGGCGGACGATGGATCGCCCCGCTGGCGGCTATCACTTTGTCGGCGTACGCATCGACGTCATCGACGCCGATGTAGCCCATCCAGGCCGGGCGAACGCCGGCGCGTTTGGAATCCTCGGGGATCGGCATCATGCCGCCGATCATCGCGTCGCCCGCTTTCAGCAGGGAATACGGGGCTGCGTTCATCGCGTTGGCTTCGATGTCCCAACCGATGACCGCCTTGTAGAACGCCTCCGACGCTTTCAGGTCGTTGGACATCTGATCGTACCAAACGAATTTGGCTGCGCTCATTGGGGTTTCCTCCGGTTAGGCGCTTTTGCGCGCGTTGAATTGCGTTTCGAGATAGCGCCGGAGATGGGCGAGGCTTTCACGCGCCACCTCCGGGCCGTTCCTGGCCTTGGCCAGAATGAAGGCGCCTTGCAGGACCGTCTGGATGAACGCGCCGAGACTCTGCGCGCTCCACGGCGCATCCGGCGCGTAGAGCTGTTTGGCCGCTTCGATATCGTCGGCGAGCGTGTCGATATGCGTGGCGAGGCCCCGCTCGCAAGCGACGCGAACGTCGGGATGCGTCGCGTAGGTCTCCTGCAGCATCGTGCCGAAGTAGCAGGTGTAGTCCTGCAGTTCGCCGGTCAGCAGGCCGATGCGGAAATCGACGTAGCCGAGCAGCCTGTCGAGCGGATCGGCCAAGCCGCGATAGGGCGCGCCGGCGAAAAAATCCTCCGTCGTGGAGCCCCAATGCACCGCCGCGGCGACCGCCAGATCGTCCTTGGAGCGGAAGTGATGGAAGAAACTGCCCTTGGTGACGCCGGCGGTGTGGCAGATGTCGTCGACGGTGGTCGCCGCATAGCCCTTGGCGCGGACCGCGTTGAGAGTCGCGCCAAGAAGTTTTGTTTTCGACTGGTGTTGCGCTAGCGCGGTCATGCACGGCTCCATACCGACTGGTTGGTATGGAGTCAAGGTGGTGAAAACGCTTCCCCAACCGCATTCGCGTCGCTACGGCTTTGTCGCCTTAGGCCTCGCCGGAACCGCCTTCGTCACGGCACAAAAAAAGGGCCAGGAACGAACCTGACCCTTCGTAACTTCAGGGGAAACACCATCCTTCCCTCGACGCCGGTACATCCGTGGTCGTCAAGGGAGGGACATCGCGCCTTAAACCGCCTGAAGCTTGTCCGCCGAAACCTTGCCCGAGCGCTTGTCAGCGATCAGCTCGTAGCTGACCTTCTGACCTTCGTTCAGGCCGGTCATCCCGGCGCGTTCGATGGCGCTGACATGGACGAATGCATCCTTGCCGCCGTCATCGGGCTGAATAAAGCCGTAGCCTTTTTCAGAATTGTACCACTTTACTGTGCCGATCGTCATGACGATCCCTTGCGTTTGCCGAACAAAGCCGCCCCGCAAAGAGAGCGGAGCGCCGTCGCTTTCGAATTTTTGGGGAGGGTCGTCATCGTGAGCGCTCAAAAGCACCCGCCGTAAAGATCGTTCGCCGAATTTCGATGGCCCCCACATAGCCGCACCCGCCGCGAATTACAAGGGGCGCCAGGAGAGAAATTTTCCGGCGCCGGTTCCAGCCGTCGCTTTTTTGCAGTTCGACGGGAATAAAATCGGGTGGGCCGGAGTCTCCTCGCTGTCGCCTCGCGCTTTCCAAGTTGCGCGACGCTCCTTCAGCAAGACGGTTTGAAAATATGTCGGCTCCCGCGCTTTCTTCGCCCGCGTCCTACACGGGCGCCGCAAAAACTCTGCATTGGCTGGTGGCGCTGTTCATCCTGACCAATTTCGCCATCGGGCTGCGCATGGAATATTTTCCCGGCTACGCCCATGCGACGCCGGAATGGAAGAGCATTTTCGTCTGGCACGGCTCGATCGGCGCGCTGGTGTTGTGGCTCGCCGTGGCGCGGCTGATCTGGCGCGCCGGCCACCGCCCGCCGCCGCTGCCGGGCAGCGTGCCCGCTTGGCAGGTGTGGGCAGCGCATGGCGTCCATGGCCTGCTTTATGTCCTGATGCTGGCGCTGCCGCTGACCGGCTACGCCCATCGCGTCGCCGGCAATAATCCCGTCAGCTTCTTCGGCCTGTGGAGTTGGCCGAGCCTTTTTGCGCCGAGCGAGCATATTCGCGTGTTGTCCGGACAGATCCATCTTGTCCTCGTCGTGGGGCTCGCGGGCTTGTTGGCCATGCACTTTGGCGCGGTGCTGAAGCATTTGGTGATCGAGCGCGACGGCGTGGCGCGCCGGATGTTTTAGTTGGGCGGTCATGACGCCACTGGGGCGAGGGCGCTTCCGCCGTCCCGCTTGGACAGCTTATGGCACCCCCAGGCGAATGTTTTGCTGGATGTAGTGAAACAAGGGATGGGCTGGATAGTCGACGAGGTCGAGCGACAAGGAATTGCCGGCCACCGCGAGAAAGTAGGTTTCTACCGCCACTGCCTGCGGCTCGACTTTGATGTCCGACCATTTGCGGGTGTAGGGTCCGTTTCCGAGAAAGTAGACTTCGCTTTGCGGTTTTGTCTCGTTGATCGACGCCTGCCAAATGAGTTTCTCCGGAAAAGCGTAGTGCGCGATTTGCCACGAATGCGTGAGTTCATGGAGCAACGTCGCGCGCCAATCGTTCGATCGAAGCGGATCGTCATAGCGGTCGACGCCGCCGTCGCTTTCTCCGCCCAACCCGATGACGATAGAGCCGTCGAGGTTGGGCGAGCAAAACGCCCTTTCCCCGCGGGACAAATTCGTCACCAATATGCGGTCAAGAGGCAGCGTTTCGCCGAAGATTTGTTTGGCCAACTTGATCTCATCGCCCCGAAGCGACCGCGATTTGATCTGCGCCGCTGCGGCGGCGCCCGCGACCACTGCGCCCAACAACATCTCGGGTCCCAGAAGCAGGACCGTGGAGCCCGCGACAAGCGCTCCGGCAAGAAGAGCCGGATGCAAGAAGCGAACGCCGGTGTATTGGCCAAGCTCGGACCCGAGGACGATCGTCGCGCCGACCGGACCCGCGACGGCGTTTGCGATCAGCCATTTCAGCGCAATGGCGGCGAGATCTTCGATCGCGCCCAAAACGCCGGTGTCGTCATAGTCGATGGTCACGACGAGCCGACCGTCGCGGACGTTCGTCCAAAGTAGTTTTAGCCAATCGCTTGAGCTATTTTCCTGGAAGTCGAAGTCGCGCGGCGTGCTTCCGACCGCGCCGCCCACCTTGCCGCTGCAAAACGCGCCAAAGTTCGTATTGGAATTGTCGGGCGCCCAAATCGTAACGGTGATGTGGAACGCGTACGGATCGATCCCGCTCCCGTTCATATGCACCTGGAAGGTGTAGGAACCGTCGCTGCGAACAGTCAGCTCGACGAAGCCGCCTAAGGCGGCAGCCGTGGTGATGTCGTGGTGAAACGTTTTGCTTTGCACGACCAGTTGGATCGATATTGGAGCGAGAATTTCGCCTTGATGAAACCCATCGCTCGTCGCCCATTCGATCGGAAACACGTCTTCGTCGGGCGCGAACGCCTCGTATGTCGCGGAAAACTGCACGGGAACGATCATGCTCTGACCGGGTCCGACCTGCGTCGTCACCGTCGGCATCGAGACCCCAGTCGGCGGCGCCGGGCCTTGGGTTAGCGTCAGCGTCTGTAGATCGCCCGCAATGCATTTGAGTTGGAAAGCGGCCGAGCCGTTTTGCGGGACGACGGCACGGTCGCTGGCCGCCGTGACGGTGACGACCGGCGGCGTCACGGTGATCGCCACAGGGAAGGTCTGCGTGAAGAGCCCGTCAAAACCCTTCGCCGTAAGCGTGACTTGATGAGGTCCCAGAGCCGCCCCTTGTTGCGGCGTGATTTTAATCGGCACTTCTTGCCGCGAGGCGCGGCCGAGCGCGATTGAAGCGGGAGCAAGCGTCCACGGGCCAGGCAGATCAAGCGTCAGCGTCGTCGGCGGGCCTGCAAGCGAGACCGCGGAAACGGTCATCTCAGCGCTGGCGCCGATCGGAGCCGTGGTCGTGTCCGAGGAGAGCGCGACGCTAAGCTGCCCAACATGCAACGCGAGCGGGATCTTCGTCTGAGCCCAATCCGGCGAATCGATGAACAATTGGCCCGTGGCGTAGTCGGGAATTTGCGCCGTCGTCACCGCGAACTTGATCGAGAACGTGACCTGTTCGCCCTTCGTCACCGAAAGCGGCTGCCCAGCCCCCACCGTGACGTTCCCGCCCGACGCGGTCGCCTTTTGCAGTGAAATCATCGCCGTGTCGCTCTCGACATGAGCGATCAAAGACGTCGTCGAAGGCGCCGAGGCGATGGTGACGGTGGCTCCGCCTGTTGCGCCTGGAGCGAGAAGCACGTCGACCTGAGGCGGCTGCGCGGTCGAAGCGATTTGGCCGGTCTGGCTGAGAATCTGGATCGGTACGTTGATGTCGTCCCATCCTGGGACCGAAATCGTCAGCGTCGCCAGCGCGATCCCCGGCGCGTTGGGCGCCAGCGCGGCGAGCGTGAGGTGAAACTCCACGTTCAGTCCGGCGCTCACAGTGACCGGTCCGGAGCCATCGACGCGGAACTCCTCGTCGTTCTGGTCATAACCGTGTTGCGCCTGGTAGGCGCGAAGGTTCGGAGGAAACTGGAGGAGCTCTGCGGGCGTGTAATTGTAGTGATTGGTCTGCGTGACGACGACCTGCTGGATCGTCACGGGCGAGCCGGCTGGTCCCAACGCGCCGCGCACGGAACTCGTCGCCGGAACTTTGTTGATGGCGACCACAAGCGGCGATTTCGCCGCGGTGTCGGCCCAGATTGAAAGATAGGGCGGGCTTGCACTGGGTTGAGTCATGACACTTTCCCCTCGCATGCGTTGCCGATCAAGGGCGCAACGTAGAGGCGAAGTTTGTGTCCGGCGCCTACCCGTAGGTCAATTGCGGAAGGCGCGACCCGCGAACTGAACGCCCTTTGCCTCGCCCCGGTCGAGCCGCTAGCCCCGGAACAAATCCGGGCGCTGCGTGAACGCGAGCAGGTCTCTCAGCCGGTCTTGGCGCGCTACCTCAATGTCCGAAAGGACGCCGTCAGCAAGTGGGAGCGGGGCGAAAAGCGGCCGGACGGACCGTCGCTTAAGCTGCTCAATCTTGTGAAGGCGAAAGGGCTGCACGCGATCGGCTGAGCGAGCGCAGGATAACAGTATTCCTGCCAAACCCCGAAAGCGACTGTCTGCTTCCTACGGCTTAATCCGATACCCCGTCCGGAAAATCCACGTCAGCACGCCCAAGCACACCGCGATGAACAGCAGCGTAAACCCGACGCTCGCCTCCAGGCTCACATCGCCCTGGCCGTAAAAGCTCCAGCGAAAGCCGCTGATCAAATACACCACGGGATTGAACAGGCTGATCGTGCGCCAGAACGGCGGCAGCATGTCGATGGAGTAGAACGAGCCGCCGAGGAACGTTAGCGGCGTCAGGATCAGCGTCGGCACGATGTTCATCTGCTCGAAGGTGCGCGCCCAAATGCCGATGATGAAGCCGAACAGGCTGAAGGCCACGGAGGTCAGCACGAGGAACGCGATCATCCAGAACGGGTGATAGATCTGGACGTCGACGAAGAACGCCGAGGTGGCCAGGATGATCATGCCGATGATGATCGATTTAGTCGCCGCTGCGCCGACATAGGCGATCACGGTCTCGATCGCCGACATCGGCGCTGACAGCAGCTCGTAGATCGCGCCGCTGAATTTGGGGAAGTAGATGCCGACCGAAGCGTTCGACACGCTCTGCGTCAGCAGCGACAGCATCATCAGGCCCGGCACGATGAAAGCGCCGTAGCTGACGCCGCCGACCTGGCTCATGCGCGAGCCGATGGCGCCGCCGAAAACCACGAAATACAGCGCGGTGGTGATGACGGGCGCGACCACGCTCTGAAAAATGGTGCGCCAGGTGCGCATCATCTCGTTGCGATAGATCGCGACGACGCCGGGCGTGTTGAAGGCAAAACTGCTCATGAATTGTTGCCCACAATGCTGACGAAAATGTCTTCGAGCGTCGAATTGCCGGTCTCGAGATCGGAGTAGCCGATCCCAAGGCCCTCAAGCTTTTGCAACAAAGCCGGCATGCCGGTGTCCGCGGCGTTGGCGTCGAAGTCGTAGACGAGCTTGTTGCCGTCCTTGGACAGCGACAGCGTCCACGGCGCCAGCGCTTCCGGCAGCGCCGTCATCGGGCTTTGCAGCGTGAGCGTGAGGTGGCGCTTGCCGAGGCGGCGCATCAGCGCGTTCTTTTCCTCCACCAGCACCAATTTGCCGCCGTTGATGACGCCGACGCGGTCCGCCATCTCCTGCGCCTCTTCGATGTAGTGCGTCGTCAGGATGATGGTGACGCCGGTCTCGCGCAATTTGCGCACCAGCGCCCACATGTCGCGGCGCAGATTGACGTCGACGCCGGCGGTCGGCTCGTCCAGGAACAGAATGTCGGGCTGATGGCTCAGCGCTTTGGCGATCATGGTGCGCCGCTTCATGCCGCCGGAGAGTTCGACGACGCGCGCGTTGCGCTTGTCCCACAGCGACAGGTCCTTCAGCAAGCCTTCGAGGAAGGCCTCGTCGGGCTGTTTGCCGAACAGGCCGCGCGAGAGCCGCACGTTGTTCCAGATGTTGGAAAAGATATCGAGCGAGATTTCCTGCGGCACGAGGCCGATGCGGCGGCGGGTCGAGCGGTAGCGCGTGACATTGTCTTCGCCGTCGACCAGCACGGAGCCGCTCGATTTGGAAACGGTGCCGCAGATGATCGAGATCAGCGTGGTCTTGCCCGCGCCATTGGGGCCGAGCAGCGCGAAAATTTCGCCCTTGGCGATGTCGAGCGACACCGACTCCAGCGCTTTGAAGCCGCTGGCGTAGGTTTTTGAGACGTTGGCGACGGAAAGAATTGTGGACACGAGGACTCCGGGCCGGAAAGACGCCGACCGGGGGCCCGGTCGGCGGCTCATTTAGGGTCTTTAGGCGAGTCGCGCGAGGGCGCGGGCGCTTAAAGCTTTTCGATTTTTTTGGCGGTCTCGTCGATCAGGTCGACGATGGCCTGGATTTGCTCGGGGCTGGCCTTTTGCGCAAGCACGCGCAGGCGCACGGCCATACGGAGGTTTTCAACGGCGCGGCGCACCGCGAACACGCCGACGCCGGAGCGTTCTTCTTCGCCGCTGAAGCGTGAGAAGATGGAATCGACCTGCGCCTTGTTGGCCTCGAGGTACGTGCGGCCTTCGGCGGTGGCCTCATACAGCTTGCGCCCGCCATGGTCGCTGGCGACCGAGGCGTGGCCGGTCTCCTCGAGATAGGTCAGCGTGGGATAGACGACGCCGGGGCTGGGCGAATATTCGCCGCCGACGCGCTCGCCGATCTCCTTGATGATCTCGTAGCCGTGGCGCGGCTTCTCGGCGATCATGGCGAGGATGACGAGGCGAAGGTCGCCGCCGTCGAAGATACGGCCTTCGCGGGGACCGCGGCCGTGGCGCCAGGGCCCGCCGTGCCTGCTCTCAGGGCCACCATGGCCTCGGAAGCCGGAATGCATTTCGCGCATGCGTTCGTGGAAGTGTCTGTGAAACATAGGTTTTTGCTTTCAGTTGCGACATAACAAGATATGTCTTAAGCTGAGATATATCTTAGATAGAACTTTTGTCAAGGCTGATTTTTAATCTGGGGACAGCATACCCAATTTACTTAACTCTCGCCGGTCGACTCTCCTTCGATATCGCCTCGATCCGCGCCCGTGCTCGCTGAGTTAAGTGAATTGGGTATGCTGTCCCCAGAGCCGGTTGCAACCGGCCAAGGCTACGACGGTCGTTTCATCTCGGCGCGTTTGCTAGAAACGGATTCGGCGCGTTCATCATGCGGATGAGGTCGAAGCCGTCGCTCCGGTCTGCGCTCCGAAGATACTGAAAGTGGAACTTGAGCGGCCGGCGGTGGATGTGCACGTAGCGCTCGCGCGTCAGGATCCGATGGAACTCCGGATCCCATCGCGGAACGGCCAGCACGTCGGCGCCTTCCACGCCCGTCAGCGGACTCAGTCGCCCGGCTGAACCGGGATCGGCGCCCGACGTCACGTTGACCCAGTCGACGTCCGGGCTAGCCGCCACCGCGCGGACGTCCCGCAGCAACCGCCCGTCGCTTTCGATCAGCGCGGAGAAAGGAATGATCTGGCCCAACGTCGCAAAGGCGATCTTGGTCCCAACGAGCGATTCAGATTCGCGTAGCGTCAGAAGACGCCGCAGCGTCGTCGCCGCCAAAGTCCCGCCAAGGCTGTGCCCAACCAGCACGATTTCGTCGACACCGCCTTCGCGATCCACCGCCGCCATCCGCTCTGCGAATTCCTGGCAGCGATCCTCCCATGTGGGCTTCTCGCGCCGCGCCGTCTCCACCACGCATGCAAAGCCGCGCGCGAGCCACTCGAGATTAAGACCGCGCCAAGCCCAGTCCCAGCCCAACAGCGCCACGGCGAACGCGGGCAACGCTAACCACCACCCTTGAGCCGGCGGAAAGCCCAATCGGCCCGCGGCACAAGACCCGAGCGCGCCCGCGATCAAAGTCACGAGCAGCGTCATAAGAGCGAACGCGAATGGCGCCAGGCCGATCACGAGCAGAGCCATATAGGCGCCCCACGCTTCCCTCTTCGCCAGTTTCATCACCCCTGTGCGGTGATAGATCCAGAGCACGCGAACGGCCGCGAGCTGCAAGGCGATTCTGCCTTTTTCAAGCCAATGCCGGCGAACAATCCCATCCCAACGCAGATACTCGAACGTCGTGTGCGTGCGGCCCGCGGGGCGTTTCCGTGGTGAAGTCCCAAAGCGTGGAAAGCTCGTCGCGGGCCTCCGGCTCGCCATACCGGCATTCTCCTCCCTCGCTGGCGGCGAGCGAAAGCGACGACTCTTTGAAACGCTCGTAATAACCCCGTGCGGGCTGCGGATCGAAGCCGTGGATATAAAAAATGTGGCGTCGATAAATCGGCTTTGGCGCGCTGGCGGGAGAGGGCGCGCCGCTCAATTTTGTCCGTCTCGCAATTTGTAACGCTCGATTTTGCCCGTCGCCGTCTTCGGCAACTCGGGAACGATAACGACCCAACGCGGATACTTCCACTTGCCGATGCGTTCCTTGACATGATCCTTCAGCAAAGCGGCGATGTCGGACGCGTCCGTCCCGGGCTTGAGGACAACGAAGGCCCGGGGCTTTTCCAGCCCATACTCGTCGGGCGCCGAGACGACAGCGGCCTCCAGCACGCCGGGATGATCCACGAGCGCCGACTCGACTTCGAACGGCGACACCCACATGCCGTTGACCTTGAAGAGGTCGTCGGTGCGCCCGCAATAGACGAGGCGGCCGTCCTCGCGCTTTTCGTATTTGTCGCGGGTTCGCGTCCACGCTCCCGTGAAGGTCGCCCGACTTTTGTCCCGCTGGTTCCAATAGTCGGCGGCAGCCGAATCGCCGCGCACCAGCAGTTCGCCGATTTCGCCGGCTTCAACCTCGTGATCGGCCTCGTCGACCAGGCGAATGTCGTAGCCGGGAACCGCGACTCCCGACGTGCCATAGGCGACAGAATCGGCGCGATTGGAGAGAAAGATATGCAGCAGCTCGGTCGACCCCACGCCGTCGAGAATGTCGACGCCGGTGAACCGCTTCCACCGCCGTCCGACCTCGGCCGGAAGCGCTTCTCCGGCGGAGATGCAACGGCGCATGGAAAAGGCGGACGTCTCCCCGCTCGCCTCCAGCTTCGCGTTGAGCGCGGCATAGAGGGTGGGAACGGCGCAGAAAATTGTCGGTCGAAAACGATTGAGCACGTCGAGCACAGAATCCGGCGTCGGACGGGTGTTTAGCAAAATGGTCGTCGCGCCGACGGAAAGCGGGAAGGTCATGGCGTTGCCAAGGCCATAAGCAAAGAACAGCTTCGCCGCGGAGTAGACGACGTCGTCGGCCGCGATCTCAAGCACCTTTGCGCCGTAAGTGTCCGACGTGTGCTTGAGGCTCGCATGGACGTGACGAACGCCTTTGGGCGCGCCGCTCGAACCTGAGGTGTAGAGCCAGAAGGCGCATTCATCGCCCGAGACGGAAATCGCCGGTCGAACCTCACTGAGCGCAAGCTCTTTTGCGAACGATAAATAACCGGTGGATGTCCCCGCCCCCTCCCCGACGACAAAGATCTCTTCGAGGAAGGGATTTTTGTCGAGGAAGGGCGTCAGGGCCTCAAGCAATTCGCGACTGACGAACAATCCGCGCACGCGCGCGTCGCGCAATATGGCGTCGATAGCGGACGCCGAGAGCAGCGTGTTGACCGCGACCGGGACGACGCCCGCTTTCAGCGCACCCCAAAAAAGGATCGGAAACTCGATTTGGTCGAGCACGAGAATGGCGACGCGTTCTTCCCGGCGAACGCCATGGCGGCGGAAAAGGTCGCCAAGCTTGCCGGTCTCTCGCGCCAGCTGCGCGTAGGTCAGGCTACGCGCCTGCCCGCTCGCTTCGACGAACGCCAGCTTGTTTGCAAGGTCCGACTGTGCGTGCCGATCTATAAAATAGACCGCCGCATTTTCGTTCCCATCGGACATTGAACTCCCCTGCCAGACCGACAACCGCCGCCAATGATGACAGCCGGATATCGCGCCTTACGCAAGTGCCGTAGTTGCGGGGACAGCATACGCAATTCACTTAACTCTCCCCCATCTGCGCTCCCTTGATATTCGCTGAACGCTCGCACCCTGTGCTCATTGAGTTCAGTGAGTTGGGTATGCTGCCCCGCAATTCCCGCAATTCCGTAAAGCTTGGTGCCCGTCTCTCAATCTACGGGGGCAGCACAATGTCGTCTCCGCGGCTTCCGAACTTGACGGCCACTTTTCGACCGTCGCGGCGTACGACCGTGCATGACCGCAGCTTGCCGGGCTCCTTGTCGAGCTCAAGGTAAAACTCGCTTGCGACGACAGTCGTTATCGGGTCGATAAGCGCACCCCCCTCAGCGACGTCAATAACGGTGCAAGTAATCGTGGTCGCAATGCGCAACCCGCGCATGACAAGAATGCGGCCCGGCGCGTCGATGCGAAAGCGGCGCCAACGGCGCTGTTCAAGGTATGAGGGGCTCAATTACGCTCCTCCATTGTCGAATTAAGTTAAGGGGACAGCATACCAATTCAGCAAACTACGACGCACTGCGTTTGCGAGGCTTGGGCCCGGGTTTGCCTGGCCTGAGATTGCGCATCAGCTTGGCCTCAGCGGCCGCGAGGAAATGTGCGTCGCCGAGGGGGCGGCCATTGGCCCCCAACGTATCGAACGCCGCGAGGGCAGCCTGCTCGTCCGGCGTCGGGTGAAGAAGGTCCTCAAAGTGCGGGGCAAGTTCGAGCAGCGGCCGGACCTTGACCAGGCGATCGTCCCGCGCGGCCAGATGCGCCCGCACGCTTGACCATTCCCAACCCTCCGGCGCCGCGCAAAGCCCGGCACGCACGGGATTGAAAGCGAGATAGCGCACGGCGTTGAGGCAATGGCGCTCGTCCATCGCCACGCAGTTAAACCGGCCCTGGAACAGATGGCCGGTGACGCGCGCCCGCGCATTGACGAACGCCGTGTAACGCCGATGCGCTTCTCCGACGGTCCGCGAAAGGCCCTTTGAGGCGCCGGGATTGAGGATGAGATGGACATGGTTAGGCATCAGACAATAGGCCCAACAGACGACGCCGTTGTGCGCACAGCGCTCGGCCACCAGGTCGAGGTAGAGCGCGTAGTCTCCGGGTTCCGTGAAGATCGCCTGTTGGCGATTGCCGCGCTGCGTCACGTGATGCGGGACGTCGGGAATAACGACACGGGCGAGGCGGGCCATGGCGACCAACCAACACGAAACACGAATTCCGTCAATTGTGTATCATGTCCCCGGTATGCGCCTTCATCAAACGCGCCGGGTCAAAGTGCCAGCTTTTGGCTTGACAAAGGCGCAGTGTTCATGTTTTGTTCTCCCAAACTCCAAGGCGTATAAGCGTCCAGCCCCGCGCGAGCCAAAGCTGTCACACTTGCGGAAGGAACCGGCAATCCGACAGGAGCATCCGGCCAACCCATTGAAGAGAAAGGGAAGTCTTCGGAACAACCGTTGCCGAAGTTTGGAAGGATTTGTGCTGGTTTGGTTTTATGCGGCGCCGGCTTGGCGCCAGCGCCGTAAAACTTGCCCCGGTTTGCGAATCCTTGGCGCGTCCTAGGCCCCGATTTTCGCCGCCGACGTGGCAGTTGGGGCCGGCGTCGGCGCGCTCGCGGTCGGCGCGGCCGAACTCCAGCTCGCGGGCGGTGGCGGCACGTCGTTGGCGGCGGCCGACGGCGTCTGCGAGGGATAGCTGGCGAGCGCTTGTTGCGCCGCCAGCAGGCCCGGCGCGTCAAGTTTGGCGGCGATTTCGTCACGCTTCTTGGCGGCGTCGGCGTCGTTCTGCTTGGCCGCGAGCGAGAAATAGAGCCAGGCTTGGCCAAGGTCCTGCGGGCCGCCGAGGCCGCGGGTTTCCAGGATGCCGAGGTTGAATTGGCTGTCGCGGACACCGAGCTGCGAGGCCTTCTTAAACCACGAAACCGCAGCGACGAAATCGGGCTTGGAATCGCCTGAAGATTCCGCGCTGAGCACGCCCAGGTTGTGCATGGCTCGTGCGTTGCCGGCGTTGGCGGCCTTCAGATACAGCGCCTTCGCTTCGTTCATGTCTTTGAAAACGCCGAGGCCTTTTTCATAAAGAGCGCCCAACCGATACTGCGCCGGCGGCAGGCCTTGCGCCGAAGCTTCGGCGAGCCATTTCGCGCCCAAGGTGAGGTCGCGGGCGACGCCGCGACCGTCGAGATAACGGGTGGCGAATTCATATTCCGCCAGCGGATCGCCCTTCGCCAACGCGTCCCGCAGCGGCTGGGCCGTCCCCGCCGGAATGCTTGTCAGGATCGCCGCCGCTTGCGGCGGGATCGAACCGGTGGGGGTGGTATCGTAGACCTGCAAATGCGACGGCGAGGCCGCCCCCGGCGTCAAAGCGACGGTGGGGACTGGCGAGGGAACAGCCGTCGACATCGTGCCCACGACGGCGGGCTTCGGCGCATCGACGTCCGAGTGCCCGTGGCCGAGTCTCGCACGCAGGCCGACGAACGCCACCATCGTCAGCAGCGCGACCAGACCGACGCCGAGCAGCAGCGGGCGGCGGCGCTCGGCGAAAAACTGCTTGGCGACCGCGAGGCGGTCGACCGTCGGCTCGCTCTTGCCGGCGCGACTCGCCTTGGCGGCTTGTGCGCACGGCGGCCTTCGCTGCGGTCTTGTCGGCGGTCTCCGCCATGGCCGCCTGCGCCGCGCGCCGGGCGGCGGCGATATGATCGGGCAAGGAGCTCCGCACCAGCCCGCGGTCCGCGCCGGCGGCGGGAGCGGCCAGGATCGGCGCGGCGGCCTCGCGCGCCGGCGGGTTTTGCCGGCGAAGCATCGCGACGGGCTTCTCCTCTTCTTCCTCTTCATCGAGCTGGACCGGCGTCGGCGGCGCGAACGAAAGCTCCGCGCCGCCGGTCCAGCCTTTGGTTGCGGACGCGAGCGGGGCGCTCGGCAGTACAGGCGCAGCGGAGGCGAAGGGCGCGGGGGCAGCGGGCGGCGCGTCAAGCGAAGAGGAGGACGCATGCGGCTCCACTTCCAGCCGGTCGATGCGGTCGATCAGCTTAAGCAGCGCCTCGGAGACGCGCTGCAGGCGATCCTGCGTGGCGCGGTCGGCCTGCGTATGCTGCGCGCCGAGTTCGGCGAGCTTTCGCTCAAGCCCCGGCGTTTCCGCATCGCGCGCCAGCAGCAGCTGCAGCGCGTGGCGCGTGTCGTCGCCCTGCGCTGTCAACTCATGCAACACGCTGTCGAGTTGCGCCCGCGGCCGCAAGGAAGCGTCGATAGCGTCGAGCCGATCGTGCAATCCAGTGATCTCGCGCGCCAAAGGCGGCTGCGCTTGCGCCGACAGCTTCTCGTCGATGCGGCCCCAAAGTTCGTCCAAAGCCGCGGCCGTGGCGGCGTGCGGGTCGGCGTCCGCCGTTTCGGATTGACGCCGCTGCATCTGGTGGATGTCCAGCGTCACCGACGATTGCCCGTCGATCTTCTCGCCGAGCTGTTCGACGAGACGCTCCAGCGCCGTCAAATCCGAGCTGGACGGAGCCGCGTCGACTCGTTGGCCAATTTTGGCGACGGCTTCCGCGAGCGCCTGGTTGGCGTCCGCTTGGGTGTCGAGGTCGCCAAGCCGCGACTTCGAGCGCGCGCAGCAAGGGCTCGATGTCGCTGCTCGCGGAGGCCTGAAGGAGGCCGGAGGGGCGATGGCGCTCAACCGGCCGGGCGTCCATGGCCTCGAGACGCGCGTTCACCTCGCGCATCGCCGCTTCGAGCGCGGCGAAGTCGCCTTGCGTCGGCTGGCTCAGCTTCTGGTCCAGCTTGCCGTTGATGTTGCGGATTTCGTCGGCGAGCCGGCCGACTTCGCCGGTGCCGGACGCTGGCCCAGATGCGAGATCGCGGCGACGATCGGCTTGGTGTCGATCGCGCCAAGGCGCCTGTTCACTTCGCCCATCGCCGCTTCGAGGGCGCCAAAGTCGCCTTGCGGCCGCTCGTCGAGTTTGGCGCTGATGGCGCGAATCTCGGCGGCGAGCTGGCCACTTCGTCGGGGCCCGGCCGCTGCACCACGTTGAACGGCGCGGCGGCGTCGGCTTGGTTTCGATGGCGGCCAACCGCTTGCTGATTTCCTGCATGGTCGACTCCAGCGCGCTGAAGTCGCCTTGCGGCGGGTTGTCGAGCTTGGCCGTGAGGTCGCGAATGGCGTCGCCCAACGGGCTGGAATCGATGTGGATCGGCCGCTGGCTCAAGATGGCTGAGCGCCGCTTCGAGCGGCTTGATGTCGAGGGAGCGCGCGGTGCGCTGATCGAGCTTGTCGGAAAGATCGCGCAGAGCCGATTCCAAGTTTTCGCCATCGACCGCAGGCGGGCGCGCCGCAATGGATTGGCGCATGGATTCGAGACGCTCGGTCAGGCCGTCGACGATGCGCATGTCGACCGCAGGCGCGAGCCTGGGTTGCGACAGCGCGCTGTCGACGCGTTCGGCGAGCTTCTCGATTCTGCGCCTCGATCGAGGCGAATGCTTGCGAGGACGCGCCGCGCTCGACGCTGGCGCGCAAGCTCGGCGAGCGCGCCGAGCACTTGCGCGCGCTTCGATCGCGGGTTGCGGATTTGCCGCCAGGCTTTCCACGCGGTCCGCCAGCGTCCCGACCTGATTCTCGATGCGCTCGAGCGGCGCGGTTTTCGCCAGCATATTGGCGAGCAGCGACTTGGTCTCCTCGGTCTGCCGGCGAATGCCCTCGAAAGCTTCGCGGTCGACGGCGTTGGCGCTGAGCGTGTCGACCTTTTTGGCCAACGCGCGGATGTCGCGGTCCAGCGCTTCGGCGACGCCTTGCACGTTCTGCGCGCGCACCGCGTCGCGCAACTCCGCGATGGCCGCGCCGAACGGCGCGATCAAGCTCGCTCGCGCCGCGGGATCGGCCATCGCGCTCACGCGGTCGCTCAGATCGCGCAGCGCGCCTTCCAGCGCGACGATGGCGTTGCGCGGCGCCAGAGTGGCGACGCTGCGCGACATCGCGGCGACGTCGGCGCGGAGCGCGGCAATTTCCTCAAAGCTCGCCGTCGGAACGGTCGGCGCGGCGGGGCGGCGCGCCGCCGGGGCTTCTATCGGTTCGCTGGCGGCGAGCGGCGCCGGTTGGCGGCGCATCGCGGCCAGTCGCTCGCTTGCGCGCCGCAGTTCGGCGCGCAGGGCGTCGGCGTTGGACGCCGTTGCGGCGAGGTCGGCGCCTGGGATCGGCGCAGGGGCGGCTTGAGGCCGCGTTTGGGCGCGCGCGGCAGGACGCGTGATTGCGCGGAACCGGCTCAGGCACACGCTCACGGTGCGGGCGCGGCGATCCGATGCCAGCGACGCGAGAGGCGAGATCGCCCATGCGCCGGTCGAAATCGATCGACGGCTGAACGGGCGGCGGCGGAGGCGGCGCCGTGACTTCCGCGAGCTTGCCGCCCAACGCGTCCAACCGGTCGAAGATGGCGTCGATCGCCTGGCCGTCGTCGGCCCGGCCCTCTTCGGCGCGATTGAGCCAGCTGGCGACCGATTCCAGCGCATCGATCGTGCGCTTCTCGACGCGGTCGGCGCGGTCTTCGAATTTGCGGACAGCGGATTCGACGATCTTCGCGGTGCGATCGTCCTCTTGGCGCGGCTGCGTTCGGGACTGCTCATAGCTGCGCGACCGGCGGCGATTGTCGACGTCATCGTCGCGGGCGGCGGGGCGCTCGTGACGCCCCTCGGAAGCATCGTCCTGGAATTCGCGGACGCGGCGGTTGTCGCGGCGGCGTCCGTACGCCTCGTCGTCGGCGCGCTCCTCGCGTTCGCGCATCGGCCTGGGATCGTCGCGGTCGGCGAGCCAATCGGCGAGCGCCATGTCCGCGGCGCTGTCGCGGCCACGAGCGCGAAGGCGATCGTCGTCGTAGTCTCGCGCCGGGCTGCGTTGAGAAGAACGCGTCATCCCTGTTGTACCCTAAGCGCCGGCGCCCCTTACGGTATGCGCTCTCGGCGAGGGAGCGCGAACCTTCCGGGCAACTTCGACGGACGCGGTGAAGAAAGGGTTAACAACGGCCCAAAATGACGCGTCGGGGCATCTGGAAAGTGGAAATCTAGGTTGCCGAAGAGATTGTATGCACTTTATAGTTGCAATTGCCCTACAGGTCGTTCATGTTGTGTCCGCCGCGCTGGGAGGCGTGAGTCGCGTCAGTCAAACCCCCTGACGCAGTCAGACAACGAAAATAGGCGGCTAATTCGAAAGCTGGAGAACGGCAATGGCGGCGACCCCCCTAATGAACCCTGATTTCGACAACGACCGCGCGCACGACAAACAACGCCTGTCGAACGCGGATTTGGCTGAAGAAGCCACCTCAAGTCGCGAAACCACAATCAGTGAAACCGCGAAGCTCTATAATGTCACGTTGAGGACGCTGCGCTTTTACGAGGATCGCGGGCTCATCCGCCCCCGCCGGGTCGGCAACGCGCGCTTCTACAGCGGTCTTGACCGCGCGAGGATCCAGATGATTCTCAACGGCAAGCGCCTCGGAT
>CAVSSV010000041.1:0-44433 GCA_963730695.1 uncultured Pseudomonadota bacterium
CCACGCATTGCTCCTTGCCATGTCGACCAGTAGGGAGTCGCGCTCTCGACGCTGTTCGGCGAATAGAACACGTTAGGCTGATTGGTGCCCTTGTTGCAGGCGGGGACGCCGTATTCGAGGAAGATCAGCGGTTTCGAGTTCGCCGACCATTCGGTCTGTACGCCTTGCGCGTTCCAGCCCCCGCCCGTGTCGTAAATCGCGAAGTGCAGATTGTTCGACCACCAACGCAACTGCTTGTTGGCGAGGATTTCTTGGCCCGCGTAGTAGATCTGGCGGTTCTGCGCCACGCGATCGCCTTCGGGGCGGGAAACGAATTGCGCCGAGCCGTTGGGATCGAGCCCAGGGCCTTCGTTGGCGCTGTCGTTATAGAACCAATCGAAGTGTTCGCCCCCCTCGATGTTCGCTTGCAAATAGGCGGAATTGTAGATCGTCGGCGCGCCGGTCAACCCAAAGCCACGCGCCGCGGGGCTGGAGACCGGCCAAGACGTCGGCGCCGGGGCGCGCCAGTTCGCGGCGTCGAGACCGCCGTTCGCCGTCGTCCAATCGCTGAGCGGCAGATAGTTGTCGAAACTCACAACGTCGATATCTGGAGACGCCCAAAGCTGGTCCAGATGCGGCCATTGGCCGTTTTCGCCCGGGTGCTGAATGCCCATCCAGTTCGACCAGTCGGCGGAATAGGTCACAAGGTTGGCGAGACCAGAGAGGCTTTTGCCGAGTCCGGCGCTGGCGAACACGCCGGCGACGTCGCTTGCGAGCTGCTTAAGTCCGGCGACGAAGGGATAGTCCCACACCGCCTGGCCTGAACCGTCCGACGTGCCGGCCCTGGTCCAGGCCGGCCCGCGCACCGTTTCCAGCCCGCGCAATTCCGATCCGATCACGAACAGGTTGACGCCGCCGGCGAGCGCGCAAAGATTGGCGTAATGCAGGATCATGCGGCGATAGGTCCAGTCCGTCGGCGAGCCGGAATAGGCGACCGTTAGGTTGGCGCTGTCGGGCGTGAAATCGGAGGTCGTCGCCGAGCCGAGAAAGGCGGTCGACGGCCGACGTCGCGGCGCTGAGCGTCGGGCGCATAGGTCGATCCGGCCGCGCCAGGGCAGCCCGGTCGCGGTCATCAGCAGGAACGGATAGAAGACGACCTTAAATCCGCGAGACTTCAGATCGCGCATACAGCGCACGATCGATTGATCGCTCGGCGTGCCGCCGTAGATAAAGGCGCCGCTGCGGCGGTCGGGATCGGCGATGAGGCCAGCGCTGGTTTGCGTCAGGCCCGAACAACGCCAGGGCTCGGCGCCGACGCCTGTTTGGAAAGGCGCCGCCGATGTAGGTGGTCGAGGGATAGACGTTGCACGACCCCGCCGTGAGGCCGTCGCAGAACCAGCCAACGACCAAGCTGACCGTCTCGCATTCCGGATGAGCGGCGACAAGCTGTTCGATCGCGATCGTATAGTCGGTAGTCGGAGCTGCGGCCGTAGAACGTGTTGAGCGGCTGAACGTAGATTCCGCCGCGCGCCGGCCGGCGTAGGCGATTGTGTCGTAGGTGAACTCGCCGGTCGAAGGCAGGAGATGGACGCCGCGAAGCGGCGGCGTTCCCGTCACGTCGCCCTCAAACGGCGGAGGCCGAGATGCGCGCCATGGCGCACCGCCTCGTCAATCGATTTCATCATGGTCGCGCTATTGGCTTTCATCCATTGTGCGACCGAGCCGGAGTTGACCGCTGACACATGAAAATTGGTGGTCGGATGAATGTGGACCGCGCTTCCCGATCCGCTCTGCTGCGGGCCGCTGGAAAGCAAGTCGCGAAAGGCGCCGGCCTGAGCGGCCGGCATGATCAACTCGTTATGATGGACGAGCGTGAGCATGTCCTCCGGCGACGTTCCACATCCCGATGTCGGCGGAAGCGATAGCTCCCGCGACGCCTGCCACAGTCGCCTGGGCGGCCACGGCCGGACCGATCGCCGACCGGCCCCATGATCGGCGCGAGAAAGCCGAACACTCCTGCAAAAGCCTCGGCGGCGGAGGACAAGATCGAGTGCAGAACCGTGGCCGCTTGCGCCGCCAATCCGGCGCGCGGCGCCGGCCTGTTCGGCCGAAGCGCGCGCGCCCGCGCCAGCCACAGTCGCAGTCGTTTTGGCCGCTTCGCCGGCGACGTATTGCGTCACCGAGGTTTCGACAAAACGGATGAAGTTGGTCAGAAGCTCCTGCGTCATGTTTCGGAAGGCGTCGCGCCAGGTCGTGGTCCCGCGCAGCAGGCTGCTGATTTGCGAGTTGAAGGCGCCTGTGAGCGAGTTGGCGATCGCCTGATACTGCTGCATTTGGTCGGTTTCCGCTTGACGCTGGATCGACAGGATTTGCTCCTGATGCCGGCGCTCCATGGCTTCGATTTGGCTTTGCAGGGTTTGGCGTTGCGCCGCGCCTTGCGCGCCGAGCGAACCCTGCAGCGTCAGCAGGTCGGCCTCGGCAGAGGAAATTTCCTCGATCGCCGCCTTGGAATCCTGAACCTTCTGCGCTTCCGAGGTTTGGTGAAACCTTGCGTCTTCGGCGTAGTCCGCAAGCCGATCTTTGAGGACGTCCTCCAGGCTGCGATTGGTGTCGGAGATCGCGAGTTGGGCCGCGCGAACGGCGTCGCGATAGGCAGCTTGATCCTGGCTGCGCATGGCCTGGGACGCTTGCGCAAAGTCTGCCGCGAGCGTCGTCTGCAACGACGTCGTGGCGCCAAGGGCGGAGTTGAAGGTTTGCAAACGCGCGGGATCGAAGGCCGTCGCCATCGCCCCGCGCAGTCCTGCGTATTGCGTCTCGAGATCAGCGAACGGGCGTCGAAATTGGTCGAGCGCGTCACGCGCCTCGGCGACGCCGCCGACAAAGTCGTCGACGCGCGCAGAGAACGTGACGGCTACGTTGCTGTCCGCCATGGATCTCTCCTTGTCACTCGCGTGATCCCGCGTCGACGCTGTTTCCGAACGCCGCCTTCAGCCCCTCAACAGACGGCGATCGGCGCGCCTCGGCGCGCGAAGAGTCCGGCGGGCTGTATTTCAACAAAGCGGCGAGCAGCCAGGACGCTGGGGGTTGCCGCCGCCATTCCTTCTTCAGCGCGAGGTAACGAGGCACCGTCAGCTCGTCGAGCGTTTGCGACCACGTCCATCCGGTCGTCGCAACGACCTGCGCTACCACGCCGTCGAAATCGATTTTCCCTGGGAGCGCGGCCCCTCCGCGGCCGCGTCGAAGTCGTCCGTGTTTGCAGGGCGCAGGCCCGCGGCGTAGGCCAGCGAGGGAAAGGCCTTGATCAGGTCGCTCACTGAGAACGGCAGATCGAGGAACGCGTCATAGGCGAGGTCCGGATCGACGGTCGCCAGCGCGCGCCACGTGACTTGAGCGAGGCGATCGAGGTGCGCTTCGCTCAGCGAGGCGCTTTGCGCGTCCGAAGCTTGCGCGCCGATCTCAGCATAGATTTCGAAGAGAGTCGGTTGCATCGCTTTGATGGTGCGGAAACTGAGATGGGGAAGCGACCATTCGTGGCCGCCCAGAGCGATGGGAAACGTCTCCTCCTCGCTCATGCCGCATCCCCGAAATTCATTTGGCAGACCTGTCCGGCCGCGTTGGCGAAGCAGACGAAGTCGAGTTCCGGCATCACGAAGTCCTCGAGCTTGGTGCCGAAGGACAGCTTCTCGGCGACACAATTGTAGAGCAGCAGCGAGAACTGCTTGTTGGTGGTTGGATCGGTGGCGAACAGGTTGGCGGAGAAGTTGATCGTCGGCCCGAGCAGCTGCGTCGAGACGGTGAAGCTCTCGCCCGCGCTGGCGCTGGCGTAGTTGTACGAGATCAGCACCGCGGCGCCGGCGTCGCCCGCGGCGAAAGTGTAGACGCCGGCGGCGACCGAATATTGTCCCGTGGTCGGTCCGGACGCGACCTGTTTGAGGGGAAGCCCGGTCGCCGCGTAAACGACGCCCTGGTCGCCAGTGAAGGTCGCGTGGTTGGTCGTCGAATAGGTGTAGGGCGAAGAGGCCGGCACGGTCGTCGTTTCGCCGAACTGCGTGAGCGTGGAGCCCGTCGCCGGCGTTGCGCCGAAGAACAGCGAACCGAGCGCCTGGCCCGAGATGCGGGCGAGTTTGGCCTTGCCGGTCATCTTGCGTGTGCCGGCGCCGATCGCGACCGGAAAATTGTTCTGGCCGTAGAGCGCCTTTGTCGTCGCCTGGACGTTGAGCGACACTTCCTGCGCCAGGCCGAAATTGATGGGCGAGCCGCCCGACGGCGTGCCGATCAGCACGCCGGAGCCGAATACGAACATGGGTTAGGTCTCCGAGAGAGCGGGATTGTCGCCAGACAACGGGGCGAGCGACGTCGGCGGGAACAATTGGTGTGCGTGCCGTTTGACGTTGTTCGAACGCGAGCGCTTAATGATCGACGGCGTGCAATCCAGCATGCGCTGGAGGCCGAGATTGCCGGCAAGCAGGGGTGTCGAAATAGTCCTGAACCGCGCGGATCTTGCGCGGCTTCGAGTTAGTCCGTCTTCAGTTCCGGGAAGAGCCGCTCGATCGGGAAGATCAGGTCGCGCGCGATATAACCCATCACGTCGCCGGCCGCTCGTTCGAGAGTGGCTCGAGTGCTGGGGTCCTCGACTTTCGCAATCGCATCCAAGCCGCCCCTGGGCGGGGGTGAGACGGGATCGCCGTCCACAACGATGCCGGGCTCTGCGCCAGCATCGCTCGCGACATCCGTCCTTGAGGCGACCTGAACCCCACGCGGCTTCCCCTCTTCCTGCGGTCTTTTCCGCCCCTCTGGCGCGACCGCGTTTTCGGCGGTCGAAAAGCGTCCGGCGTCGTCGTGATTGTCGTTGTACTTCCCCAGCGCCGTCGCAGGCCCATCCGCCTTCTGCCCCGGCCCGGTCAGCCCTAAATCCGCGCGCGCCTCTTCCCGCGTCTTGATGCCGGCTCCGACAAGAATGTTCAGCGTCTGCGCTTGCTGCAGCGGATCGACCGCGTCGTCGCCGACCCAGACGAACTCACAATCCGGCAGGTTCAAATGGCTCTGCACGACTAGGTCGAGGAACGACTTGATCCAGGCTTTCAGCGGCACCAGCCCTTCCTGCGTCGCCTGAACGCGCATCGTCGAAGAGGTCGCGCGATTGACTTGCGAGACGAACGGCGTGGAGGGGACGGAGAAGGCGTAGCAGATGATCCGCGCCAGCCATTCGTCATACTGATCTTTGAGCGGCGGCTGACGCGCTTCGATCAGGCGGAACTCGCTCGGCACGAATTTCAGCATGCGCCGGCGGCTGAGATTGCCTGATAGAAGCGAGTCGAAATAATCCTGGAAGGTGTGGATCTGGTCCGGCGTCCACTCCTTGGGCAGCGTGGCGAAGGCGTCGGGAACGGATCCGGAATTGTAATATTCGAGCGTGGCGGCGTCGCGCCGCAGCGCGATGTTCACCGTCATCGCCACTTGCTCGACCGGGGAGAACCCGTAGAGCCGGTGCGAGCGCACGTTGCGCGGCAGGTAAAGCAGCTCGTCGTGGGTGAAGTCGGCGGCGGGGACGCCGTGCAGCACTTGCTGGTAGGCCGGGTCGGGCGGCTCGGGCGAGCGCCCGTCGTCGCCAATCAGCGGCGTGATCGTCGTGCCGTCGATGACGTCGAGCGCGTAGAGCGAACCGTCTCGCGCGAGCCTGGGATAGAGGCAAGCCGCATCGACGACGAGCATGTCCTCCAGCAGCATGCGCAGCCAGGCGTCGAAGGTGTGGCGGCGATCGGGGCGGCTGAAAAAGCTCTGCGCCGCCTTGGCGCGTTCGGCAGTGTCCCCGTTCGCCTTTGAGGCGTATGGGCGCACCGCCCAGTTCAGCGCGGCGACCTGGTCTTTGCGGGTCTCGATGACCGTGCGCAGCAAGGGCAGGGCGTCGGCCAGCGCGCGCAACTGGCCGAACGAAATCGGCTCCGACGAGCGCGGGACATAGTTGAGGTTGACGCCGAACGGATAGTCGTATTGTCGGCCCTTCACCTCGGCGGGCGCTTGCGGCGCCAGCGGCTGTTGCGGGCCGAACCAGGTGTCGGGTGCGACGCCGGTGATCGCATAGCGCGCGGCGGCGCCCAGACGCGCGACCAGGCTTTGCGGGATCGCCGTTTGCTTCGCCTCAAAAGTCATCGGCAGCGCCCCGTGGCTGTGTTGTCATTGCGAACGTTCATGGCAGCACAAGGCGGACGCTCACCACCGCGAGCCCGTCGCCGTCGAGATCGCCGGTGTCGCGCACCGGTACGGCGTCGATTTTGCAGTCGTGCACCGCGCCGCCCAGCGTCTGCCGTCCCGAGGCGAGATCCAATCCGGAGGGCGCGAGCGCGGCGTCGATCGCGTCCAGCGCTGCGTTCAGCGCGGTCGCGCCGGGCGTGAGCGGATCGCGGGAGTCGAAATAGAGAAAAAGTTTTGCGCCGATGGTGCGTTTCGGCGTTGCGGGGCTCGCCCATTGATAGGCTTCTGGCGCGGACTCCAGTTGGAAGAGCGCGGGCCGCATCGCCGCGGGCGTCTCGCTCCAAAGTTTGAGGCGCCGCGAGGCCATCCCCCAGGGATAGGCGCCGGAGACGGCGGCGAACAAGGCGGAGAACGCGGCTTCGCGGCTCATGCGCGGCCCCAGGCTTGCGACACGGCGTCGGCGAGCGCGGCGACGATCGCGTCCTGCATCTCTTCGAGGCTGGAGCGGAGATACGAACGCTCGGGGATTTGCGAGCCGGGGTGATTGACGTGGCGGGCGAAGCGCATCGCGCCGCCGACGGCGAACGCCAGCGCCTTCCCGTTTTTCGCGACAATTTCGTGCGCCGCCGTTTTGCCGCCGTACTCCTGGATCGCGGCGTATTTGACGTCGCCGAACGAGCCGACGGTCGCGACGACGTCGTCGCCGTCGGACGTGACAAACCCTGCAATCGACTGCGCCAAAGCGCCGGAGCGTTGAGCGAGAACGCCGCCCGACAACTTCTCGTCACGCACTTTGTCGGCAAGCGCTCCTGCGAGCGCATTGGCCTTGGCCATCAGCTCGGCGCTCACCTGAGCCGGAAACGCGGCGAGCCTGGCGTCGAGAGCGTCGAGCCCGTTGACCTCCGCGAGCGCCATCAGATCGACACGCGGCGATAGGGCTGAAGCATTGCGATCACCGGCGCCGAGATCGCGGCGGGATCGAACGACACGGTCTCTTGGCCGCCGATCGACTTCGACCGCTGGCCGATGTGCTCGGCGGCGCGGAAGCGTTCGCCCACGAGCTCCAGACAAGCTTGCGCCATATCTTGCGGCACAAAACCGTACGATATTTGTAGCGGCGCGCCGGCGTCGGCCGCGGAGAAGGTGTAGGCGCCGTTGGCGACCGCATACTGCCCGAGCGCCGGCGTCGCAGCGACGCAGGTGAGCGCGAGCCCAGTTGCGGCGTAGACGACGGCCGTGTCCTGCGCCCAGGGCCCGTAAGGCGCGAGGGCCTGCAATGCGTATGGCGCGGCCGAAGGGACGCTCTGCGCTTCGCCCTGAACGGCGTAGCCGGCGACATAAGCGATGGAAACCGCCTGCCGGCTACGCGCGGGCGCGCAGCCAAAAAGATCGACGGCCTGCTGACGCCCGGGCGGCGTCGGATCTTCCGGCTTGAGCGCGTAGCCGTAGGCGAAACCGACGCTGGGTATGATCGCCGGCAGCGGAGCTCCCTCATACGTAACCGACGTCACGCTCAGCACAGGCCAATTGCGGAGGAAAATGCGCTGTCCCTCGCCATCAAAGGTTTCGTCGTAAGACTTCGGCAAAACGCTCGCACGCGAGAGGCAGGCGTAAACCGTTCGGCTCGCCGCCGTGACCAAGGCCGAGAGCGGCGTATCATTTGGCGAAGCGGTCGCTGGCAAGCCGAGCCAAGCCTTGGCGGCGGCCAGCGTCGTCAGGTCATAAGGGGACATGCGCCCTCGCTCGGCAGGCAGGAGAAAGAATTCGGCGACGTCGGCGCATCCGTGCGCCGACGTCGCCTCGACAACGGCCTAAAGGCGCGTCAGCCGTTGCCGATATTGGTGAGCACGCCGACGCCGAAGGTCGCGTAGACCGCGAGCGTCTCTTCCGTGTAGACGCCGAATTCGCGGCGGCGCGTGCGCAGCGGCCAATCGACCCGATAATAGTCGCGGCGAGTGAGAACTTCTGCGACGTTCGGCGTCGAATTCGACTGGTACCAAACGGGCAGGCGTTCGCAGTAGGCCAGGATCGTTCCCGGCGGTAGGTCGGGGTGCACTTTCACCGGAATGTCGAAGCCGCCGTCGACGCTGAACGGATTGTAATACCAGCGCACGACGCCCGATGCGGACACCGAATACGGGCCGCCCTCGCCGCTATCGGCGCTGACGTTGTAGCGCAGCAACGGACCGGAGGAGGCGGTGAGGCACTTGTTGGTGATGTTGCGCTGCTCTTGCGCGTTCACATAAATCACCGTGGGAGACAGGCGGTAATTGTTCCACATCGACACCAGCATGTTGTCGATCTCAACGACCGAGCCGCGGCCGGACGACGTGAGGAACGTGCCCGTGCCGGCCGTGCCCGTCGCGAGCGACTGCACATAAGCATTGTTGATCGGGTTGAGGCCGACCGTCAGCAGCCCGTCGAAAGCGAGCGTCGCGTTGCGAGAGTTGTCGGCGGTGACAGTGCTCGCCGGCTGCTGCCCGCCCAGCAAGGGCGAAGCGAAGGCGACGCTGTTGATTGTCGAGATGGCCTGCAGAGTCTCCGAGCCGGCGGCGCCGACATACCAGGCGTAAGCGACAGCGCCGGACATTGTTGCGACGCTGGCGAACAGCGTCTGGCCCAGAGTGACCGCTTGCGTGCTGTTGGCGCTGCGGTTGGACGATCCGCCGTTCAGCGCGTAGGTGCTGCCGTCGTTGCCGGTGATGGTCTTCGTCGTGGCGACGCCGCCAGCGAGCGTCGAGTTGCGGTAACCCTCGAACGAGAGTCCGACGACGATCACCGAGTATGTCGCAGCGGGCAAAGTGGCGCCCGTTCCGGAGGCCGAGAGCACAGGCGCGCTCGGCGTGCCCAGGGCGAGCGAAGTGTTGCCGCCCAGCAGCGCGATCTCCTCCTTGCGCATCGTCTTTTGCAGCAGGCGCAGCGTGGCGGTGGCGTCGATGTCTTCAAACCCTAGCGCAGCGGCCTCGGCTTCGAAAGTGACCGAGTTCTTCTTCGCCGATCGTGAGATAAGGCGCTACTTGCGGCGTCGCGGAATAGCTCATGCTCGCGGTGCGCTGGCCCTCAGGCACCCAACCCATGGCGTCGAAGCCCGAGCCGAGAATGGACGAGATCGTCCGCCACCGCGCGGCGTCGCCGGGATTGATGCGCTGCACGCGCGGAAGCGAGTTCCGCAGCGGCGTGACGATTGGATAAAGGTTCTTCGCCGGCGCCTGCAGATCGTAGGCGGCGAGTCCGGTTGCGATCGAGATGTTCTTGTTCAGGGCGTTGCCGGTCGAGAGCGACTTTTTGGTCAGCCGGAGGCTCTCTTCCGTCGTTTGCGAAAAACTCATTGCGGATTTTTCCTTGAGGTTGCGATGGGCGCGGAAGGCCGTTCGGCGCCGATGCGCGGCCGCCGGTTGGAGTGTGCAGAGGAGGGGTGGAGAACGGCGGCGCGGCGTGCGTCGCCGAAATGCTTCGTAGGTCGGCGCTGGAACGAGCGCTTAAAACCGTTGCGTCACAGGGTTCGCCAAACTCAACTTCGTCAGCGCCAGCGCTCGTTCTCCCGGCGTCAGAGCGGCGAGGCGCTTCACTGCCGCATCCAAACTTGCGCCGCCGTCGGCGTCGGGGGAAGCGTCAAGCCCCCGCGGGATCGCTCGCAGCGCCGCGCGCGCTGGCATCGGCTTGGCTTCGAGCTCAGCGAGGCGCTTGCTGAGGGCGGCAAGCTCGGGGCGAAGGTCGGCAAGGCTCTTTCGGAGCTCGCCGTTGTCGTCGACCAGGCGCTCGAGCTTTCGCGCCGCGAATTTAAGCGCGCGTGCCGCTTTCGCCATTTTCTTTCCGACCGCGTTCGTTCCCTTGTTTGGCGGGAGGGTCGCAGCTTCACCCTCAACGTCCGTGAAGGGAAGCGGCTCATCAATCGTGGCAGCGTGGCTGACAAAGACGCGTTTTTCCACGGCGCCGTCCTTGATCACGTCGAAGGTGGCGCCGGGCAGGCAGGGCACGTCGACCAGCGAGATTTCGATGGGGTCGGCGGTGTAGCGCGTCAGGCCGGTGTCGGCGTCGGGCCAGCGAGCCACGTAGCGCCCCCCTTGCGAAAATCCCGTATAAATCCCCTCGACCACTTTGCTCCACTCGTCGTCGTCGACGATCTTCGCGGCGACAAGAATGCGCTTGTTGTCATCGTCGAACGTGATGTCGGTGAGCTTGCCCGCGGCGACACGGCCATGCATCGCGCGCACCGCGCCGAGCGAGCGTCCGTTGGTGGCATCGCTCGCTTCCTTCGACCACGCCTCGAAGTGTGGCTTCGTCGTTTCGTAGTCGCAGATCTCGCCGGCGCGGTCGGGCTGTTCGGCCGTCACGGTGCCGTGCACCAGGCGTTGGTCGAGGTCCACTTTGAGCAGCGGCAGAAACAATTCGTAAGCGGGCATGCAAAACTCCCTCTGCCCGAAAGCAGGAGCTTTGGGGCAGGACGGGGTGGCTGAAAGAGAGGAGAGCCGGAGAAGACGCCCTCCGGGGTTCAACCCGTTTGCGCAACTTCTCCAGTGTATAGGAACATATAGGGAACGGCGTTCGTTGTCAAGAAAAAAGTTCTATTTTTTCTAAGGCCTGTTTTCCCTTGCGAATTTCCTCGCGTTTTTGTGAAAGTTGCAAGGTCTAGAGTCTCATTGTCTGGCGGCAGAAAGTCTGGCGAACCGAAAGCGCCGACGCTACGGTCAGCCGGTAAGTCGCCGCCACCTTGTCATCGCCGCCTTGGCTTTCTTTTTTGTCGCGCCCGCGCGGGCCGACGAACGCTGGACGTTCTGCGTCGCGCGCGATCTCGACGCTGGCGGCGCCTGGCTTTCCGCCGTCTTTGCCACCAACGCCGATCGCGTGGCGCTGGAGGCGGCGTTCAAGGCCTATGTCCTCCGCTTCGGGCCGCGCCGCGTCGACGCGCAATGTCCGCTGCCGCAAGTCGACCACACCGACGTCGTCAATGATCAGTTCGGCGCCGAACAGTTCAATCGCCAGTCGGGATCGACCGTGCATCTGATCGGCGCGAACGAGTTTCCGCCAAGGCGTTAAGCGGTGCTCACGGCGCGTTGGCGCGCGCCGCATAGTAGGCGAGCATGCCGTCGGTGTCGGCGCGGTGCAGGCCGAGCAGATCGGACACCGCCCACACCAGCGCATCGGCGCGATCGGGCGAACCGTTCGTCGCGCGATCGAAATCGGAGGTGAGCGCGCAGAGCTGCGCTTCCAGCTTCTCGAACACGCCGACATGGTGGACCAGTCCGCGCTCATACGCGGCGGCGACCGGCTCGGCGCGCAAGAATTTGCCGCGCGTCGCATGCACCAGCTTCACCGGCAGGTTCGCTTCGTCGCGGCGCAGAACATCCCTCACCATGTCGCCGCCGTTGTTGGCTTCGGCGACGACGCGATTGGCCTTGTGCGCGCGAAACGCGCGTACGACGCGCGACGACCATTGTCCCGGCGTTTCGCCCTGACTGCTCCAGTCGGCGATGACGTAAGCGTGGCCGTTGGAATGTTTCGCCGCGACGACGATGCCGCATTCGTCCGCGCGCGGCCCGGATTTCGCCGGCGGATCGACGGCGACGACGATTTGAGAATACTCCTCGGTCGTCTCCTCCGCCGCCACGCGCTGGCGCTGCAGCAGCTCGCGGCTCCACAGCGCGCCCGGCGTCTCCTCGAGAATCTCCGCGAACAGTTCCTGCCGGCCGATGGATTGGCCTTCGTAACGCGCAGTGATGCGCCTTATGAATCCAGGCGCCAACGCGTAGGTGTTCTTGAACGTGCTCGCCCGCATCACCAGCGCGTCTCGGTCCTTCGAAAGTTGTTTGATGATGCGTGAGGGCCGCGGCGTGGTGGTGACCACCGCCTGCGGTTTCGAGCCGAGCCGCAGCCCGAGCAGCGCCTGCTCGAACGCTTCAGGCTCTCGCCAGGCGGCGAGCTCGTCGCACCAAAGCTTCATGTGCTGCTTGCCGCGCAGACGGTCAGGCTCTTCGGCTGAGAACAGCAGCGTCACCGCGCCGTTCGGCCAGTCGAGCCGGCCGCGCGAGCGGCGATAGATCGGCCGCTCGCCGCGGGGGCAAGCCCCCAATATTCCGGACTCGCCTTGGACCATGACGTCGCGGACGTCGTCGTGCGTCGGTCCGATCAAGTTGACGATCGGAAAGTCCAGCGCCCAGGTCCGCACAGCTTCGGCGCCGGCGCGCGTCTTGCCGGCGCCCCGGCCGGCAAGGATCAGCCAGTAAAGCCAGTCGCCCTGAGGCAAGCGCTGGTCGTCGCGCGCCCAGAACGACCACGCGTAGGCGATCGCGTCTTTCTCGGCGTCCGACATCAGCGTGGCCATGCGCGTGCGTTGGTCGAGGCTGCATCGGAAGAAATCCGCGATGGTCGCCTTTTGGGCGGGCGGGGAGGTTATCTCCGTCTCCGTCACCGCTAGCACTTCTCGCTGAAAAGCGTCGGATTCTCGGTCAGCATCAGCCTTGTGACCTTGTCGACCGCCGCGGTCCGCTCGGCGGCCGCGCTTTGGTGCTCCACGCCGACGCGCTTCTTGAACTCGTATAGGCGCTCGGCGCGATCGAGCGCCCTCAAGAACGGCGGTATGGCTTTCAACTCGTCGCCTTCAATTTTCGCGGAGAGCACGCCGAGCATGCGCTCGATTCTCGAAAGCTGAACGCTAACGAACTGCGCCGCCGGCCTCACGGTCAGATTCTTGAGTTCATCGCTCAAATAACGCTCGACCTGCTTGGGTCGCATCGCGAGCTCTGTGGCGATCGCCTCGACGGGCTTTCCGGCGATGAAGGCTTGAAGAATTTTTCGTCGACGCGAAAGGCGCGGGGATGCCTTTGCGAGCCGCTGCGCGGTCGTGTTCATGGGCCTACCTAAAATGTGGGGAAGGGAAGGGACGCTGGTCGCGCCGCCGCTCAGTGGCGGCGGTCGCAGTGCATCCAGTTTTTCAGAAATAACGCAAGCGGCGTCAAAAAGCAAGAACTTTGTTCTCTATTTGTTCTCATTATACATATTCTATAATTATTTCAGACAGTTACTTCGAAAAAGTTTTACGAAATCCCAGTTCGAAGATCGTCCAGCCGCAAATCAACAGCGCAAGAACGGCGAAAGCCGGCGGCAGAAGCGCGAGCGACCTATCGCCAACGGTCGTGACGTACCAATGGGCTGCCCAAGCGAACAGGATCGAAAACGGCGCCAGTCCGGCGAGGCTCGGCGGCAGACCTCGCGCGCGCAATCGCTTTGCGCAGACAAAATACTCCGCCACCGCCAACAGCAGCACGAAAAAGATCGAGAGCACGGCGAGCAGCATGTAGATGATGAAAAAGGCGAGCGCTGTGACCGCCGTCGGTCCCGCCAATTGCTGATCGCTCAGCGGCTCCGGCGTGCCTGGCGCCAGAAACACCCAAATGACGACGAGCGCCAGCGCGATGGCCGCCGGCGGCCAGGCCGCGCGCGCCCATTCCCGCGCATCGAGCAGCCCCTCGCCCTGCCGATACAGAAAGGCGAAGCGGCTCGCAGGCGCCTCCTCGGCCATCAATCTCTCAGCAGGTCGTTGATGCCGGTCTTCGAGCGCGTTTGCGCGTCAACCGTTTTGACGATCACCGCGCACGCAAGCGAGGGACCGGGCGAACCGTCGGGCAACGGCTTTCCGGGAAGCGTTCCGGTCACGACGACGGAATAGGGCGGCACGTAGCCGTAATGGATTTTGCCCGTCGCGCGATCGATGATCTTCGTCGACGCGGAGATGAACACGCCCATCGACAGCACCGCGCCTTGGCCGACGATGACCCCTTCGACCACTTCAGAGCGCGCGCCGATGAAGCAATCGTCCTCGATGATGGTGGGGTTCGCCTGCAAAGGCTCCAGCACGCCGCCAATGCCGACGCCGCCGGACAGGTGGACGTTCTTGCCGATCTGAGCGCAGGAGCCGACCGTCACCCAGGTGTCGACCATGGTGTTGGCGCCGACATAAGCGCCCAGGTTGACGAAGGATGGCATCAGAATCGCGCCGGGCGCGATATGCGCCGACCTACGGACGACGCAGCCGGGCACGGCCCGAAAGCCCGCGGCAGCGAAGCTGTTCGTGCCCCAGCCGTCGAATTTGAGCGGAACCTTATCCCACCAGGTCGCCCCGCCCGGGCCGCCGCCGACGACGACGTTGTCGTTCAAGCGGAAGGAAAGCAGAACCGCCTTCTTCAGCCACTGATTGACCTTCCAGGAACTCCGGCCCGGTGACGCCTTCGACCTTTTCAGCGACACGGGCTTTGCCCTCGTCGAGCAGCGTCAGCGCCTTCTCCACGGCGTCGCGCACATCCCCGTGGGTTTTCGCGTTTACGCTCGCGCGGTCTTCGAAGGCGCGCTCGATCAGGTTTCGCAAGGCGTCGTACGACATTTAGCCAATTTCTGCTTCTAAGGAGGGGCGTCCCTTCGGACGAAGCTTGGGTGAAAGTCAATGCTGACCGCCGGTTCTTGGACGGTGGCGGCTCGCGCCCTATATCCGGGCGCGTTGAAATGGAGATTCGCTTTGCGGTTGGTCGCGCTCGTCGTCGTAACCTGTCTTGCAAGCTTCGGAGCCTCGGCGGAGACGCCGCCGCGCGCCGTCCCCGCCGATGCGGCGCAAGTCCGGCTCTCCCTCGCCCCTGTCGTCAAATTGGCGCAGCCGGCGGTGGTGAACGTCTACGCCTCGCGCGCGGCCGACCGGCAGCAGAACCCGCTTTTTGCAGATCCGTTCTTCCGCGAGTTTTTCGGCGATGGCGGACAAGACTCTCGTTCCGCTCAGTCCCTGGGGTCCGGCGTTCTCGTCGACGCCTCCGGTCTGATCGTCACCAATGAACACGTCATCGAGGGCATGACGGACGTCAAGGTGGCGCTCTCCGATCGCCGGGAACTGCCGGCGGAGATCGTGCTGCGGGACAAGCATTCGGATCTCGCCATTCTTAGAATTAAGGGCGGCGGCGATTTCCCGGTGTTGGGTCTCGGCGATTCCGACGGCGTCGAGGTCGGCGACTTCGTCGTGGCGATCGGCGATCCCTTCGGCGTCGGCCAGACGGTCACGCAAGGCATCATCTCGGCGCTGCCGAGGTCACAGGCAGGATCGACCGACTACAGTTTCTTTTTGCAGACGGACGCTGCGATCAATCCGGGCAATTCGGGCGGAGCGCTGGTCGACATGAGCGGCAAGCTCGTCGGCATTAACTCGGCGATCTATTCCCGCTCGGGCGGCAGCGTCGGCATCGGCTTCGCCATTCCCGTTAACATCGTCAAAGCCGTGGTCGCCGCGGCCAAGAGCGGCGGCAAAGTCGTCAAGCGTCCGTGGCTTGGCGCGAGCCTGCAGGCCATCACGCCCGACATCGCAGAATTCTCTCGGCCTCGATCGTCCCGCAGGAGCCTTGGTCGCCTCCGTGACCCCTGGATCTCCGGCCGCGACCGCCGGCCTGAAGAGCGGCGACGTGATCAGTTCCATCGACACGCAATCGATCGACGAACCAGCCGGCGTCGGATTCCGATTGGCCACCAAGAACTTCTCGGCGGCGAGGCGCAACTCGGCGTCAGGCGCGGGCGACAAACCCTGAACGTCGATCTCGCGCTGTCGGAAGCGCCGGAGACGCCGCCGCGCGATCCCTTGAAAATAAGCTCGCGCTCGCCGTTTTCAGGTGCGTTGATCTGGAATTTGTCGCCCGCTGTGCTCGACGAATTGCAAATGCAGTCGCCCGATCAGGGCGTGGTCATCGCCGATATTGCGGCGGGTTCGGTCGCGGCGAACTTGGGGCTGCGGCGCGGCGATGTCGTCGAAGAAGTGAACGGCAAAAAAATAGCGACTACGCGGGATCTAGAGCGCGTAGCCGCCGATCGTGCCCAGTACTGGGATTTGGCCATCCTCAGGGACGGCCAAATCATCCGGACCGAGATTTGGGGCTAGGCCCCGCTCGGCGTCAGGCCGCTTTGCGCGTGGCCGCCGCGTTCTTGATGCGCGAGATCCTTCGCTTGAGCGAGGACCACAGCGTCCGCATTTCCTCGGCGGCCGGGCCCGACGGATTGACCTCGGTTGCGCCCTGGCCGGCGCGGGCCGCTTCCTGATAGTCCACACGGGAAAGCACCAACGGCGAGATCAAGCCGCCCATCGCTTCCAGCGCGGCGACGCCTTCGTCGACGCGTGCGCTCTGCTGCGCAGGGGGGCATTGATTGAGCAGGAACACGAATTCGCGGCGCATCGCTTTCAGGCTGGCGCAGGTCTGCGCGCTTGCCCAGAGGTCAAAGGCGTTGGGACGCGAAGGGATGACGACGAGATCCGAGGCCTTGGCGGCGCTGACCGTCACGTCACCTTCAATGCCGGGCGTGTCGAGGATGGCATAGGTGAAGCCCTGCTTGGCCAAGGCCTGCACCAGCGCCGCAATCTTGTTCGGGGTCGTGGCGATGACGGGAATGTCCGTGCGATTGCGCGCCTTGGACCACTTCACCAGGGAAGCTTGCGGGTCGAGGTCGACGAGGCAAACTTTCTCACCTGCTTCCATAGCGGCGATCGCCAGAGAAGAAGCTAAGGTGCTCTTCCCCGAACCACCCTTTTGCGTGACAAAAGCAATCGTGCGCATGGACCCTAAGCCCCCTTGGTTGTCCCCGCGCGTTTTGTTCACTTTGCGAGGTCTCGTTAATGGCAGGTCGAACCTGGGGCCGTTATGGTTAACAAATGCTAAATTCAGGGCTCCCGCTGTAGTGATTTGACACATCCACGCAAGGTTGCACGGCGTGAGACAATTGAGGGAAGCCGTTTATCCCTCTCTGAATCAACAACTATTCGCCGTCGAGCTTTTGCGCCGTGATTGTTTGCGAATCTGCGCTTACCGACAGACGCTCCACCTGCATTTCCGCGTCTTTCAGCAGGCGATCGCAACGCGATTTCAACAATTCGCCGCGCGCGTAGCTCGCGATTGATTTGGCCAGGGGGATCGATCCCTTCTCAAGCTTTTCCACGATGCTCTCGAGTTCGGCGAGCGCCGCTTCAAAACTCATGCCGTCGATAGACTTTGCCGCGTCCGCCATTTTGCTCCCGCCTGTTTCCAGGCTTGTAGCAAACGGGCGGCGAATTGGGGAATCGTTACTTCGCCGTCGGCGCCGCCGGGACATCCGTCTTGGCGACGACCGCGCCCGGAGCCCAGATCACGCCAGGACGCATGGAATAGAAGATATGATTGCCGATACGCTCCAGGCGCGTCAGCATCGGCGCCCAAGCTGGGTAGACATAATTGGCGTGATAATTCAGCGCCGCGATCAATTTCGGGTCGTAGCGTTCGCCGCTTACGACTTCCTTGGCGATTCGCATCGCGATCGCCCACGGACCCGGCTCCTGGATCGCGAGCGATTTGCCTTCGCAGGCGAAGGAGAACTGGCAGGCGAAGGCCCGTTCGCTGTCCTGGTACACGACCGAACATACGTCGCTCGGGTAGAGCCCGCTACGGACGCGGTTCAGCACGACTTGTCCGACCGCCGCCTGACCTTCAAGCGGCTCGCTTCGCGATTCGAAATAGATCGCCTCGGCAAGGCAGCGCATCTGATGCGCCGAATCTTTCGCTGGAATGAGAAGGGCGTAGTCGGGCTGATCGGTCATCAGGCCGGGAGCGCGCGGGTTCGCCCAAGGCGCGAAGACCACGATCTTGTCGTCTTCGAACGTCGGTGTGCGCGTGGCGGACGCGATGCCGTCGTCGAGCATTGGCGTCGCCCCGTCTTGGAAGACGATAGGCTGGCCGTCAGGGGCGACGGGATAAGATTGCGCACCGGCCACAGCACTATCGTCGCGGTCTGCGTCAGCCGCGTCGCCGTTCGATCCTTGCGCGGGGGCCTGAACAATCGGCCGGATGGCGATCGAAAGGGCGATGGACGAGGTCGGGCGCGCATCAATACCAGCGTAATCTTCGCCGGCCCGCGCCGTAATCGAAACCAACACCACGAGCGCGGAGGCCCACGGCGCGATCGCTAGGCTTGCCCACTTTAAACGCGAGCGACGCATACGCTTTTCCGCAGTTCGTCGTCTTTGCGCCCCGCCGGCGCCCCGCCGAATCAGCGTTCCGCCCGAAAGCTGAACGCAAATTGACGAATGCCTTTCATCGCTGCTTAAGGTTGCGGCGGTGTTAATCGGCCCTCGAGAAAAGTGTCCCGAAATTGAGCAGGGCGCGACAGAACAGCCTAGTTGGCGGAAAAGACGTCGACCCGCAGCGGATGACAACGCTCCGCGTCGCTCGAATGGCCGGCGCCGCAGTCGCCGCCCGGGCAAGCCGAGAGCGCGCCGACCAGATCTATTTCCGCGAAAAGTTCGAGATAGTCGCTGGGGCGCACCGGGCTCGCCTTCATGAAGTATCGGCCTTCATCGCGCGTGAAGCCTGTGCACATGAAGACGTTGAACACGTCGTGCACCAGCGGTTCGGCCTCCTTGAAGGGAAGGCCGAGCCGATCGCCGATTGCGCGGGTGAGGTTGGAATGGCAGCAATTCTCGTAACGCGTTCCCGTCAACAACGCGTTTGTGTAGGGATCGCAGCGCGTTCCGATCACGTCGTACACGCTCGCGCCGTCGTCGTCGAAGCCGTACCAGCCAAGCGAATCGTGGGTGATGGTGGCCATCTTCCGCAGGTGCGGCAACGTGCTCCACAAGGCGTGACCCGTCGTGAGGTGCGTCGCGTTAAGCGCACGTGTCTTGCCGCTGAAAAATCGTTCTTCGAGATTGTCGGCGTTCCACAAGTTGAGGTCCCCGACCTGCGGACCCTCAGTGCACACGACGCGGAAGAAATGGCCGGCGGGCGCGGCGAATGTGCGCGCCTCGCGCGGCGGTACCACGATCTCGTCGACCTTGGTCATGCGCGCGCGGGCGCCGGCGTAGATAGCCTCGTCAAAGCGTGGCAGCGCGTCGGCGCGGTAGACCGGAACGGCGCGCGCTTTTCGGCGCAGCGCCGCGTCTGGCGGCGGCGAAACGGCAGCGTCTCCGCTCATCGGCGCTCGTACCTTGCGATCCTCTCGGCGAGCAGCGCAAACAGCTTTTCCGCGTCGACATCCATCGCGACGTCGACGAGCGACCATGTGGGGTCGCGTCGGCGGGGATCGCAAACCGTGCGGCCGAAGCTCGGACCTTCGTTGACGTCGACGCACACGCCCATGGCCTGCGTGGCGAACAGGCTCGGATCGATCAAATAGGCGATGGCGCACATGTCGTGAACAGCCGCTCCGTCCCATCCGTATCGCTGCTGGTAGGGCAGGCGATAGACTTCAAGCATGGCCGCGATCGTCTCGCCGACCGGCGCGCCCAGCGCGCGCAACGCGGCGACCCGGCTAGGGGAAGCGATCGCTTTGTGCGTGACGTCGAGCCCGAACATCGTGAAAGGCCGGCCGCAGTCGAACACGATCTTCGCAGCATGCGGATCGGCGTAGATATTGAACTCTGCCGAAGCCGTTCGATTGCCGGCGCCGGCGGCCCCGCCCATGATGACGATCCGAGGGAGCAAGGGAATGATGTCGGGGGCGAGCCGCATCGCCAGCGCCAGATTTGTAAGCGGGCCGACAGCCACGAGGGTAATCTCGCCAGGATGCGCCCGCACCTCGTCGATGATGAAGTCGGTCGCGCGGCGGCTTGCGATTGCGCGTCGCGGAGGCGGCATCGCAATGCCCCCCAGGCCCGATTCTCCGTGGACGTCACCGGCGCTGATTTCGCTGCGCATCAGCGGACCGGAGGCGCCGGCATAGACGTCGACATCCTTGCCGAGCAGGGTGAGCATCGCGAGCGCGTTGGCCATGGTTCGCGCCAACGGCACATTGCCGTGGCAAACCGTGATGCCGCGAACATCGAGTTCAGGACTAGCGAGCGCCAGCGCTATCGCGACGGCGTCGTCTATCCCCGGGTCACAATCCAAGATAAGTTTTATGGGCATTGGCGATCAAAATGGCATGACGGGCAACGGCGGCATCCTATAGCGGTTAGGCGCCGCGGCGGGCAAATGAGCGTTAGCCGTCAGAGACAGCGACGTGGGGCAGGGGAACGGTGACGGACAAGAAGCTATTTTTGTCGATAGGCGAGTGTATGGTTGAATTGGCGCCGACGGCGGATGGCCGCTACGAGCGCAATTTCGCCGGCGACACGTTCAACACCGCCTATTACGCCCGCAACTTTCTTCCGCCCGACTGGTCGGTCGAATACGTGAGCGCTGTCGGAACCGACAAGATCTCCGAAACCATGCTCGCATTTCTCGCGGCGAAAGGCATCGGCACGTCGCGGATCGCGCGCGTGGCCGATCGTTCGGTTGGCCTCTACATGATCCAGTTGAACAACGGCGAGCGCAAGTTCAGCTATTGGCGCTCGCACTCGGCGGCGAAGACGCTCGCTGACGACGGCGCGCGGCTGGGCGGCTGGCTCGACTCCGCCAACGCAATTTTCTTTTCAGGAATTACGCTCGCCATTTTGAGCGCCGAAGGGCGAAACAATCTGTTCGACGCTTTGGCCCGGGTGCGGCGCAAAGGCGCCGTCGTTGCCTTCGATTCGAACATCCGCCTGCGACTCTGGCCCGATCCGGCCGAGATGCGGGGGGCGATCACGAAAGCGGCCTCCATCGCCAATGTGGTGCTGCCAAGCTTTGACGACGAGGCGGCGGCGTTCGGCGACGCTTCGCCCGAGGCGACCGCCGCCAGATACCGGTCCGCCGGTGCTGAGGTCGTCGCCGTCAAGAACGGCGGGCAGGATGTCCTCGTCGAAGCGGACGGACGTCAGTTGACGGCGCCCGTCACGCCCGCCGCCGTTGTCGTCGATGCGACCGCCGCTGGGGACAGTTTCAACGGCGCCTTTCTCGCCTCCTATTTGACGGGAGCCGACGTCGCGACTGCGGCGGCGCTGGGCGCGGCGGTCGCCTCGAAGGTGATTAGTTTTCGCGGAGCCCTCGCCCCGGGCGAGGCACTGCCTCGCTAGCGCGGGGCGGCCGATCCTGACCTACCCGGAAAATCGCGTTTGCCCTTTCCCGGCAAATCTGTTAGCTGGCCGCCCCTCAGACTGTGGGAGAGTGCCCGCGCCGCCAGCCGGGAGCAACGCTCGCAACCACTAAGCTGCAACCCTGGCCGCTCGTTCGGGTATTTGGCCTGAATGGGAGGCTATGCTTTTAGGAGCAGACGAATGGCGAAAAAGATCGCCGGCTATATCAAATTAAACGTGCCGGCCGGCGCGGCGAATCCGTCGCCGCCGATCGGCCCCGCGCTCGGCCAACGCGGCTTGAACATTATGGAATTTTGCAAGGCCTTCAATGCGCGTACCGCGCAGATGGAGAAGGGCGCTCCGATTCCGGTGGTGATCACCGCCTATCAGGATCGTTCTTTCACCTTCGAAATGAAGCAGTCGCCGGTGACCTTCTTCTTGAAGAAGGCCGCGGGTCTCAAGATCGGCAAGAAGCCCGCTTCCGGCGCCAAGACGCCCGGCCGCGGCTTTGTCGGCAAAGTGACCAAGGAACAGGTGCGCGAAATCGCGCAGAAGAAAATCGTCGACCTGAACTGCGACACGATCGAGTCCGCGATGGCGATGATTGAGGGCTCGGCCCGGTCGATGGGCCTTGAGGTGGTGAGCTAAGCCATGACAACGTCCAGCAAGCGCATGCGCAAGGCCCATGAGGCCGTCGTTCCGACCAAGCTTTACAGCCTCGATGAGGCCGTCAAAGTGGTCAAAACAAACGCCAAGGCGAAGTTCGACGAGACCGTCGAAATTTCCATCAATCTTGGCGTCGATCCCAAGCACGCGGACCAGATGGTGCGCGGCGTCGTCAATCTGCCGAACGGCACGGGCCGCATCCTTCGCGTCGCCGTGTTCGCCCGTGGCGCGAAGGCTGACGAAGCGCGGGCCGCCGGGGCCGACGTCGTCGGCGCCGAGGATCTCGTGACGATCGTGCAAGGCGGCACGATTGACTTCGATCGCTGCATTGCGACGCCGGACATGATGCCGCTCGTCGGCCGCTTAGGTAAGGTGCTCGGCCCGCGTGGCCTGATGCCGAACCCGAAGGTCGGTACGGTGACGACCGACGTCAAAGGCGCGGTCATCGCCTCCAAGGGTGGAGCCGTCGAGTTCCGCGTCGAGAAGGCCGGGATCGTGCAAGGCTCCGTCGGCAAGGCCAGCTTCGACGAGGGTAAGCTCGCTGAAAACATCCGCGCATTCGTGGACGCCGTCGCCAAGGCCAAGCCGACCGGGGTGAAGGGCACCTACATGCAGCGGGCGGCGATCTCTTCCACCATGGGTCCGGGCGTGAAGCTCGAACTCGGGACGTTGGCGACCCAGCAGCAGGTTGGCACGTAAGCGGTTACGCACCTCCAAACAGCTTAAAGGGCGCCCGTTCGGGCGCCCTTTTTCTTTGGTCGGGCTCCGTTCGCGGCCGGACCGCCGTTAAGTTTCACGCCTCTCCGTGCCGCGTGTCTTGCTCGGCAGCCAATTCGTCGGATCCGGGCGCGTCCCTTCCAACTCTGCGCCCGCGCGCGCTTGGCGGCGTCCCGATGGGCCGTGGAGGGTCACCGGCTTCGAGAAGTAGTAGCCCTGCACGACCGATATGTTCGTGCTGTCGCGAAGATATGACAGCTCCTCCTCGGTCTCCACGCCTTCGACCACGACGCGCATGTTCAGGGCCGTTCCAATGGACTCGATCGCCCGCAATAGACTTTGGCTGCGCGGCCGCTGGTGGACAGAAACGATGAAAGAGCGGTCGACCTTGAGTTCGTCCGCCGTGATGTCCGCGAGATTGGCGAGCGAGGAATAGCCGACGCCGAAGTCGTCGATCGAAATCTTGGCGCCTGCGGAGCGGAGCAGGGGCACGACGTTACTCTGAAAATGACTTGCCGAGACGAAGGCCTCCTCGGTCAACTCGACCATGAAACGGGAGCCCACGCCGCTCTCCTTCAGTCTGTCCGAGAAGTTGCGCATAAAGCGCATGTCGCCGGCCTGGGCGGCCGAGATGTTGAAGCCGATCGTGACATCCTTGCCGAAGGCGGCGTCGATTTCCGGCAACGAGGCGATGGCGTCATCGAGCACCAGCCAAGTTACGTCGTCGATCAGGCCCGTCGAGTGCGCTTGGGTCAGTAGGTCTCCCGGCGCTCGCAGTTCGCCGTTTTCGTCGCGCCATCGCATCAGCGCCTCAAGCCCCACCACGGCATTGGCGCGAAAATCGACTTTCGGCTGGAAGGCGCAAACCAACCGGCGGTCCCGGATCGCCTGACGAAGGTTTTGCTCGTGCAGCGCCGACTTTCTCGACGAGAGATCGGCGTCGGGATCGAAGAATACGACGCCGCCGGCGTCGCCGCGCTTGGCGAGTTTCAAAGCCTCTTCCGCGCGCTCGCGCAGTTGGAGGCCGCTCGCGCCATGGCCGGGAAAAAGGCTGACGCCCAGCGAGGCCGCCAAGAGCACTTCGTGGCCATCGACGACGATGGGGAGCCGCAATTCCTGCAGCATCGCGTCGATCCGTCGACGAGGCGCTTCCGCGTCGTTCGCCGCCGAGATGGATAGGTAGAATTTGGCGACACCCGAGCAGGCGACAATGTCGGAGGGCTCGGCAACGCTTTGCAGACGGCGAGCGACCGCTCCGATCAGCGCGTCCGCAAACGCTCGGCCATAATATTCGTCAATTGGGCCAAAGCGATCGATTTCCAACACGGCGACGGCAAAGGCATCAGATGGGAACCCGTCGATCGCCGATTGCGTCGCCTTGTCGAAGAAAGAGCGGTTAGGCGCTCCCGTCAGGGGGTCGAAATAAGCAAGCTGAAACAGCTCATCTCGCGTTTTCGCGATTGTGTCGATATCGACCGTCGCGGTTAGCAAGAGCTCGCGTCCCGAGATCGTCACTGGCCGCTCGTGCACTAGGGCGGCCCGGCCGTCGACAACGATCTCGAACGTTTTTGCAGGGGACAGCGCCGAAACTGCCGGCCATGCGCCGATCATCTCGCCGCCGTTGCGCAGTTCAAGGCGTACGGGCGACGCTGAGAGCACGGCGTTGGCCATATCGGCGTCGCCGATCTGGGTTTCCGGTTCTCCAGCGACCTTAGGCGTCGTCGCGTTCAACCTGATCAACGTTTCAAAAGCTGAGCGCGGACTTGTTCGATTCGGCTGGTGATCGAGGTCGGGGCGGGAGGCGGCGTCTGGCTCGCAGACTCCGGCGCCGCTTCGGCCGGGTAGTCGGTTCGCTGGCTGACCTGTCCGCCGCGCCAGCGCTCGATCACGGCGCGCAGCGACGCGCGATCGCCCTCGGTCTTGCGATCGGGAGAGTCCGGCGCGTAGGCCTCGCTCATCGGTATGGTCTCGGGGCTCAGCGCATTGAAGCGAAAACGGGCCGGCATCGGCATGCCGTCGCCAAAGCCGATCACCTCTCGCGTGCCCAACGACGGCAGGAAGGAATGGAGGTCGCCCACAGCGTCCGACACCGAGCTGCGCAGCATTTTCTGGTCGCGCTCATTCGGCAGCCGCATAGCGAAGATCGTATTGCATTGCGAAATGACGGTCGGATCCAATTCGGCGGGGCGTTGAGTCACCAGGCCCAGATTGACGCCGTACTTTCTTCCCTCCTTGGCGATGCGCAGCAGCCCGCGGCGCGTCGGCGCAAAACCCGTCGATTTGTCGGCGGAGACAAAGCGATGGGCCTCCTCGCAGACGAACAGCAATTGCCATGCGCCATAGCTCCAAAGACCGACCTCGAAAGCCAGGCGAAGCAAGACTGACACCAGGGCTTCGGTGGCTTCCGTCGGAAATCCCGAGATCTGCATGACGGTCATCGCAGGACCGTCGCTCTCCAGGCGGAAGAGCTTTGCGATGATTTCCGCCATCGTGTCGCCGCCGACATTCGCGCTTTCGAACATGAAGGCGTAGCGGGCGTCGTTTCTGATGGCTTCGATGCGTCCGAGCAGGTGGTGGAAATGCATGCGCGTCGCGCGGCTTTCCAGCTTGCCCATGCGCTCGTCGATGAGATTGAGGAGGTCTTGCAGTTGATAGGGGACGGGCGTGTCGACGCTCAGACCGGAAACCTTCGGATCGATTCTTCTGAGGTTGCCGTTCCCACCGCGCAGAACGTTGTATTGCGCCTTCGCCAGCGGGATCAGTTCGAGGAGGATATCGATTTCCTCGTCGACCGGCGGGCGGCCGCCGAACAAGACGTCGACGAACTCTTCGAACGTGAAAAGCCAAAATGGCAGGCGGGTCGTTTCTCCATTGAGAACTTGGGCTTTGTCGCCGAAGCAGCGACCGTACTCGTTGTGCACGTCGAGCAGGAAAATGTGCAGGGTCGGCCGCGCGACAAGCAGCCTGTTGATGATGACCGCGACGCCGCTGGACTTGCCGACCCCGGTCGATCCGACAATAGCGAAGTGGCGGCTGAGCATCGCGTCAAGGTCGAGGGATACGCCAACAGCGCCGTCGGCGGCGAGGCGCCCGACGTTGGCGGAATCGCCCAAGGCCTGATTGAAAATCGAGCGCAAGCCCCCGCGGTCGACCAGGCCGACGGCATCTCCAATCGCGGGGTAGGTCGAGACGCCGCGCACAAAATGGCTGCTGCCGGCGCCGTCGATCTCGAATTCCCCCATCAGATCGATCGTCAGGTTCGTCTTGTTGGCCTCGGCCTCGCCCTCGTCGGCTTTGACGAGTTCGGTGACGACGCCCACCAGCCGCCGTCCGCCGGCCGCCACTTCCACAAAGGACCCGACCGTCGCCCGCTCGTGGGTGGTCAAATCGCTTGGCGTCGCGCCAGAAACGCGGATCGTCGAGCCGCGCGCGCCGGCGACCCTGCCGAATGGGCTGGGGCGAGCAACGCCGTTCTCTTCGGTGCCGAGCGCTTGCGTCGACGTCATGGATAGTCTCAAGACGAATATGGCTAACGTGTCTTGGAAGCTTGAGACCGAAACAGTTTGGGATTTGTTAAGCCACGAGGGCGGTTGATGATATTTCAGCCGCGTGGCGTCCGAGAGGTTGATTAGGCATGAGCGCGGAAGACGGCGGCGAGACAGACGGCAGGAAGCCGTCGCTCCAGAAGCCCGCCGCGATCGAAGCCATCGACGTGTTGCCGGCGTTCTTTCGGATGCGGGGCCGAAAGGCGCTTGTTTACGGCGACGGGCCTGGCGCCGCTTGGAAAGCAGAATTGCTGGAGGCGTCTGGAGCGGCGCTCACGATCTACGCGCCAGCGCCGTCGCAGGAACTTAACGATTTTCTTCTGCGCAGGCAGGCCGTCCGGCTCGAACGGCGGCCGCCAAGCGCCGAAGACCTCGCTGGGGTCTTTCTGGCCGTCGTCGACAGCGAGATTGCCCAGGAAATCGAGCGCGTGCGCGCCTTGGCGCGCCAAGCCGGCGTCCTGCTTAACGTCGTCGACAAGCCGGACTATTGCGATTTTTCCTTTGGTTCGATCGTCAACCGATCGCCGTTGGTGATCGGCGTCAGCACCGATGGCGCGGCGCCCGTCTTGGGGCAGGCGGTTCGATCGCGCATCGAGGCGATTCTACCGGGAAATATCGGGGATTGGACCGGGTTAGCGGAGCGACTGCGCACGTCCATCGCCGATCGCCGCTTGTCCTTTCGCCAGCGACGAAGTTTTTGGGAGTATTTTGTCGGCCGGGCGACCTCCGGGGCCAAGATTCCACGGGACGACGTCGAGGTATCGGCACTGTTGGACCAAGGTCTGAGGACATCGGCCGAGGCCCGGGGGCGCATCATTCTCGTCGGCGCCGGTCCCGGCGATCCCGATCTTCTCACGTTCAAGGCGGTTCGCGCGCTTCAGTCCGCGGACGTCGTGCTGTTTGACGACCTTGCCCCGGCGCGAGTGCTCGAACTTGCCCGCCGCGAAGCGCAGCGCGTGAGCGTCGGCAAGCGCGGCCACTCGCCTTCAGTTGGGCAGAGCGACATTTCGAGCCTTCTCGTTAAGCTGGGCCTGGAGGGGAAAACCGTGGTCCGGCTGAAGGGTGGCGATCCGAGCGTGTTCGGCCGGGCGAACGAGGAATTGAACGCCGCGCGCGCGGCGGGAATTCCATGCGAAATCGTCCCCGGGGTGACGGCGGCCCTCGCCGCGGCCGCGGCCGTCGGCGCAAGCCTGTCCGAGCGCGAACGCGCGCGGCGGATTCAGTTCATTACCGCTCATGCCGCCGATGGCGCGCTGCCCAAGAGCATGGAATGGCGGGCGCTCGTGGACCGTGACGCGACCACCGCCGTCTACATGGGCGTAAAGACCTTGCCGGCGTTGGTCGCGCGGCTTCTGCAGGAGGGCATCGACCCCGCCACGCCGGCTGTCGTCGTCGAAAACGCCAGCCTGCCGAATGAGCGCCATTTCGCCGCGACAATTTCCGGCATGCCGTCGGTGGTGGCCGCCGCGGCGCCGAGCGGTCCATGTCTCTTGCTGTATGGGCAAACGCTTGATCACGCGCTGTCCGTCGCACGCGCGGAAGCGCCGTGAGGAGCGTCTTCGCCTTCGGCTTCGGCTACTGCGCGCGACACCTGGCTTTCCGGCGAGGCGATTGGACCTTCGCCGGCACCACGCGCGATCGGAAGGTCGCCGCAGATCTCACGAACGCCGGGTTCGATGCGTATGTGTTCGACGGCGAGGCTGTTGACGACGGTCTGGCGCCACGTCTTCGCGCCGCCGACACGGTGCTGGTCTCGATCCCCCCAGACGAAGCAGGCGATCCCACGCTTCGGCAATTCCATGACGAACTCGTCCGAAGTGAACGGTTGCGCAACATCGTCTATCTCTCAACGGTCGGCGTTTACGGCGATAGCGGCGGCGCTTGGGTCGACGAGACATCGCCGCGCTTGGCCACATCGCAACGAGGTCGGCAGCGCATTGTAGCGGAAGACGCCTGGACCGCCGCAGCGGCCCGCGCGTCGTGGCGGCTCGACATTTTGCGCCTCGCCGGGATTTACGGCCCGGGTCGAAACACTCTGGAGAAACTCGAGACAGGTCAGTCCAGACGGATCGCCAAGCCAGGACACGTTTTCAACCGCGCGCACGTCGAAGACATCTCGGCCATGATCGCGCGTGTCGCCGCCGAAGGAGGCGAGGGCGAAACGTGGAATGTCGCAGACGACGAGCCCGCGTCCCCGCAAGACGTCATCGCTTACGGGGCGGCCCTGCTGGGCGTGCCTGCGCCGCAACTCGAAGATTTTGCGACCGCTGATCTCACGGGGCCCGCGCGAAGCTTTTACGCCGACAACAGGCGCGTCTCGAACGGCAAGGCCAAAACGAAACTCGGCTTTGCGCTGCGCTATCCCACGTATCGCGAGGGCCTTGCCGCTCTCGCGAACGAGTCCGGACGCCGTTAGTCCTCGTCCGACTCGATATGCGTCAGCGCGATTGCGGCCGTCGCCTGAATGTGGGCCCGCATAAGGGCGCCGGCGATGTCCTGATCCCCGTCGACGATCGCCGCGGCAATCGCGGAATGGTCCTGCATACGCTCGTAGGTCTCGTCGTCCGTCATCGACAAAAGGATCTGGGACACCACGAACGGGAATTGCACTTCGCTGCACATTTTCTCGAGCGCGCGATTGCCCGCGAGTTCGAACACCGCGCCATGGAATCGTTCGTTCAGCCTCACCCAAGCCGCGCCTTTACCGTTGCGCTCGACCGTTCGCTCCGTTCCGAGTTGAAGCAGACGCTTGCGAGCGCGACCGTTGCTATTGACGTTCGCCGCCGCGCGTCGCGCCGCGAGCGTCTCCAGCTCGGCGCGGATGTCGAACAGCTCGGCGACGTCGCGGGCGTGCAGCCGTTTGACATAGGCGCCGCGGTTTCGCGGCAGGTCAATGAAGCCTTCCGCTTGAAGCCGTCCAAAGGCCTCGCGGACCGGGCCCCGGCTGACGACGAAGCGGTCGGTCATCTGCGATTCCACAAGACGCGCGCCGGGCGGAAGTCGTCCTTCGATGATGTCAGCGCGCAGCTGCTCGACGATTTGCGCCACGGTCGCGCCGTGGCGCATGTTCAACGCCGCGAGCGGCCGAATGTCGACAATTGACCGACCAACTTGGTGCGGCTTTGTCCCGAGGATCTCCACGTGCATGGCCATTGTGATTGCCGGTAAGAGTTGCCGTAGCGATAACAACTAGGAGTTCTCGCCGACGAAAATCCCCTGGCAAAAGTGCTAGGATTTATGTCGTATTGCGTTCTTCGCTTTCGACCGAGCTGCGCGACGGGCGCTCAGACTCGGTTTTCGTTCACGTCAAAACTCAAGCTTTTGTGGGCGTTTGAGAAGACAGCGAAATGAAATGAGCGCCGAACAATCGGAAGATTTTTACGCGTCGCCTTGTACAGCCTCGCGCTTCGAAGGTGTTGTTCGCGGCTCTGATCTAATCTTCAATCGGACGGAATGCTTCACACCTTGCGGTTCGACTTTCTAGCCGCGCGCTACACCGGAAAAGGATGCCCTGATCATGTCAGAGCTTGAAAAAATTCCCGTGCAAGGCGTTCACCATATTACCTTGGTGGGCGCAGACCGGCAGACTTCCATCGACTTTTGGGAGGGCGTGCTGGGCATGCCGTTCGTCTTTGAGCAACCCAACCTCGATAACCCGAGGGAGAGCCACATCTACTTCGACCCCGGCGACGGCCGCTTGATTACGGTTTTCACCAATGATGACCGCAAGCCGAATCCAAGGCGAACCTCTACAGAACCCGGCTGCGTCCACCATGTCGCCTTCACCGTGTCCCGCGTCGTCTTCATGCAGGCCGAAGCGCGGCTCCTTGCTCGCGGGATCAAACCCGCGATTCGCGACCGCTATATTTTCGACGCGATGTACTTCAAAGATCCGCTCGGCCTTTTGGTCGAGCTGTCCTGCTACAAATTTGAGCCTCCTCACGGCTTTACCCATGTCAATGTGCTCCTCCAGGCGCACAAGCTACGCGTTGCCCAAGGCGCAAGGGAGATTCACGAGAACTCATCTTGCGGAGTTTATCGCCAGTCTGATGGCGGGCAGGGCAGAAACGTTGTCGACTGATCGCACAGCAAAGAACCCCTATGCCCGGGAAAGCGCTGAGAAAGCCGGCGCAAAGACATGATCAGAGGCGGCGCGCGCGGCAGCGCGGCCTGCGCGCCGCCCCGAGCCCTCGCTAGCTTGCGGCATTCTTGCGCCCGGGCTAGGCCTTGGAAATGGCCCGCGTCGCTTTCTATTCCGGTTCGTTCGACCCGCCGACAAACGGCCATCTCGACATCATGGCTCAGGCTGCAAAGCTCTGCGACGAACTGGTCGTAGGCGTTGGCGCGCATCCGACCAAGGCGGGACTGTTCTCCATCGCGGAGCGGATAGACCTAGTGATGCGTTGCGGCGGGGCGGCGGTGGCCGCGCACGGGGCGAAACTCAAGGTGTATTCGTTCGACGACTTGACGGTCGCCGCGGCGGGCCGGGTGGGCGCCGGATTGATCGTCCGCGGCCTCCGCGATGGCACCGACTTTGACTATGAAATGGCGATGGCTGGGATGAACCGCGCAATCGCGCCAGACATTGCGAGCGTGTTTTTGCCGGCCTCCGCGTCGACGCGCGCGATTTCCGCGACGCTGGTTCGACAGATCGCCAGCATGGGCGGAGACGTCTCTCAGTTCGCGCCTGCGGAGGTGTGCGAAGCGCTGAAGGCGAAGTTCGCCAAACGATGAGGCTTGCCCCGCGGGCGCGCCGCATTTAGACGAGCGCCATTCCTAGAGGACATTATGGCTGAGGCCCTACGAGGCGCGCCCGCCGCGCCGATCAGTGTTTCCGACGCGCATTTCGTGATTGTCGAAGCGCGTTTCTACGATTCCATCGGAGTCATGTTGCTCGCCGGGGCAGAGCAGGCTTTGCGGGACGCAGGAGCCACTTTCGAACATGTCCGCGTGCCCGGCGCGCTCGAAATACCGATCGCCGCCGCGATTGCGCTGGACAGCGCGGATCGCCATGGCCGGACGATTGACGGCGTCGTCGCGCTCGGCTGCGTGATCCGAGGCGAGACGTTCCATTTTGAAATTGTCGCGACGGAGTCGGCGCGTGCGCTCATGGATCTGGCCGTCAGACGCGGCGTTCCGCTCGGCAACTCGATCCTGACGATGAACACGTTCGAACAGGCCGAAGTGCGCGCGAATCCTGAGAAGGGCGACAAGGGAGGGGAGGCGGCGCGCGCGGCGATCGCGCTCGTCGCCCTGAAGCGCCAATTGGCGTTGACGTGAAAATCGCCGTCAAAAAGGCCGCCGCGCGGCTCGGGGCGGTTCAAGCGCTCTACCAGATGGACGTCGTCGGCTCCGGGCTTGCGGATGTTCTGGCCGAATTTGAATCGCACTGGCTCGGCGGAACGATCGAAGGACAGACCTACAACGAAGCTGACGCGGGTCTTTTTCGCGAGATCGTCTCGGGGGTCTTGAAGGATCAGTTTGGAATCGACCGCGCGATCGACGCAGCGCTCAACCAGGGCTGGCCGTTGAAACGGATCGAAGCCTTGCTCCGCGCGGTCCTCAGGGCAGGGCAATGGGAAATCCTCAATCACCCAAAGACCCCAGCCAAGGTCGTAATCAAGGAATATGTCGATGTCGCCGGGGCCTTCTTCGATGCGGAGGAGTGCGGGATGGTGAACGGGGTGCTCAACGCACTGGCTCGGGACGCGCGCGGCGAATTGGAAACGAAAATCTAAAGGGCGCCCTGCCGCTTAGCTCCCCTTGACGCTGTTCCGGCGTAGCGGCGGGGACCGGGCGCCTCGAACTCGGCTCCGTCCCCCCTCGTCTTACCTCCCCCCTTCGCTATAGCGCGACCGCTCGACGCCGGCGCCCCCTTGTTGCAAAATGGCACACAATGGGCGGCGCGGGACTTGCAGCAGCCAAAAGGGTCGAGGGCGCCGCAGCGCGGCGGGAGGAGCGGGCGTGCCGCCGAAAAATGTAAGCGTATCCCTGGTTTTTGTGTTCGGCGCTGTCGCGGCGTGGCTTTTTCACCTGTCCAGATCTGGGACGGTCGATCAGCCCGTGGCTGTCGCGGTTGCCGCTGGCGTGTTTACGCTCGCCATTGCGGCACGATTTCCCGAATAATGGCCCCTGCGCAGGAAACCCGCTTTTTCGCTGGCATGGCCAAGTTTTACTGCTATAGACCCGCCCCGGTTTTGGCTCTTGCGGGCGTGGTGGAATTGGTAGACGCGCCGGATTTAGGTTCCGGTGACGAAAGTCGTGGGGGTTCAAGTCCCTCCGCCCGCACCATTGGGTCGAATGTGACAATAGGACAACAGAATTATGCAGGTCGTTGAAGTTTCCAGCCAAGGGCTGAAGCGAGAATATAGCGTCACGCTGCCGGCGGGCGAACTCGCATCGCGGTTGAACGCCCAGCTTGATGACCTCAAGGACAAGGTGAAGATCAACGGCTTTCGCCCGGGCAAGGTGCCGATGGCGCATCTGAAGAAGATGTACGGCCGCTCGGTGATGGCCGACGTGGTACAGAGCGCGATCAACGACGCCAATCGGCAAATTGTCGAGGATCACGGCCTGAAATTGGCGCTGGAGCCGCGAGTCGAATTCCCCGAGGACCGAAATACGGTTGAAGCCGCGCTCGAAGCCCGCGGCGACCTCAACTTGAAGGTTGCGGTCGAAGTGCTGCCGAAGTTCGAGGTCGGGGAATTCACCGATATTGAGCTGTCCCGGCCTGTCGCGGAGGTGAACGGGACCGACATCGACAAGATGATCGAACGCCTGGCGGATCAAGGCCGCACCTACGCGGAACGTCCCGCGGGCGAGGCCGCGCAGCAGGGCGATCAGGTCAAGGTCGACTTCATCGGCACCCTCGATGGCGTGGTCTTCGAGGGCGGCACGAGCACCGACATTGACGTCAATCTCGGCACCAATACCTTCATCCCCGGTTTCGAAGAAGGTTTGCTCGGAATCGCCGAAGGCGAAAAGCGCAACGTCAAGGCGACCTTTCCCGAGAACTATGCCGACCCGTCCTCTCGCCGGACGGACCGCAGAATTCGACGTGACCGCTAAGAAGGTCAGCGCGCCCGAAGCCGTCGCCATCGACGAGGACTTTGCCAAGCGTTACGGCTTTGAGAGCGTGGAGAAAATGCGCGACGCGATGCGCGATCGCCTCGCTGCGGATTATGCGCGGCTCTCCCGCGCCAAGGCCAAGCGTCAGTTGCTGGACGCGCTGGCGAGCCGCTATTCCTTCGAAGTGCCGGAGGGCTTGGTGGACCAGGAATTCCGCCAGATCTGGGCGCAGGTCGAGCGGGATCAAAAGGCGACCGGGCGCTCGTTCGGCGACGAGAACACGACCGAAGAAGCCGCTCGCGATGAATACCGCAAGATTGCGGAGCGCCGCGTGCGTCTCGGTCTTTTGCTCGCCGACATCGGCCAACGCGCTGACGTCAAGGTGACCGACGAGGAAATGACGGACGCCCTGGTTCGTCAGGCCCGTGCCTATCCCGGGCAGGAAAAGCAGATCTGGGACTATTACCGAAACAACACGCAGGCGCTGAACGAGCTCCGCGCGCCCGTTTATGAGGAAAAGGTCGTCGATCACATTTTGGGGCTGGCTAAAGTCAGCGACCGGACGGTGACCGCGGAAGAATTAGCCAAGGACGACGACGATTCCGTCGTAGCGGCTTGATGTGAACCGGCGCCTGTCCTCGCCCCTTTAAGGAGCGGGGCCGGGCGCCTATGTTCGGTCGGGCGGCTCACGATTCGCGTGGTCAGCCAGGGGAAAGCGGATTTATGCGCGATATCGTCGACCATTACATGAATAACCTCGTACCGATTGTGGTTGAGCAATCGGCGCGCGGCGAACGCTCGTTCGACATCTTTTCCAGGCTTTTGCGTGAGCGCATCATTTTTCTGATTGGGCCGATCGACGACGGTACGTCGTCGCTAATGGTGGCGCAGCTGTTGTTCCTTGAGGCGGAAAATCCGAAAAAGGACATTTCCGTCTATATCAACTCGCCGGGCGGCGTGGTTACGTCAGGGCTTTCGATCTACGACACGATGCAGTTCATTCGCCCGCGTGTTTCAACGATGTGCATCGGCCAAGCCGCATCGATGGGGTCGTTGCTTTTGACCGCAGGCGCCACCGGCGCTCGCTATGCCTTGCCGAATGCGCGGATCATGCTTCATCAGCCCTCCGGTGGTTTCCAAGGGCAAGCTTCGGACATTCAGCGGCACGCTGAGGACATTCTTAAAATCAAAAAGCGATTGAATGACATTTATGTGGCCCATACCGGCCAAAGCTATGAGACCATTGAAAAGACGCTCGATCGCGACCATTTCATGTCGGCGGACGAGGCAAAGGCGTTTGGCCTTATTGACGAAGTGGTTGCACGGCGTAACACGGATCCCGAGGAACCGAAGCCCGTTTGACCTGACGTCTTAATTTTCCCGCCGGCCGAGTTCCGTTAGGTAATTCGAGCGCTCGGGCGGCGGGCCTAAAAAATGAGCGCGTCCCTGCTTATTGTGGCTACAATTTGTTAGGGGCGGACCACTAGTTTGAACTGTCGATCCTGTAGGGTATGATTCCCGGCTTGGGTCGTGGACGGAGATTATTGATGGCCAAAGCCGAAGGCGACGCCAAGAACACCCTTTACTGCTCCTTCTGCGGCAAGAGCCAACACGAAGTGCGCAAACTCATCGCCGGTCCTACCGTGTTCATTTGCGATGAATGCGTCGAACTTTGCATGGACATCATTCGCGAAGAGAGCAAGACGGCGCTCGTCAAGAGCAAGGACGGCATCCCGACGCCGCGCGAAATCTGCAAGGTTCTCGACGACTATGTGATCGGGCAGGCGCACGCCAAGCGCGTGCTCTCCGTCGCCGTGCACAACCACTACAAGCGCCTCAATCACGCTTCCAAGCACAACGACGTCGAACTCGCCAAATCGAACATCTTGCTGATTGGTCCGACGGGTTCGGGAAAGACGCTGCTTGCGCAGACGTTGGCTCGCATCCTTGACGTACCGTTCACGATGGCTGACGCGACCACGCTCACCGAAGCCGGCTATGTCGGCGAGGACGTCGAGAACATCATCCTCAAGCTGCTGCAGGCCTCCGACTACAACGTCGAACGGGCGCAGCGCGGCATCGTCTACATCGACGAAATCGACAAGATCAGCCGCAAGTCGGACAATCCCTCGATCACGCGCGACGTGTCCGGGGAAGGCGTGCAGCAGGCGCTGCTGAAGATCATGGAAGGCACGGTCGCCAGCGTGCCGCCGCAAGGCGGACGCAAGCACCCGCAGCAAGAGTTCTTGCAGGTCGACACGACCAACATCCTGTTTGTCTGCGGCGGTGCGTTTGCGGGCCTCGAGCGCATCATTTCCGCGCGGGGCAAGGGAACGTCGATCGGCTTCGGCGCCAAGGTGCAGGCGCCGGACGACCGGCGCACCGGCGAAGTGTTCCGGGAAGTCGAGCCCGAGGATTTGTTGAAGTTCGGCTTGATCCCCGAGTTTGTCGGCCGTTTGCCTGTTGTCGCGACGTTGGAAGATTTGGACGAGCCTGCGCTCAAGCGCATTCTCACCGAGCCGAAGAACGCCTTGGTCAAGCAGTATCAGCGCTTGTTCGAGATGGAGAGCACCGACCTGACGTTCCAGGACGAAGCGCTGAACGTCGTCGCCCGCAAAGCGATCGAACGACGGACCGGCGCGCGCGGCTTGCGATCGATTATGGAAGCGATCCTGCTTGAGACGATGTTCGACTTGCCGGGCCTTGATGGGGTCGAGCAGGTGGTTATCGGACCTGAGGTGGTCGACGGAAAAGCGCGGCCTCTTTATATTTACTCAGAGCGCGCCGAGAAGGCGAGCTAATCTGCAGCCCAATTCGGACTAGGCTTTAAAGCCCGTCGCATTGCGGCGGGCTTTTTTCTTGCGCGCGCCCCGACCGTGCGGCGCAAAAGGGGATGCCGGTCTTTCGCCAGGAGCGCGCGCAAAAACGAGGAATTGAGAACCTCCTGCGCTTCGAAACAAAATCTCCGAAGACTTCAAGTGAGTCCATCGCGCGGCGACGGCGATAAGCGCAAACTCGAACAAGACTTGCGGCACGAAGTTGTAGCGGAGCCCATGAGGGGCATCGATCAGCAACGGCCCCGCGTGCCGCGCGCCCACAGTCGAAGCGACCGCGCGGCCAAAAACGGCAGAGCGAGAATTCGCACGAACACCATGCACGCAAGCAGATTGGACGGTTCTAAAAACCTCGCCGAATCGGCTGCTCTCTGATTCATTCGTTCCCGAGGGACGGGAGCTGAATCGATGGCGGGATTTCCTGGACTGTTTGACGTCGACGAACGTCTGAAGCGGCTGAGCGACCTTGGCGATCAATTGCTGGCTTTCGCGGGGGCGGTCGATTTCGAGATTTTCCGCGCCGATCTGGATAGGGCGCTTGGATATTCCGACGGCGCGCAGGGCGGACGTCCGCCGTTCGATCCGGTGACGATGTTCAAGATCCTGGTGATCCAGGCGGCGAACAATCTGTCGGACGAGCGCGCAGAGTTCTTAATCAACGACCGCTTGTCTTTCATGCGGTTTTTGGGGCTTGGCCTGTCGGATCGGGTTCCCGACGCCCGGACGATTTGGCTGTTCCGCGAGAAGCTCACGCGCGCCGGGGCGATCAAGGGATTGTTCGACCGGTTCGACGCCTCCCTACGCGCTTCGGGCTACATCGCCATGTCCGGGCAGATCGTCGACGCCAGCCTGATCGCGGCGCCGAAGCAGCGCAACACGCAGGCCGAGAAGGACGACATCAAAGCGGGCCGCATTCCCGGGGAATGGGCGAAGAAGCCGGCCAAGCTCGCCCACAAGGACCGCGACGCGCGCTGGACGGTGAAGTTCACCAAGGCCAAGGAGCGGGCGGACGGCACGAAGCCGCGCGGTGGACATCGCCATTCCTGCCTTCGGCTACAAAAACCACGTCTCGATCGACAAGGAGTTCGGCCTGATCCGCACCTGGCTGGCGACCGACGCCGCCGCTTACGACGGGGCGCGGTTGCGCGAGGGGTTGCTCGACAAGACAAACACCGCGAGCGCGGTCTGGGCCGACACCGGCTATCGCTCGCAGGCCAACGAAGACTTCATGGCCAAGAACGGCTTCGTCTCCAAGGTCCACCGCAAAAAGCCCAAGGGCCGCCCGATGCCCGACGTCACCCGCCGCGCCAACGCGCTCAAATCGAAAGTGCGCTCGCACGTCGAGCACGTCTTCGCCGTCCAGAAGGATCGGATGGACTTGTTCATCCGCACCATCGGCATCGCCAGGGCGACGACGAAAATCGGCATGGCCAACATCGTCTACAACATCAAGCGGACGCTGTTCCTGAGAAGGACCATGCCCGCATGAGGCGCGAACGGCGGCGCCCAAGAGTACATGGGGTCAACGGGACGGCAAACGAAGCGCGAAAAGCCCCCAGATCACGCCGCACAAGCCACGCCCGCCGACATCAACTGCCGCCGCACGCGTCACAAATCGCGTTGATAGAACCGTCCGATTGGGCGTCACGGCGAGTGACGGCTCGACAAGCGGTCCATGAACACGCCGCCTTGCAGCGCCTCGGCAGCCGCCAGTGTGGCGAACTGCAGCCAACGCTTGGAATCGCGTTCAACGATCGTGCGGTGGTCAGCCGAGGTAAGGCCCGCTCAACGTCGGTCGGCCCACTTTCCCCAGGTTTACGCAAGCCAACAGAGGCGGTGGCGGACAACGACAATCCGTGTCCTTCGGGGGAAACTCGGGGTGTCCGAGCCCGCGCTCATGGAACAGACGAGGGCGGCGGCACAGGAAATGCTTAACCCTCTGTTCGGCAGGTTGTTGCCCAGCTGGGAACATTTGGCCAAGCCAGACAGAGGAGGGTCAAAGCGATGACGCCGGCGAGGCAAGAGCTTGAAACCACGACCATGAACGTCCATCTTAGCGCAGACGGAAGCGCCGAGTCCGTGTGACGCCGCCGCCAGGCTGGGGTCGTAAGACTTCTACGTTTCGATGCTTGCTTGGGATCGCGCGATCCGCGGTCCCCGGCCAAAACTAACAGGATCAGTCATGACCACGAATCGCAAAGCAATCGTTCCGGGCGCCAAGGACACCTATCCGGTGCTGCCGTTGCGCGACATCGTCGTATTTCCGCACATGATCGTTCCGCTTTTCGTGGGCCGCGAAAAATCCATTCGCGCGCTTGAAGAAGTCATGAAGGCGGACAAGCCGATCTTGCTGGCGACGCAGAAGAACGCGTCGGACGACGAGCCGAGCGCAGACGCCATCTTCGAGAACGGCACGCTCGCCAACGTTCTGCAGTTGCTGAAGCTGCCCGATGACACCGTGAAGGTGCTCGTCGAAGGCGTCGTGCGCGCGAAAGTCGACCGCTATCGCGTGAACGCGACGTTCTTCGAGGCCGACGCCGAGGCGCTCGCCGACGATCCGTTCGAGCGGGTTGAGATCGAAGCGTTGTCGCGCTCGGTCGTGTCCGAGTTCGAGAACTACGTGAAGCTCAACAAGAAGATTTCGCCCGAAGTGGTCACCGCCGTGCAGCAGCTCGACGACTACGGCCGCATCGCCGACACGATCGCCTCGCACTTGGCAGTCAAGCTCTCGGACAAGCAGGACGATTCTCGAGACGACGTCGGTCGCCAAGCGTTTCGAGAAGTGCCTCTCGCTGATGGAGAGCGAGATCTCGGTCATGCAGGTCGAGAAGCGCATCCGCACGCGCGTGAAGCGGCAGATGGAGAAGACGCAGCGCGAGTACTATCTCAACGAGCAGATGAAGGCGATCCAGAAGGAGCTGGGCGACGAGGACGGCCGCGACGAAATGGGCGAACTGGAGAAGCGCATCAAGGCGACGAAACTCTCCAAGGAAGCCCGCGACAAGGCAATGGGCGAGCTGAAGAAGCTGCGCCAGATGTCGCAGATGTCCGCGGAAGCGACCGTCGTGCGCAACTATCTCGACTGGATGCTGTCGCTGCCGTGGGGCCGGCGCTCGAAGATCAAGAAGGATCTTCCCGCGGCGCAGGCGATTCTCGACGCTGACCACTTTGGCCTCGACAAGGTCAAAGAGCGTATCGTCGAGTACTTGGCCGTGCAGCAGCGCGCGAACAAACTGACCGGCCCGATTCTGTGCCTCGTCGGCCCTCCCGGCGTCGGCAAGACGTCGCTTGGCAAGTCCATCGCGCGAGCGACGGGGCGTGAGTTCGTGCGCATGTCGCTTGGCGGCGTGCGCGACGAAGCGGAGATCCGCGGGCACCGTCGGACCTACATCGGTTCGATGCCTGGCAAAGTGGTGCAATCGCTGCGCAAGGCGAAGACCAGCAATCCGTTGTTCCTTCTCGACGAGATCGACAAGATGGGCATGGACTTCCGCGGCGATCCGTCGTCGGCGCTCCTCGAAGTGCTGGATCCTGAGCAGAACGCGACGTTCAACGATCATTACCTCGAGGTCGACTACGACCTGTCGAACGTGATGTTCGTTACGACGGCGAACACGCTCAACATTCCTGCGCCGCTGATGGACCGTATGGAGATCATCCGCATCGCCGGCTACACCGAGGACGAAAAGGTTGAGATCGCCAAGCGGCACTTGCTGCCGAACGCGCGCAACAAGCATGGCCTCGATGAGAAGGAATGGACGGTCGACGACAGCGCTTTGTACGAGCTTGTCCGGCGCTACACGCGCGAGGCGGGCGTGCGCAACCTTGAACGCGAGATCTCCAATCTCGCGCGGAAGGCGGTCAAGCGCATCCTGACGGAAAAGGAAAAGACCGTCGTCGTCACCGACAAGGACGTTGCGACCTATCTTGGGCCGCAGAAGTTCCGGTTCGGCGAGATCGAGGAGTTGAGATCAGGTCGGGTTGGTGACTGGCTTGGCGTGGACCGAAGTCGGCGGAGAGTTGCTGACGATCGAAGGCGTGATGATGCCTGGCAAGGGTCGCATGACCGTGACCGGCAACCTCAAGGACGTGATGAAGGAATTCGATCTCGGCGGCGGCGTCTTACGTCCGTTCGCGGGCGCTCGACTTCGGCATCAAGCCGCCGTTCTTCGACAAGCGCGACATCCACGTCCACGTGCCGGAAGGCGCTACGCCGAAGGATGGGCCGTCTGCGGGCGTCGCGATGGCGACCGTCATTGTTTCGATGCTCACCGGCATTCCGGTGCGGCGCGACATCGCCATGACGGGCGAGATCACGTTGCGCGGTCGGGTGCTCCCGATCGGCGGCTTGAAGGAAAAGCTGCTTGCGGCGCTGCGCGGCGGCATTAAGACGGTCTTGATCCCAGAGGAAAATGCGAAGGATCTCGCTGAGATCCCGGACAATGTGAAGAATGGAATGGAGATCATTCCGGTGTCGCGAATGGAGGAGGTGCTGAAGCACGCTCTGCTGTCGCAACCGCAGCCCGTTGAGTGGGAAGAGGACGAGAAGGCAGCTCCGGCCGTCCTCCCTGCAGGCGAGCCCGATCTGGATCTCGGCGTTACCGCGCACTGATGCGTTAATCGATCCGCCCCCAGCGACTTAGGTTCGTTGGGGGCGGATCGAATTCACTTGAAAATGGCCGATCACCCGGTTGCGGTGGACGTGGCGAGCTAAAATTTGCTTCGCCGAAACCGCGAATTTGTCCCCCAATTGACTGAGCGAACGCGGCCTCGTCGGCGCCCTTTGGCGCGTCCCGCGCCGCCATGACCATTGGAGAGTCCCGGTTTTCTCAATGAAATCGTGGGACCTGCTTGCGTTTCTCCTGCAAATTGGCGAGCGTCCCCAAGCAAATCGGCTTGATTCGCGCGGTTTTGCGGCCGTTCGATGCAGTCGGCAGATGCGGACACGGGGCACGCACGGCTCACGAGGAGATATGTTCCATGAACAAGATTGAATTGGTCGACCACATCTCTACGGAGGCTGGCCTGACAAAGGTGGCGGCGGCTGCGGCGCTCGAAGCGGCGCTCGGCGGCGTTGAAAAGGCGCTCAAGAAGGGCGATGAAGTCCGGCTTGTGGGTTTTGGCACGTTTTCGGTGCGCGAGCGCAAGGCCGGCAAGGGCCGCAATCCGGCGACCGGCAAGGAAATCAAAATCGCAGCTTCGAAGAACGCGCGCTTCAAACCAGGTGCGGCGCTCAAGGCGTCTTTGAACAAGAAGCCGAAGAAGTAAGTCTTCGCGCTCCGAACGTCCAAAGTTTCTTCAAGGCGGCTCTTCGGAGCCGCCATTTTTGCTTTTGCGGTCGGGCTGCCGCGAGTCGTTCGGTTCGACCCTAGGAAAACGTGATCGGAAATGCGACGAATTTATATTGCTGCTGAATCACGTAACTGTTATCTCGCAAAAAGGTGATAAATAAGACCAAATTGACCTTTCGTCGTTGTGGAGGCGCGGTTGGTAAAGACTGGTTTGATTCGTGGATTTTATAATTCACTGGTCGGAATCGCCTTCATATTTTTGATCCCCGCGGCGGCGTCCGCGGCGCAAATGACTTTTGAGACCGTCAGATTGGCGAGTAGTTCCTGCGGCGCAAATTGCCCGTTTGTGATCATCGCCAACGGCGGAATAGAGGCGGGCACGCCCAATGACTTTGCCGCCGAGGTGGCGTCGCTCAACGGCGCAATCAACCAACTCACGGTTTACATGAGTTCCCCTGGCGGCAACGTCGAGGCGGCGATGCAGCTCGGCGAAATGTTTCGGAACCTCCACGTGAAGGCGGTCGTAACGCGACTGGATCCCGTAAATCCAAGCGCTCGGCGCGGAGGATACTGCGTTTCGGCATGCGTTTATGCGATGATGGGCGCGGTGCTGCGTATCGCCCCGCCCGGCGCTAAGGTGGGGCTCCACCGAATGTCCTTCGAAACCGTCGGCTTCGACGGGGTTTCGCATCACACGGTCGGCCCCGACCTCGTGAACAAAGTCACGGAATACGCGGAACGCATGGGGGTCAGCGGCGCCTTGGTCGCCTCGGCGGAGTTGCAGGTTCCTGAGCTCGTCCACATGCTCACCTACTCGCAGATGTCCAACTGGCGGTTCGCTACGGCCCAGACGTTCTGATTTCCCTGGATCGGTAATTAGGGCCAGGGCTACGCCTTGGCCCTAGCGGACGAAACCGCTATAGAGGGTGCGCCGTCCGCGCAAGCCGGCAAAAAGGGGGCGGTTAGCTCAGTTGGTAGAGCATCTCGCTTACACCGAGAGGGTCGGCGGTTCGAGCCCGTCACCGCCCACCAAGCTGTTTGCACGCCTTTTTACTCTCGTGCTGTCGGTATTCGTCGGGCTTTTATGCGCGGTGCCAGTGGCCGCGTTCGCGGACCCCATGAGCTTTCGCCTCGTCGACCTGAGGCTGGGCCAATGCTCCGGGCCGTGCCCGCAGGCAGTGGTCGCCGAAGGGGTTATCGAGCCCGATACGCCCGATGCGTTTCTCAGTTTCGCCAAGACGACGTCGGGAACGTCTCGATTGCGCTCCGTGGTCTTCCTCAATTCTTTGGGCGGCAACGTCGTCGCTTCGATGGAACTCGGGGCGATTTTTCGTAAATTGCATGTGGCGGCGATCGTTGCGCATTTCGAAGCTGCGGACGCCGGCACGCCACTGACCGGCGAGTGCATTTCGGCCTGCGTCTACGCCTTGATGGGCGGCGTTCTGAGGGTCGCTCCGCCTGGCTCCCGGGTAGGGCTGCATCGCATGTCGATCGTGGAGCACGGCTTCTTTACGACAACCCGCAGTTTCGCCGATCCGCAATTGGTTCAGGTGCTCACCCATTACGCTCAGCGGATGGGGGTCCGCGGAGGTCTAGTCAAACTCGCAGAATCGCTCGATCCCGACGTTGTGCACCTGCTCACCCGGCAGGAAATGGCGCGCTGGCGCTTGGCGACGGCGCAGTTTCAGTGAGCGTGTGCGTCTCTCGGCGTCGTCGTTCTTGACTTGGGTTTCACGCTGCTCTATCCGCCCAACGCGCCCGTTTACGGGGGAGTAGCTCAGTTGGTTAGAGCGCCGGCCTGTCACGCCGGAGGTCGCGGGTTCAAGTCCCGTCTCTCTCGCCATTTTCGGCGCATGCCTCCAAAAAAACCACGCGGCGCAACCTTCTGATTTCTGTCGCTGTTCGTCATGGCGTCATACTCGGCTTTTAGCCTTGCGTGACCCTTTGCGCTGGTCTAGGGAATCGCCGCCGCTCCAGTCTGTGCGAATTCTAAAGTGGGGCCTGGATTGGCGGCAAAGAACAAAGACATTTCGCAAACGGGGCTTGGAGGCACTATGCCGAGCGTGATCGCTGGCTACTTGCCATTGTTGATATTTATCGCGCTGGCGTGCCTGATTTCAGGTTCGCTGCTGATCGCCCCGTTTATCGTCGCCTACAAAAATCCCGATGCGCAAAAGCTCTCGGCCTACGAGTGCGGGTTCGATCCGTTCGACGACGCGCGCATGAAGTTCGACATCCGATTTTATCTGGTGTCACTGCTCTTCATCATTTTCGATCTTGAGGTCGCGTTTCTGTTCCCGTGGGCGGTTTCGTTCCGGCAGATCGGCGCCTTCGGCTTTTGGTCGATGATCATATTTCTCGGCGTGTTGACGGTCGGCTTCGTGTACGAATGGCGAAAGGGCGCGTTGGAATGGGATTGAACACGTCCGCCCTGGTCGCGCCGGCGCCTGTCGGCGCGCTCGATCCATCGACGGGCCGTCCAGTCGGCTCGGACGATCCCTACTTCGGCGAGTTGTCCAATCGCCTTGCGGACAAGGGCTTTGTCGTCGCTTCGATGGACGAGCTTGTCCAATGGGCCCGCACTGGTTCGTTGATGTGGATGACGTTCGGCCTGGCGTGTTGCGCGGTCGAAATGATCCACTTGTCGATGCCGCGCTATGATGTCGAACGATTCGGCTTTGCGCCGCGCGCCTCGCCTCGGCAGTCCGACGTCATGATCGTTGCCGGCACGCTTACCAACAAGATGGCGCCGGCGCTTCGCAAAGTTTACGACCAGATGCCGGAGCCTCGCTACGTCATCTCGATGGGCTCGTGCGCCAACGGCGGCGGCTACTATCATTACAGCTATTCGGTGGTGCGCGGCTGCGATCGCATCGTGCCGGTGGACATCTATGTGCCTGGCTGTCCTCCGACCGCTGAGGCGTTGTTGTATGGCGTGTTGATGCTGCAAAAGAAAATTCGCCGCACCGGCACAATCGAGCGCTGAGCGAAATGGACGAAGCCCTCAAAGCCTTCGGCGACAAAGTAGCCGCCGCGCTGCCCGGCGCCGTGCTCGAATCGAAGTTTGAATACGGCGAACTCTCGCTGACAGTCGACCCTACGCGGCTGATCGAGGCGCTCACCTTCGCCAGGGACGACGCCGACGGCCAATTCGGTTGCTTCGTCGACATTTCTGGGACCGACTATCCCGAGCGCCAGAAGCGCCTAGAGGTCGTCTATCA
>CAVSSV010000042.1:0-16993 GCA_963730695.1 uncultured Pseudomonadota bacterium
TCCCCTGCCCATCATGTCCGAGTCCACTGAAGTCACCCGCCGGCGCACGTTTGCGATCATCTCGCATCCCGACGCCGGCAAAACGACGCTGACCGAAAAGCTGCTGCTGTTCGGCGGCGCGATTCAGCTCGCCGGCGAAGTGCGCGCCAAGGCCAACCGCCGCCAGACCCGCTCGGACTGGATGGCGATCGAGCGGCAGCGCGGCATTTCGGTCGTCACCTCGGTGATGACGTTCAACTACGACGGCTGCGTCTTCAATCTGCTGGACACCCCCGGCCACGAGGACTTTTCCGAGGACACCTATCGCACGCTGACGGCGGTCGATTCTGCGGTCATGGTGATCGACGCCGCCAAGGGCATCGAGGCGCGCACGCGAAAGCTGTTCGAGGTCTGCCGCCTGCGCGATATCCCCATCCTCACCTTCATCAACAAGATGGATCGCGAAACGCGCGACCCCTACGATCTGCTCGACGAGATCGAGAAGACGCTGGCGCTCGACGTCTCCCCGCTGACCTGGCCGGTCGGCCGTGGGCGTTCGCTGGCGGGGCTCTACGATATCAGAAATTCGACGCTGCTGCAGGTCGGCAAGGACGCCGAGCGGCGCAAGGTCAACGGCCCGGACGATCCATCGATCGCCGCATTGCTGCCCGAGCACGAGCGCGGCGCGATGATGGAGGAGCTTGGGCTCGCCGTCGAAGCGTCAAAGCCATTCAGCCGCCAGGCGTTCCTTGAAGGGCATATGACGCCGGTGCTGTGGGGCAGCGCGCTGAAGGAGTTTGGCGTTCGCGACCTGATCGACGCGATGGCCGAGCTTGCGCCCTCCCCGCGCGCGCAAGCCGCCGCCGGGCGCGAGGTCAAAGCCGACGAAGCGCACATGACCGGCTTCGTCTTCAAAATCCAAGCCAACATGGACCCTAACCACCGCGACCGCATCGCCTTCATGCGGGTCTGTTCGGGCACGCTGAAGCGCGGCATGCGCGCCAAACTCGTGCGCACCGGCAAGCCGATCACGCTCTCCGCGCCGCAGTTCTTTTTCGCTCAAGATCGCGTGCTCGTTGACGAGGCTTACGCCGGCGACGTCGTCGGCATTCCCAACCACGGAGTGTTGCGCATTGGCGACACGCTCAGCGACGGCGAGGACGTCGTGTTCCGCGGCGTGCCGAGCTTCGCTCCCGAAATTCTGCGGCGGGTGAAGCTCGCCGACGCCATGAAGGCCAAAAAGCTGCGCGAGGCGCTGCAACAGATGGCCGAAGAAGGCGTCGTGCAAGTGTTCTTGCCGTTCGACGGCGCCGCGGCGATCGTCGGCGTCGTCGGGGCGCTGCAGCTCGACGTGCTGGTGGAGCGCCTCAACGCCGAATACGGCTTGCCCGTGAGTTTTGAGCCCAGCCGTTTCGAGATCTGCCGCTGGGTCTCGAGCGAGGACCGCGTCGAGATGCAGAAATTCCTCGATGCCTACCCCTCCTCGCTCGCCCGCGACCTCGACGGCGCGCCAGTGTTCATGGCCAGCTCCGCCTTCAATCTGCGCTACGAGCAGGAAAAGTGGCCGAAGATCGCGTTCCGCGACATCAAGGATTATCTGCAGAAGGCGGCGTGAGCTCCTCTGTCATCCTCGCGAAAGCGGGATCCGGAGCCACACGCAGCCCTGTCCGTCATCTGGATCCCCGCGTTCGCGAGGATGACACGTACCGACTCGATTAATATCTCTCTCTAACCCCGCGAGACTTTGATGCCCCCCGTCCGCATCGCCCTCGCCGGCCTCACCCATGGCCACATCGACACCTATTATCGTTCGCCCCGCACCAACGTCGAACTCGTCGGCGTGTCCGAGCCCGATGCGGCGTTGCGCGAGCGATACGGCGCCAGCACGGGCTCGACGCCAAGCTTCTGTTCGCCGACATCGGCGACATGCTCGATGCCACCAAGCCAGACGCCGTGGCGGCGTTCGGCTCGATCTACGAGCATCTGCAAGTCGTCGAGGCGGCGGCGCGGCGCGGCGTTCATGTGATGGTGGAGAAGCCGCTCGCGGTCAGCGTCGCCCATGCCGCGCGCATGGCCGAGCTGGCGCGGCGGCACAGCATCCACCTCCTCACCAACTACGAGACGACCTGGTATGCGACGACGCATCGGGCGATCACCATGGTCACCGAGGAGACGCGCATCGGCGCCCTCCGCAAGCTCGTCATCCACGACGGCCATCGCGGCCCGCAAGAGATCGGCTGCCGGCCGGAGTTTTTGCATTGGCTGACCGACCCCGTGCAGAACGGCGCGGGCGCGCTGGTCGATTTCGGCTGCTACGGCGCCAATCTGGCGACGCGGCTAATCGGCAGCGCGCCGGTCGCGGTGACGGCGGTCACGCGGCAATTCAAGCCAAAGATCTATCCGAAGGTCGACGACGACGCGACGATAATCGTCGACTACGCCAATGCGCAAGCGATCATTCAGGCCTCATGGAACTGGGCGGTGAGCCGCAAGGACGTCGAGCTCTATGGCGAGCTCGGCACTATCATCGCCGCCGATGGCTCGACGCTCAAGACGCGCGCCGGCGACAAGGATGAAGAGAAGATCGTGCAACTCCCCCCGCTCGCCGCGCCCAACGACGATCCCTTCGTGCACCTCGCCTCGGTCGTGCGCGGAGAGACAAAACTCGCGGCCAACGATCTCGCCGAGCTCGACAACAATCTCGTCGTGGTGCGCATCCTCGAACTCGCCAAACGTTCGGCGGCCGAGGGGCGGCGGATTGCTTGGGAGTGATGTGCGAGGCGCGCCCCTTCTCCAGCGAAGCCGGGAAGGTGTCATTGCCAAAGACCGTCGAAAGACGGGCGTCGCAAACGACGCCCTACGGCAATGACGAATGGGGTGTGGAAAGCAGGGCTGAGAAGTAGAAGGCGTTGGCTCAAGCGGTGATGCAAATCGTCTCACCGCGCCGTCCTCCTTTCCGCACCTCATCCGTCACGCCTTCGGCGTGACACCTTCTCCAGCTTCGCTGGAGAAGGGCGCTCACATACAAAAAAGGCCGGCTGCGCTTCACACGCGGCCGGCCAAGAAAAGCAGCGCCGCCGGGGAGGCGGCGGCGCCGATGGAGATCGATTAGGCCGCCTTGGTGCCCGACACCGCGCCGGTCGGCACGGAAGCGACGGTCTTCAACACCTGCGAGGCGATGGCATAGGGGTCTCCGGCAGAATTCGGACGACGGTCTTCAAGGTAGCCCTTGTAGCCGTTGTTGACGAAGCTGTGCGGCACCCGGATCGACGCGCCGCGATTGGCGACGCCGTAGGTGAATTCGTTGATCGACGCGGTCTCGTGCTTGCCGGTCAGACGCAAATGGTTGTCCGGGCCGTAGACGGCGATGTGGTCGGCGCGCGCTTCGCCGAAGGCCGCCATCAGCTTCTCGAAGTACTCCTTGCCGCCGGTTTCGCGCAAATACGTCGTCGAGAAATTGCAATGCATGCCCGAGCCGTTCCAGTCGGTGTCGCCGAGCGGCTTGCAATGATATTCGATGTCGATGCCGTATTTCTCGGTCAGGCGCTGCAAGAGGTAGCGGGCCATCCACATTTCGTCAGCGCACTTCTTCGAGCCCTTGCCGAAAATCTGGAATTCCCACTGGCCCTTCGCGACTTCCGCGTTGATGCCTTCGTGGTTGATGCCGGCGGCGAGACAAATGTCCAGGTGCTTTTCCGTCAACTCGCGGGCGATGTCGCCAACGTTGGAGAAGCCGACGCCGGTGTAATACGGACCCTGCGGCGCGGGATAGCCAGCCTCCGGGAAGCCGAGCGGGCGGCCATCTTTATAGAAGAAGTATTCCTGCTCGAAGCCGAACCACGCGCCCGGATCGTCGAGAATGGTGGCGCGCTTGTTGGTCGAGTGCGGGGTCTTGCCATCGGGCAACATCACTTCGCACATCACCAGCACGCCATTGATGCGCTCGCTGTCGGGATAAACGGCGACAGGTTTCAGCACGCAATCCGAGCTGTGGCCTTCGGCCTGCTGCGTCGAGCTGCCGTCAAAGCCCCAGAGCGGAAGCTGTTCCAGCGTCGGGAAGCTGTCGAATTCCTTGATTTGCGTCTTGCCACGAAGATTTGGCACGGGCTTGTAACCATCGAGCCAAATGTACTCCAGTTTATACTTTGTCATTCTTGCCTCTTCGCATAGGAACGATCTTTAAGCGCTTAGGTGATCGCGGCATCCGGTCGATCGCCTCGCCCTTTACGAGCATTTTTCGTGCCAGCCCTACTTAGCCGTTCGGCAAGATAAAGAAAGTCGCCCAAAGAAATGGCAGCGTCTAGAATGCCTATTTGTTAGGCACGTCGTGAGAAAGTTTAGGCATCCGATGATAGTTTGTGCAAACACGCGCTTGTAACGAAACCTTTGCTCTCCAGGTTGATGTTAGACTCTGAGTCGACAACGGGGTTGGAGACTGTTGATGAATACGAATTCTAACGTGCCTACCGCGAAGATTTACCGATTTCCGGTGAAGTCGGCGGTCATTCGCTCTAACGCAACGTCAACGATGGCCAAGGGACAGGCGGCGCGACTGCTTGTCGCGCCCTATGTCGACTTCGGCAGCGGCTGGTATCACGACGCCGCCATCCAGAACGAGCGTCCGCAAAAATCCTAAAGCCCGTCGCCACGCGGCATTAACCTGCATGGCGCTATAGCCAGTAAGGTGAGCGCAAGCGCGCGAACGCGCTCAGCAGCGCTCCGGGCATGTCGGCCCCCGATTGCATTCACATAAAGACATCTTTATATGTGTATGCGAACATGAGGGCCCGCGAATTGCCATCTCCCGATGATCTCGACCGGCTGTTCACCGACCCGGCGCGCCCTGCGGCCGAAGCGGCCCTGATCGCCGCCGCCGAACAGCGCATCCTCATCATCGACGGCGCGATGGGGACGGAAATTCAGGCGCTCAACCTTAAAGAGCCCGATTTCCGCAACGACCGCTTCAAGGACTGCGCCTGCTCGCTCGAGCGCAACTACGACATCCTGGCGATGACGCAGCCGCAGGCGATCGAGGATATCCATTATTCCTACGCCATGGCCGGCGCCGACATTCTTGAGACCAACACCTTCTCCGCGACCTCGATCGTGCAGGCCGACTATGAGCTACAATCGATCGCCTATGACCTGAACCGCGACGCCGCCCGCGTCGCCCGCCGCGCCGCGCTGCGCGCCGAGCGTGAGGACGGCAAGCGCCGCTTCGTCGCCGGCGCCATCGGCCCGACCAACCGCACCGCCTCGATCTCGCCCGACGTCAACAACCCGGGTTTCCGCGCGGTCTCGTTCGACGACCTGCGCCTGTCCTATGGCGAGCAGATCCGCGCCCTGCTCGACGCCGACGTCGATCTGCTGCTGATCGAGACGATCTTCGACACGCTCAACGCCAAGGCGGCGATTTTCGCCTGCAACGAGGCGTTCGAAGCGCGCGGCATCCGCAAGCCGCTGATGATTTCGGGCACCATCACCGACAATTCGGGGCGCACGCTCACCGGCCAGACGCCGACCGCGTTCTGGCACTCCGTGCGTCACGCCAAGCCGTTCTCGATCGGCCTCAATTGCGCGCTCGGCGCTGACAAGCTGCGCGAGCATCTGGCCGAGATCTCCGGCCACGCCGACACCCGCACCAGCGCCTATCCCAACGCCGGCCTGCCCAACGGCTTTGGCGGCTATGACGAGAGCCCCGAATTCATGACGGCGCAGCTCGAGCGCTACGCCAAAGAGGGCCTCATCAACATCGTCGGCGGCTGCTGCGGCACCACGCCCGCGCACATCAAGGCGATCGCCGAGATGACGCGCCGCTATCCCCCGCGGTCGATCCCCAAGCTGACGCCGCAGCTGCGGCTGTCGGGCCTCGAGCCCTTTATCCTGACGCCTGACATTCCCTTCGTGAACGTCGGCGAGCGCACCAACGTCACCGGCAGCGCCAAATTCCGCAAGCTGATCACGGCGGGCGACTATGCCGCCGCGCTCGTGGTGGCCCGCGACCAGGTGGTCAACGGCGCGCAGGTGATCGACGTCAACATGGACGAAGGCCTGATCGACTCCGCCAACGTGATGAAGGAGTTCCTCAACCTCGTCGCCGCCGAGCCCGACATCGCGCGCGTGCCGACGATGGTGGATTCGTCGAAGTTCTCCGTGATCGAAGCCGGCCTCAAATGCGTGCAGGGCAAGGGCATCGTCAATTCGATCTCGCTCAAGGAAGGCGAGGAGGCGTTCCTTAAGGCAGCCAAGCTGGTGCGCGCCTATGGCGCCGCCGTCGTCGTCATGGCGTTCGACGAACAGGGCCAGGCCGACACGCTGGAGCGCAAGGTCGCGATCTGCACGCGCGCCTATAAGGTGCTGACCGAGAAGGCCGACTTCCCGCCCGAAGACATCATTTTCGATCCCAACATCTTCGCCATCGCCACCGGCATCGAGGAGCACAACGGCTACGGGGTCGCCTTCATCGACGCGGTGCGGCAGATTCGCGAACAGCTCCCCTACGCGCATATCTCCGGCGGCGTGTCGAACCTGTCCTTCGCCTTCCGCGGCAACGAGCCGGTGCGCGAGGCGATGCACGCGGTGTTCCTCTACCACGCCATCCGCGCTGGCATGGACATGGGCATCGTCAACGCCGGGCAGCTTGCGGTCTACGACCAGATCGATCCGGAATTGCGCGAGGCCTGCGAGGACGTCGTGCTCAATAAGCGCGCCGACGCCTCCGAGCGCCTGCTCGCGCTCGCCGAGCGCTACCGCGGCGGCGCGAAAGCCGAGACCAAAGGGCCGGATCTGGCCTGGCGCGCGCTGCCGGTGGACAAGCGCATCGCCCACGCCCTCGTCAACGGCATTTCCGACTTCATCGCGGGCGATGTCGAGGAGGCGCGCGTCGCAGCCGCCCGCCCGCTCGACGTCATCGAGGGCCCGCTGATGGCGGGCATGAGCGTCGTCGGCGACCTCTTCGGCTCGGGAAAAATGTTCCTGCCGCAGGTCGTGAAGTCGGCCCGCGTGATGAAGCAGGGCGTCGCTGTCCTTCTTCCCTACATGGAAGAAGAGAAGAAGGCGCGCGGCGGCAGAGGCCCGTCGAACGCCGGCAAGATCCTCATGGCGACCGTCAAGGGCGACGTCCACGACATCGGCAAGAACATCGTCGGCGTCGTGCTCGCCTGCAACAATTACGAGATCATCGACCTTGGCGTGATGACGCCGGCGGCGAAGATTCTTCAGGTCGCGCGCGAGCAGAAGGTCGACGCCATCGGCCTCTCCGGCCTGATCACGCCCTCGCTCGACGAGATGGCGCATGTCGCTGCGGAGTTGCAGCGCGAAGGCTTTGACATTCCGCTGCTGATCGGCGGCGCGACCACCAGCCGCGTGCACACCGCGGTGAAGATCCATCCGCATTATTCCGCGGGACAGACGGTCTATGTGAACGACGCCAGCCGCGCCGTCGGCGTCGTCTCCGCCCTGCTCTCGCGCGAGGCCAAGCCGGCCTTCATCGAGGGCGTGCGGGCGGAGTATAAGAAAGTCGCCGAGGCGCACGAGCGCGCCGAGGAGTCCAAAATCCGCGTGCCGCTCGCCCGCGCCCGCGACAACGCCATGAAGATCGACTGGAGCGCCTACACGCCGCCCAAGCCGAAATTCCTTGGCCGCAAGGTGATCGACGATTTCTCGCTCGCAGACATCGCCGCCCATATCGATTGGACGCCGTTCTTCCAGACCTGGGAGCTGAAGGGCCGCTATCCCGCGATCCTTAGCGATGAAAAGCAGGGCCCCGCCGCGCGCGCGCTGTTCGAGGACGCGCAGGCGATGCTGAAGCGCATCATCGATGAAAAGTGGTTCCAGCCGCGCGCGGTGGTCGGCTTCTGGCCGGCGGAGTCGACCGGCGACGACATCGCCGTGTTCGACACCGACGCGCGCAACGAGAAGCTGGCGACGCTGCACACGCTACGCCAACAGCTGTCGCGCCGCGACGGCCGCCCGCACGTCGCCATGAGCGATTTTATAGCCCCGCGCTCGAGCGGCAAGGCCGACTATGTCGGCGCCTTTGTCGTCACCGCGGGCGCGGAGGACGACGCCATCGCCAAGCGGTTCGAGCGCGCCAACGACGACTATTCCGCCATCCTCGTCAAAGCGTTGGCGGACCGCCTCGCCGAGGCGCTCGCGGAAATGATGCACGCCCGCGTGCGCCGCGATTATTGGGGTTACGCCGCCGAGGAGACGCTGGCGCCGCAGGAGTTGCAGGGCGAGACCTATCGCGGCATCCGCCCGGCGCCCGGCTATCCCGCCCAGCCCGATCACACGGAAAAGCGCACGCTGTTCCGCCTGCTCGACGCCGAGCGCTACGCCGGCGTGAAGCTCACCGAGAGCTTTGCGATGTGGCCGGGCTCGTCTGTCTCAGGCTTCTACTTCGCCCACCCGGAGGCGCATTATTTCGGCGTCGCCAAGGTCGAGCGCGACCAGGTCGAGGACTACGCCGAGCGTAAGGGCATGGACCTGCGCGAGGTGGAGCGCTGGCTCGCCCCTATCCTCAACTACGCCCCCACCGCCCAAGCCGCGGAATAGCGCCGCGAACGGCGCCTCTCCTTCCCCGCTTGCGGGGAAGGGGGACCATGCGAAGCATGGTGGAAGGGGTCTCACGGCGATGCCCGGCCCGCCGATCAGAGCGCACAGGCGCCCGATTCGAAGCTGCGGAAATGGTGCGCAATGGCGACGATATCGCTGATGGAGACTCCGTTTTGCCGAGCATTTGGGGGCGGTTTGTCGAACCGGGTCCTCGCGCCTTGCTTCGCCGCAATCGATTTGTTAGACGGGCCGCCCTTGCGGGACGCATCTGCGCTCCGCCGGGCGGTCATGGCGGAATTGGTAGACGCGCTAGCTTGAGGTGCTAGTTCTTTAATCGGAGTGGAGGTTCGAGTCCTCTTGACCGCACCAAGTCAAACGGCGGCCCTGGCAACAGGAGCCGCCGTTGTCGTTTCTAGCGCTTACGAAAGGGCAAAAACGGTCGTGCGCCGAATACCACCTAGAGTTGCGAACGCCCAATAAGGCATGTATTTCTGTCCCGGCTTCTCGCCGATGCAGGCTAGAGACGAAGGGATGGCGCCAGCCCGAACGCGGATTTATCGGATCGGACAACGTGAGCTATCAATTTATTGCCCCGGACGGGGCCCGTGAGGGACGAAACAACCTCGATCACGGTTCGCTAGTGCCGAGCGAAAAAGTAGGAAGCCTAGGCTCGGCGAATCGAAGATATCGCTTGAGGCTCTGGACACGCGAAGGTCGAAGTTATAAGAACAAACCATAAACACGGAGGCCCCCATGCGTGCAGACGGCAAGCTCGATTATCTCGAAATGCCCGGCGGCGACCTGCCGAAGCTGAAGGCCTTCTACGCCGCCGCGTTTGGCTGGTCCTTTGTGGACTACGGGCCGGACTATTGCGCCTTCAACGAGGGGCTTGAGGGCGGTTTTTATGCCGGGGCACGGGGAAATGGGTCGTCGCCCCTGCCCGTCCTCTACGCGCACGACCTGGAGGCCGTGCAGGCGAAGGTGGAGCACGCTGGAGCCACGATTCTCAAGCCAATCTATGCCTTTCCAGGCGGCCGCCGCTTCCATTTCCGCGATCCCGCCGGCAACGAGCTGGCGATCTGGAGCGAGGGATAACGTACTCCACCTCTGGCGGGATTCGGCTCCGTTCCCGTGGGGTTGGGGAAAGGATCGGGGCGCGAGGCTGTCAAACCGAGGGGATTGTCGACAGTTTGGACCGGGCTGACGTTCGACAGTCGGGGATCCGGAACAGGCGGCACGAATTGATCGCGCCAAGGCGGCGTTCATGGCAGCGGATCAGGTTGCAAGCGCCCGTCCCCAGGGATCCCGTGAGGCGCTTCGCTTTTCCATTGTATGACAATTTGCTGCTGACGGCCGGAAGACGATGTGACCAGTCCGGATCGCCTATCTTCCACACTCATTCAGGTTAAATCGCCTTCCGTTTTCGCTCTTTACTTCTCTATAGTTATTTGGCACGAATCTATGGAGTTTCATGTGAGAAACTAAATGTTTAAATCTGCCGCAATGTCACTTTTGCTTCTGGATTTACGCAAACGGCCTATGCCGCCTGTGGCTTTGAGGCCATGTCAACCCGCATGGGCACGGACGCATCTATGCGGGGCGTCGCGGACAGCGGCGTTCCTTAAACCTCCATCTCACGACTCGCGGCGGCATGTCCGGCACGGTTTCCAGAAACCCGCGCACGGCAGCGTGGCGATTTCGGCCAGCCAGTATGAATACACCTACCAGTCCAAGCCCGGCTTCCATGGCCTGGATCTGTGGGAAGCGACGATCCAAGGCGCCGCCCGCGGCGAGCTGCAACCGCCGCAAAAGCTCAACGTCATCATGATGGTCAAGTAGGGACGGCCGGCGTCAACCCCGAATGTTTGCATTCCAAACAACTTAACGCGGATGGCTCTATCGGAACATCAACGGCGTGGGCCTTTGCATAACCCGTTCGGCGCCGTTCATCTGCCTGTGCCCGTGAAAACGGGCGAGGCCGGGTGAGGGGCGGGAGAGTTTGCGGCCCCCCAAACGCCAACTCTCTTAGCCCCTCACCTTAGCGTTTTGCCCGCTTAGCTGGGGGACAAAGCCGAAAAGCGCCCGCCTTCTCTCCGTGCCTCCTCGGCTATCACACGCAGGTTCGTCATGGCCGGGCTCGACCCGGCCATCCACGCGGTCGTGAGATGCTAATGTAGCATACTCTGACAAACATTTGATAACGCACGCAATATTTCTGCGTCGGCGCAACGTGGATGGCCGGGTCAAGCCCGGCCATGACGGATGGAGCATCTTCTGCCTAAATCGATTTAAGTCTAATTATATCATATTTTTATGATGCGTTCTTCAATTGGATTGGCAGGGCTCTGTTCCAAATTGCCCGGAAAAGCAACAAAGACGGCGGCAACGATTTATCTTTACATTTTTCAGAACCTGTGACATCCGTTCCGGTATGCAGAAGTCAACTATCGCCATGTCCGAAGTCGTGGGACCGAACGCTCAGGACTTCCTACCCCCAGCGAAGATTTTTTTGCCTTCCAACCCCTTGATATCGCTGCATCGCCAGGGCGCACACAAATCCTATCCCCTTGAAATCATTGAATTCCCCGTGAGTCGCCAAATCCTCACAACCCCTTGAAATCCTTGAGAACGCCGGCGGAACGACCTGCCCAAAATGCTTGAATTCCGGTCAAATTGGGAGAGATTGCCGCACGACACCGCGCGGCCTCGCCTTGCCTCACGGAGCCGGCGTCTGCGTCGGCTCCGGCGCCGCCGCTTTCCCAGCGGGCGGCGTGGTGTCGCCCAGCAGCCGCGGGTGCAAGCGGCCGATGATCTTCTCGGTAGCCGAAGACCATCCGCCCGGCGCATCCACCGTCGGCCCCTGCCCCGGCCCGGGCACCATATGCACGACCTTGTAGCCCTTCGCTTTCAGCTCCTTCAGAAACGCCGGCAGCATCGCCGCGGTCCAGGGATGGATGTCGTGGAACAGCAGCATGCCGCGCCCTTCCCGGTCCAGGCGCCCCATGATCAACTTCAATTCCTGGTCGGGCGTCATCGTCAGCCAGTCCGACGCCCATTCATCGACGCCAAACGTGCCGACGTTGTTGGCCTTGAACCAGTCCCGGATGTCCTTGGTGTCGGCAAAGCCGGGGAAGCGGAACCACGGCGTGTGCAGGTGGATCTGGCTCAGATCCGTCGGCTGGCCCGGCGGGAAATCGACGCCGTAGACGACGTGCTCGACCGTCGCCATGCCCTTCAGGATGTCGGCGCGGGCGACCTCGGGCGGCATGTAGCGCAGGGTCGGCTGCGGATGGGTGAAGGTATGATGGGCCAGCGTATGGCCCTCGGCGAACTCCTGCCGCGCCAGTTCGGGCAGCGCCGCGACATTGCGGCCGATCAGGAAGAAGGTCGCCTTGACGCATTGGTCGGCCAGCGCCTTCAGCACTTGCGGCGTGTAGGTGGCGTTGGGGCCGTCATCGAACGTCAGGATCACTTCGTGGTCGGCGAGCGGAATGGCATACGGGTAGGATTTCAGACCCACTTCCAGGCCGCCTTCCGTCCCCACCGTCACCGTGCGCGAGACGCCGAGCGCATCCGGTCCGCACGTCGCGGCGAACGCGGGGCCTGCGGCAAACGCCGCCAGCAGGCCGGCTACGGCCTTGAAATAAAAACGCAAAGTTTGCTCCTCGACCCCGGTGGAACACCCCGGCGCAGCGTCGCTGTGTGGAGCATTAAGGAATGATTACCCTGATCTGGCTAAAATGCGCTAGAAGCGCGGCGGCTCGAACAGCCCCAGCCGCCTCTGCCGGGACGCCTTTGAGATGATCGCACTCCCCTTGAAGACGCTGCGTCATGCAAGCGTGCCGCTGATGCTGGCCGTGCTTGCGGCTTGCAGCGGCAGCCCCACCGGCACGCTCGATTTCGACCCCGACCTGCCTAAGCCCGGCGACTATCCCGTCCACGGCGTCGACGTCTCAAAATTCCAGGGCGCGATCGACTGGAACCGCGTCGCCTCAAGCGGCGTCAAATTCGCCTACATCAAAGCCACCGAAGGCGGCGATCATCTGGACGAGCAATTCCAGGCCAATTGGGACGGCTCCGCCGCCGTCGGCCTGCCGCATGGCGCCTATCATTTCGTCTATTGGTGCCGGCCGTGGAACGAAGAAATCGCCTGGTTCGAGCAGAACGTTCCGGTGGACAAGACTGCGCTGCCGCCTGTCCTCGACGTCGAGGCGACCCCGACCTCGCACACCTGCAAACGCCATCTCGACCGCGAAAGCGCAATTCCCGAAATGCGCGCGATGTTGCAGGAAATGGAACGCCATTACGGCAAGAAGCCGATCATTTACACCACCGTCGACTTCTACGAGGGCATTCTGTCCGGAGGCGAGCTGACGGAATATCCGATCTGGGTGCGCTCGGTTAAACACAACCCTGCCGTGAAATATGCCGGCCGCGACTGGTTCTTCTGGCAGTATCAGTCCGACGGCTATGTCGACGGCATCTCCGGGAAGGTCGACCGCAACGCCTTCTCCGGCACAAGGTCGGATTGGCAGGCCTTTGTCGGCACGCACGACGGCGCCCGGCCCGATCCGGCCCCGGCGCTGCCGCAGGTCGCAAACGAGACGACGGCGACCGTGACGGCCGAACTGCAGCCGATTCCACCGCAATAGCGCTGTCAGGCTTGGCGGAAAAGTCAACGGCGCTGCCCATCGCCTTCGGCTATCGCCCGGGCGCAATCGGGCGGTGCGTGGCCATGCACGCGGAATACTACGCCGCGCGTACGGGATTCGGCCGCGCGTTCGAGGCCATCGTCGCCAGCGGCATGGCGGAATTCACAGGGCGGCTGGACCGCCCCGTCAACGGGCTCTGGCTGGCCCTGGACGGCCAAGAGATCGCCGGCTCGATCGCCATCGACGGCGAGGACCTCGGCGGCGGCGTGGCCCACCTGCGCTGGTTCCTGGTCGGCGAGGCCTTCCACGGGCGCGGGCTCGGGCGCAGCCTGCTGGAGGCCGCCCTGGCCTTCTCAGAGGCCCAGGGCTTCGCCACGGTGCGTCTGTGGACCTTTCGCGGGCTCGACGCCGCGCGGCGTCTCTACGAGCGACACGGCTTCACCCTGGTCGAGGAGCGCGACGGCTCCCAGTGGGGTTCTGAGGCCCGGGAGCAATGCTTCGAGCGGCGGACTGGGTCGAACTAACCCTAGGCGCTCAGATGCGTAGCGGCCCCGGCATCGCCGCCTCGGCTTTCGCCCGCAGCACCGGCTCAAGCCGGGCAATGGCGCGGCCAGTCGCCACAACGATGATCACGACGATGACCGCGGCGCCGATGGCGACGGGGCGCGCGTAAAGCTCGAACGCTTCCCCCAAGAGATAGCCGCCGCAGGCGTAGACGCTGGTCCAGACGATGGCTCCCAGGACGTTGGCGAGGGCAAACTGGCGGCGGTCGAAGAGGTTGACCCCGGCCAGAAACGCCGACAGCGCCCTCAGCAAAGCGACGAAGCGGCCGAGGAACACGATGGCGAAGCCGTAGCGCAGAAAAAGATACTGGCCGATCTTCAACCGGCCCTCGTCGAGATGGATGTAGCGGCCGTATTTCAGCGCCAGCGGCAGGCCGAAGCGTCGGCCGATGACGTAACCGATGGTCGCGCCGACGATGGACGCCACGCAGCCCGCAACCCAGACCCAGCCAATCGAAAGCGAGCCTTCCGCCGCTAGGATCGCCGCGCCGACGAGCGCCGTCTCGCCCGGCAACGGGATGCCCATGTACTCAAGCCCGACCAGCAGCAGAACGGCGACGTAGCCCCAGGACGCTAGTTCGCCGCTTAAAAGATGGTGCATGGCCGGGAGTCAGCGCCGCGGGCTTCGCGCGGCCAGCCGAACCGCGTTGGCGTGCGCGGTCTTGCGCGCCGGCCCCATGGCGGCTTCCGCCACCGAATTGAGCCCGTTGGCGAGCGCGGCGGGACCGGCGATGCCGCCGGTCGCCGAGCGCAGCACCAGCTTCATCCAGGCGCTCTGCGCCTCGAACAGGCCGAGCCACGCCGCCTCAAACTTTTCCTGAGTCATGCGGCGCATCTCGGCGGCAAGTTCCGCGGTGCCCTGCAATTCCGGGGCGCTCATCATACGCGTGCGCGCCGCCACCGTGCTTGCGGCGTCCATGGCCAGCGTCATCGTCTTCGTCACGAGAGATAGCTGTTTTCGCTTGCGGGCCACGCGGACGCTCCTATCGGCCCTCGTCGAGGACAACGCCGCGAAAATGGGCCCTGGGGGTTGAAAACTCAAGGCCAAAGCGGAAAGACGAACGGAGCCGTCCCGCGGTTCCCGCGCTTTCCGGATATTCGTGGTCATGAACCTCGCCGAACGCCTGCTCGCCTTTTTCGGCTCGCTCCTTGCCGGCGCCGGCGTCGCCCTGGCCGCCTATGCCGCGCACGTCAACGGCGACGAACGGCTGCATACCGCCTCGCTTTTCCTGTCGCTGCATGGCGTCGCGATCGTTGCGATCATGGCCTATGGTTGGGCGGGCAAAGCGCACGCGTTGGGCTATGGCGCGCTGCTTCTCGGCCTCGGCACTGCGCTGTTCGCGGCGGACCTCGTCAGCTTGTCGCTGCAGGGCCACGCGCTGTTTCCCTACGCCGCGCCGATCGGCGGCTCGGCGATGATCCTCGCCTGGATCGCGCTCGCGCTCGCCTTCTTGGTCGGCTAGCGCTTTTAAGCGAAAATTAAGCGGGCATAGACGTGCAACGTCGCCCGCGTCATCTGATCGAGCGCATATTTGTCCTCGACGAAATTGCGCGTCCGGCGCGCCAGCGACGCCCGCGCGGAAGCGCCCAGCGCCAGCGCCTCGCCGATCGCCTCCGCCAACGCTTCCGGATTGGAGGGGGGCACGCGCCAGCCGGTGCGTTCGGAGGGATCGCAGTCAGGCGGCGCGAGCACGGTCTCCTTCGCGCCGCCAAGGTCGGAGACGACGACCGGCGCCCCCATTGCCTGGGCCTCTACCGCCACGCGCCCAAAGGCTTCGGGCTCGGTCGAGGGCGTCGTCACCACGCTCGCGGCGACGATCGCCGCCGGCATATCGGCGCAATGCTCGACGATCGCCACCACGCCCGCCAGGCCCCTCGCCTTGATCAGCGCCTCGAGTTCGGCGACGTAGCCCTTCCGCCCCTGCGGATCGCCGGCCAGGACGTACTTCACGCCGGTCATGCCCTGGTCGTGCAAGATTCGCACGGCTTCGATCAGGATTTTCTGGCCCTTCCAATCGGTCAGGCGGCCGGGCAGCAGGACGATGCGCTCGTCGCTACCCACGCCCCATTGGGTGCGCAGCCGCAAGACGCGACCGGCGTCGACGACGCCGCGATTGAAGCGCCGGAGATCGGTGCCGCGCGCGATCACTTCCGTGCGCTCTTCCGCCTGCGGAAAGAATTTTACGACCTGCGAGGCCGTGTAGTGCGAGTTGGCGATCACACGGTCGCCGCGCGCCATCACCGAGTTGTAGATCCGCTTGGCCGCCGAGCCGGTGGAATAGTCGCCGTGATAGGTGGTGACGAACGGGCGCTTGGTGCGCCGGCACGCCGCCAGCGCCACCCAGGCGGGCGCGCGCGAACGCGCGTGGACCAGATCGACCTTTTCGCGCTCGATGAGGTTGGCGAGCCGCGTGACATTCGACAGCATCCGGAAAGGATTTTTCGTGCGCGCCGGAAACGGCACGAACACGCCGCCAGCCGCCTGCAAATCGGCGACAAGGCGGCCGCCTTCGCAGGCGACCAGCGCGCGCGCGCCGGCCTGCACCAGGGCGTTGGCGATATCGATCGTGGTGCGTTCCGCGCCGCCGGCGTCAAGGCGCGGAATGATCTGCAGGATTGTCCGTCCGGCGAGCGAGGGAAGCGTGCCGTCCTTTCCGGCTTGGAACAAGCTCGCCGTCAAAGCGGCGCCTCGCATCCCGCGGATTTCTTGACAAGCGCGAGCGCTCCGGCCAACCCGGGCGTCGGGCCGCGGAGGCGGAACGTCGGCTCCTCGACGAATCGAATCATCAGGTCGATATGATCCATAAGCCGGACGCCTTGCAAATGCTTGACGTTGGCGACGGCGCAGGCCGGCGACGCATCGCTTTTCGCCGCCGTGTGGGCGCTGTGGGCGCGCCCAACTTGGCCTGGCTCGGCGGCTTTCGCTCGGACATGGGCTCCACCAAAGCGACCGCGATTGATGAATTGTGCGCGAGCCGCGGCTGGTCGTTTCTACGCTTCGACTATTCCGGCCACGGGCAATCCGAGGGGGACTTCGAGGACGGCTCGATATCGCGCTGGCTGGAAGAATCCCTGACGTTGCTGGAGGCGGAAACCGGCTATCCCGTCGTTGTGGTGGGATCGTCGATGGGCGGCTATCTCGCTCTGCTCGCCGCGCGCGCTTGGGCGGCGTCGGGGAAGGCAGGCCGCCTCTCCGGCATGGTGCTGATCGCGCCGGCCGTCGACATGACCGAGCGCCTGCTG
>CAVSSV010000043.1:0-5603 GCA_963730695.1 uncultured Pseudomonadota bacterium
CGTACCTCTGGTGGACCTGTTGTGGCGCCAGCCGCAGTGCAGGGTAGCTATGTACGGTATGGATAACCGCTGAAGGCATCTAAGCGGGAAACCAGCCTCAAGACGAGTTCTCCCTTAAGAGCCGTGGAAGACGACCACGTTGATAGGCCGGGCGTGTAAGCGCAGCAATGCGTTGAGCTTACCGGTACTAATAGCTCGATCGACTTGATCGCTCTCATCGCCAACGCGCGATAAGCCAAGTCTTGTTCAAAAATCAAAAGCCAGTTTTGCTTCATTCCTTCTGCACTTTGCCGGCCTGGTGGCCCTTGCGAAGCGATCAGACCCGATCCCATCCCGAACTCGGCCGTCAAACGCTTCAGCGCCAATGGTACTTTGTCTCAAGACACGGGAGAGTCGGTCGTCGCCAGGCCTGCAAAGCGCAGAAGGAAGTCCTCAAATTCACGATGCATTCTAACCCGCTTGAACGCGGTTCGTGCCTTTGACGCGGGGTGGAGCAGCCCGGTAGCTCGTCAGGCTCATAACCTGAAGGCCGCAGGTTCAAATCCTGCCCCCGCAACCAAAGTTTCAAAGCCCGTCAGGTTCGCCTGGCGGGCTTTTTTGCGTTTATGGCCCCGCGAAGAGGACGCCGGCGAACCTGGCCGCCGTCCCAAGGCTTTCATTGGCCGCCTCAACTCAGGTCCCCGGCATCTCCATCATCTCGACGATCTCGATCCACGCGCCGGGCATCATGTAAAGATGGGGGTGATCCTTGCTGAACATCTTCTCAACGTCGGCGTGCGACTTGGCTTAGACAATCGAATAGCCGCCGAGCTCGTTCTTCACGTCGGAGGCGCCGTTGGCGTCGACGCGGCGGGTCTTGCCGAGCGGCGCGCCGCCGTCGACCATGGCACTTTGGTTCGCCTGCATCCATTTCATCCAGGCGTCCATGCCCGCCTTCTGTTGCTCGGGCGTTGATTCCCTCATCATTCTTTCAAAGGATTCCCGCGGCGCCATGTAAAGGACGACGAATTTCTTCATTGCTCTCCTCCCTGGGTTTGGCCGGTGGGAATTCCATGCCGGCGTCGGACATTGTGCCCCTAGGCGTTGCGACGCTCAAGCGCGCGTACTTCCCGCAGACGATGCACTTTGTCCAACGCGGGAGAGGCCGCCCGTAGAGCTCTCCGTCGGCGACGCCAAAACCCGAGCCGTGCCGGCCCCGTCGCCTCACCCCGCGCTCGCCCGCGCAAACTGCCTCGGCGAATGGCCCATGACGCGCTTGAAGGCGGCGCCGAAGGCGCTTTCGGAGTCATAGCCGACCGACGGCGCCACGATCGCGATGGACATCCCCGCATGGGAAAGGCGATCGGCCGCGATCATCATTCGCCAGCGGGTCAGGTAGTCCATCGCGGGCTCGCCGACCGTGTCCTTGAAGCGCGCGGCGAAGCTCGATCGCGACATGCCGGCCACGCGCGCCAGCGCTTCGAGCGTCCATTTTCTCGCCGGCTCGGCATGCATGGCCGCGATCACCGCGCGCATCTGCCTGTCCGCCAGCGCGAATAGCCATCCCGCGCTCTGTCCCGCGTGTTCGGCCAAATGGAGCCGCAGAGCCTCAATCAGCAGCGCCTGAGCCAGATGTTCGGCGATCAGCGCGCTTCCGGGCTGCGGATCGCGCAGTTCGCGCATGAGCCGCTCGATCGACCAGCGTAGAGCGGCCTTGTGCGCTTCGGCGCGGATATGGACGAGCGGCGGCATCATGCCAAGAAGGAGCTCGGCGTGCATGCCCTCGAAGCCGAAATAGCCGCCCACCCCGGAAAGCGCGCCGCCGCCGTTCAGAACCGCGGTTTCACCCGCTGGAACGCTCGGAAAGAAACGGAAGGCGTCGATCGGCGGCGAGTTGGGCGCGGTATAGAGGCGATAGCCTTTGCCGCTGGGCATCAGCACGAAATCGCCCGCGGCCAGCTGCAACGGCTTCGGCCGCCCCGTCCATGGCGAGCCAGCATGTCCCGGACTGGATCGCGTAGCATTTGACGCCGTCGTCGGGCCCAAACACGAGCGACCAATCGCCGCCTGCATCAAGGCCGCGGAACCCATAGCTGTTCGGCTTGAGCAGCGAGAGAATGTCGGAGAGCGGATCCATCGGCATTCCTGGACGATCGCGACGTTATTGAAGACTTTAGAGCATGGATCGTCCAGGCTGCATTGCATACTCCTGACCGCGGCGAAAGGCCAGAAACGCATCAGGAGCGACTGCAATGCCCGAGAACAAGGCCCTTTGGATCAACGTCAAGCGCGGCCCCTTCACGGTCGGCCCCGCGCCCTACACCGCGCCCGGCGCCGGCGACATCGTCGTCCGGGTCCGCGCTGTGGCCGTCAATCCGGTCGACCGGCTCCAGCAGACCATGGGCGACATCTTCACGCCCTGGATCAAATACCCGTTCGTCGTGGGGTCGGACGCCGCCGGCGACGTGGTCGAGGTCGGCCCTGGGGTCACGCGCTTCCAGGTCGGCGACCGGGTGGTCGGTTATGCCGCCGGCTCGGACAAGGCGCGTAACCGCGCCGCAGAGGGCGCCTTCCAGGACTATGTCGTCCTGCTTGCGCATATGGCCACGCCGATTCCCGCCGGCATGCGGTTTGAAGACGCCGCCGTTCTGCCGCTCGGCGTTTCGACCGCGGCGTGCGGGCTGTTCCAGAAGGATTTTCTCGCGATGAACGCGCCGATCTCGGCGCCCGTGAGTACCGGCAAAGCCCTGCTGATCTGGGGAGGATCGACTAGCGTCGGCAGCAATGCGATCCAGCTTGCAGTGGCTGCCGGATATGACGTGGTCACGACGGCCTCGCCGCGCAATTTTGACTATGTGAAACGGCTCGGCGCGCGCCAAGCGTTCGACTATCGGTCGAAGACCGTTCTTTTCGACATCGTCTGCGCCCTGCGAGACTGTGAGATCGTCGGAGCGTTGGCGATCGGGCCGGGATCGGCGGCGGCGTGCATCGACGTTGTCGGCGCCTGCAAAGGCGCGCGCTTCGTCGCGATGGCGACGCCGCCGACCTCGTTCGACGACGTTCCCGCTGGCCGCGGCCGCCTTCTCCGCATGGCGCCGGCCATCGCGCGGATGATATCAGGCTCCGCCCTGCTGGCGCGCAGGGCCAAGCGGAAGGGCGTGCGCACCAAGATGATCTGGGGCAGCGCGCTGGTCAGCAACGAAGTCGGCCCGATGATTTTCGAGGCGTTCCTGCCGACGGCTTTGGGCGAGGCCCGGTTTGTCGCCGCGCCCAGTGCGACGGTGGTCGGCGCCGGCTTGGCGCAGATTCCCGTCGCGCTCGAGCGGCAACGTCAGGGCGTCAGCGCGAGCAAACTGGTGGTGACGCTGTGAGCGAGCGGGAGGCGGGGCCGGTCGCCAGCCTCGTGAGCGTCACTCGCTTTCGCCTGCGCTCGCTCCGCTTCGCCCCGTTTTTCATGCTTCACGCGAATCGGACCATCGCGCAGATCCGCAAAGCCGATGGCTTCCTGGCGGGGGCGGTGCTGCGCGACGCCAATCGTTCCTTTTGGACGATGACGGTCTGGCGGGACGAGCAAGCGATGCGCTCCTACAGCGCCAGCGGAGCGCACCGGAAGGCGATACCTCACCTTGCCGACTGGGCCGACGAAGCCAGCGTGGTCCACTGGAGCCAGTCCGGCCGCGACCTGCCGGATTGGCCGGAAGCGATTGGGCGCTTGCGCCAGCATGGGCGCGCGCTGCCGCTTCGCCACCCCGGACCCAGCCAAGCTGAGCACGGGTTCGCCGAACCTGAGATGAGTGGCGGCATGCGGCTTTAAGTTTCGCCCTGGAGCGGCGCTCGGTCCGCGGCGCCGCGCCGAAAATTCTTGCGCTGCGGCCGCCGAACCGGCGAAAATCGGCGGTGGCCCGCGAGCGAGCTGCTAACGGAGGCGAAGATGACGGCTGGCGGCAAAGGCGCGATCCGGATTGGCATCGGCGGCTGGGTGTTCGAGCCCTGGCGCGGCGGCATGTTTTATCCAGACGACCTGCCGCAGAAGCGCGAGCTGGAATACGCCAGCCGAAAACTCACCGCGATTGAGATCAACTCGACGTTCTACGGCTCACAGAAGCCGGAAACCTTCGCCAAGTGGCGCGAGGAGACGCCGGAAGGCTTTATCTTCACCGTGAAAGGCCCGCGCTTCGCCACCAACCGGCGCGTGCTCGCGGAGGCCGGCGAGTCGATCGAACGGTTTTTCGCCAGCGGCGTGCTTGAGCTTGGCGACAAGCTTGGGCCGATCAATTGGCAATTCGCCATCACCAAAAAATTCGATCCCGACGATTTTGCCGCCTTCCTCAAGTTGCTGCCGAAGAGAGTGAAGTCGCGCGCCATTCGCCACGCCGTCGAAGTCAGCCACGAGACTTTCAAGGACAAAGCTTTCGTCGATCTCGCGCGCGCCCACGAGGTCGCCGTCATCGTCGACGGGCAATCGCATCGGCCGATGATCGCCGACATTACCGGCCCGTTCGTTTACGCGCGCATCACGGGCGCGGAGGCGAAACACAAGGCCGGCTATCCCAAGAAGACGCTTGATGAATGGGCGGAGCGCGCGAGCGCTTGGGCCTCCGGCGATTGCCCGAAAGACCTGCCGCTGCTGACGACCGCGCCGAGCCTGACGCCCCGCGACGTCTTTCTGTTCGCCATATCGGGCGACAAGGAGCGCAATCCGGCCGCGGCGATGGCGCTCATCAAGCGGTTGGAATAATCCTTCGGGATGGCCGACGCCGCTGCTCCCTCCAACACGCCCGAATTCACCGTTGGCGAGCTCGCCGGCGCGATCAAGCGCGCGCTCGAGGACGATTTTGGCTACGTGCGCCTGCGCGGCGAAGTCTCGGGCTATCGCGGACCCGCACTCCTCCGGCCACTGCTATTTCGCGCTGAAAGACTCCACCGCTAAAATCGACGCGGTGATCTGGAAGGGCGTGTTTTCGCGGATGCGCATCAAGCCCGAAGAGGGCATGGAAGTCGTCGCCAGCGGCAAGATCACGACGTTTCCCGGCAAGTCGAATTATCAGATCGTCATCGAAACGATCGAGCCGGCCGGCGTCGGCGCGCTGCTCGCCTTGCTCGAGGCGCGGCGCAAGCAGCTCGCCGCCGAGGGCCTGTTCGACGCGGCGCGAAAACGTCCGCTGCCCGCGCTGCCGAAGGTGATCGGCGTCGTCACCAGCCCCACCGGCGCGGTGATCCGCGACATTCTGCATCGCATCGCCGAGCGTTTTCCGCTGCATGTGCTGGTCTGGCCGGTGCGCGTGCAGGGCGAAGGTTCGGCGAAGGAAATCGCCGCTGCCATAACGGGTTTCAACGCGATGCCGCTGGGCGGAAAGGTGCCGCGCCCGGACGTGCTGATCGTCGCGCGCGGCGGCGGTTCGCTGGAAGACCTCTGGAGTTTCAACGAAGAGATTGTCGTGCGCGCGGCGGCGGCGAGCGAAATTCCGCTGATCTCCGCCGTCGGCCACGAGACCGACGTGACGTTGATCGATCACGCCGCCGACTTGCGCGCGCCGACGCCGACCGCTGCCGCGGAAATCGCGACGCCGCTGCGCAGCCAGCTGCTCGCCGATCTCGAAGCGCTGCGGCGCCGCGCGCTCACC
>CAVSSV010000044.1:0-26117 GCA_963730695.1 uncultured Pseudomonadota bacterium
GATGTATTGCTCGGCTCGGCAAGTCGGCCCGGACGCGGAAGGAACAGGGCGGAGCTGGCCCGCGCGGCCGCCGCGGCCGTTGCCACGGTGGTCGAGGTGCCCCCCCGGGAGGATCCCACGGCGGGCGCGTTCTTCGATGTGGACAACACGCTGATCCGCGGGGCCTCTATTTATTATTTCGCGCGCGGGCTGGCCGCGCGCGACATGTTCGGCCCGCGCGACCTGGCCCGGGTGGCCTGGGGCCAGGTGTACTTCCGGCTCCGCGGCGCCGAGAACTCCGAGCACATCGACGCCCTGCGCCAGGCCGCGCTGACCTTCGTGGCCGGGCACAAGGTGTCCGACATCATCGGCCTGAGCGAGGAGATCTAGCCGGAACACCACGATGTCGCCGCGCTTCGGCTCGGAGAAGAACACGCGGCCCGGCATCGCCTGCGGGAACCAATCGAGGAACCCTGGCAGCGAATAGTGCGAGAAGCCGTAAGCGTATTTCGAAGCGAAGACATAGTCGCCGATCAGCAACGTCGGGATCAGCGAGCCCGTCGGGATGTTGAACGGCTGAAACAGCAGTGTTCGCAACACAAACGCGATGACGACCGCCTGCAGGATGACCTTGATGAGGTCCCAAAGGCTCTCTTCCTTGGGCTCGACCACGGCCGGCGCGTTGTCGCGGTTGAAATAGGTGGGTTCGCTCATGAGGATCGGTCGCCGAGAAGACTTAGGGGGCCGCTATAGAAGCTTCCGCCGTAACAGCCAAGGCCGTTGCCGTTAGCCAGAAATCGTGGCGGCCGAAAGGCCGCTGGGATCACGGAACGACGATCATCGAGCCGTGCGTGCGCCGCGATTCCAGCGCGATGTGAGCTCGCGCGACCTCGCTCAGTTTGTAGCGCTGGCTGATGGCGACTTTGACCTTACCGGAGGCCACGACGGCGAACAGATCCTTGGCCATGCGTTCATATCGGGCGCGATCGGCGAGGAAGGTGAACACCGTCGGGCGCGTCGCGAACAGCGAACCCTTCTGCGCCAGCAGCGCCAGCTTGAAGTGCTCCACCGGGCCGGAGGCGGAGCCGTAGGAAGCGAACATGCCGAACGGTTTTAGGCAGTCGAGCGAAGCAGGGAAAGTCGCCTGCCCGACGCCGTCGTAGACGACATCGCATTTCGCACCTTTGGTGATCTCAGCGACGCGCACGGCGAAGTCTTCTTCGCGATAGAGGATGACGTGCTTGGCGCCGCATTTCTTGGCGATCTCTGCCTTCTCAGGCGAGCCGACGGTGCCGATCACGGTCGCGCCGAGCGCCTTGCCCCACTGGCACAGCAACTGACCGACGCCGCCCGCGGCGGCGTGAACGAGGATGGTCTCGCCCTTCTTCACCTTGTGGGTCTGCATAAGCAGATACTGCGCGGTCATGCCTTTGAGCATCATGGCGGCGGCCTGCTCGTAGGAGATCGCCTTGGGCAGCTTGACCAGCGACGTAGCGGCGATGTTGCGCTCCTCGGCATAGGCCCCGAGCGCGCCGACATAGGCGACGCGGTCGCCGACCTTGAAGAGCTTGACGCCTTTGCCGAGCGCGATGATCTCCCCCGCCCCCTCATTGCCCGGGGTGAATGGCCTTGCGGGTGAGGGATAGACGCCGGAGCGATAATACACATCGAGATAGTTGATGCCGATCGCGTGGTGGCGAATGCGCACCTCGCCGCCGCCAGGGGCCGGCAAATCCACATCTTCGAGACGCATAACATCGGGTGCGCCGGTAAACGCAATGCGGATCGCGCGCATTTGGGAGCCCTGCCTTTCCCGCGCAGGATTGCGGCAGTTTGAAACTATGGCAATGCTTATTCCTGAAAATAGTAACTATCGCGCCGCGGGACTGATATTCTACAATATAATCAGGTTGATATACCTATCCGTCGAACCGGTTGCTCCTGGGAAAACCTTTCGGCGGCAGACGCCCCGCCTCGGCCCGCGCGCCGCGCCAATCCTTGAGGTCGGCGCCGGCGAGCGTGAAGTTGCGCCCTGCCGCATCGCGCCACGTCATACCTTCCTTGAGCTTGAACACCTGGGCGTCGGCCACCCCGCCGTCGCGATAGCGCTGCAGGCGGACGCCCTTGCCGCGCGCCATCTCCGGCACTTGCTCCAGCGGGAACACGAGCAGCTTGCGGTTTTCGCCGATGATGGCGACCTGATCGCCCTCAACCGGCGCGGCCACCGTCAATCTCGCCGGCGCATCGACATTGAGCGCCGCGCGGCCCTTGCGGGTCTGCGACAGCAGATCGTCCTCAGGCGCAACGAAACCCCGCCCGTCGCTGGCGACGAGCAGCCGCTTGGCGCCGGCGGCCGCGATGAACAGCGTGACGATCTCGGCGCCCTCGTCGATGTCGGCGAGCAGGCGGATCGGCTCGCCCAGGCCGCGTCCGCCCGGCAGCTTTGCGCCTTCCAAGGTGAACGCCTTGCCGTCGCTCGCCATCACAATGATCTTCGACGTCGTCTCGGCATAGAGATGGCTCATCAGCGCGTCGTCGCCCTTGAAACTGAGCGTGGACAGATCCTGCACGTGGCCCTTCAGCGCGCGGATCCAACCCTTCTTGGAGACGACGACGGTGATCGGTTCGCGCTCGACCAGCGTCTCCGCGAGTTCGACATCGATGGTCGGCGCATCCTCAAGCCGCGTGCGACGCTTTCCGATGGCGGTGTCGGGTCCGTAGCGCTTCTTCAGATCGCGGATTTCGTAGGCGATGGCCTGCCATTGCTTCTTATCTGAGCCGAGCAGGTCTTCAATCTGCCCCTTCTCCTTCTTGAGATCGTCCTGCTCCTTGCGCAGCGCCATTTCCTCGAGGCGGCGCAACGAACGCAGCCGCGTGTCGAGCACGTAATTGGCTTGCAGGTCCGACAGCTTGAAGCGCGCCATCAGCGCTTCCTTCGGCTCCTCGGCCTCGCGGACGATGCGGATCACCTCATCGAGATTGAGGAAGACAATGATCATGCCGGCGAGCAGTTCGAGCCGGCGCTCGATATGGCCGAGGCGATGGCGCGAGCGGCGCTGCAGAACCGTGCGGCGGTGGTCGAGCCATTGCTGCAGCGCCTCGGCGAGCGTGACCACGCGCGGGCTCACGCCGTCGACCAGCACGTTCATGTTGACGCCGATGCGCGATTCCAATTCGGACAGCTTGAACAGCTGCTCCATCATCGTCGCAGCGTCGACGTTGCGCGTGCGCGGCTCGAGCACGACACGCACGTCCTCGGCGCTCTCGTCGCGCACGTCGCCGAGCAGATGCGCTTTCTTCTCGGTGATGAGTTCGGCGAGCTGTTCGATCAGCCGCGATTTCTGCACGCCGTAGGGGATCTCGTCGACGATCACCGCCCAGCCGCCGCGCCCCAGTTCCTCCTTGCGCCAATGCGCGCGCAAGCGGAACGAGCCGCGCCCGGTGCGATAGGTTTCGGCGATCGACTCTTTCGTGTCGATCAGCACGCCGCCGGTGGGAAAATCCGGGCCCGGCGCGAATTGCAGCAGCGCGTCGGTGTCGGCTTTCGGATGCGCGATGAGATAGAGCGCCGCGTCGCAGAGTTCGGCGACATTGTGCGGCGGCACGGAGGTCGCCATGCCCACGGCAATGCCTTGCGAGCCGTTGGCGAGCAGGTTCGGCAGCGCCGACGGCAGCACGATCGGCTCTTTAGTGTCGCCGGAATAATTGTCGCGCCAATCGACGGAATCTTCGTCGATGCCCTCCAGCACAAGCCGCGCGACATCGGTCATGCGCGCCTCGGTGTAGCGATAGGCGGCGGGGTTATCGCCGTCGATGTTGCCGAAGTTGCCCTGACCTTCGATCAAGGGATAGCGCGAGGAAAAGTCCTGGGCGAGACGCACCAGCGCGTCGTAGATCGCCTGGTCGCCATGGGGATGGAACGAGCCCATGACGTCGCCGACGATCTTTGCGCATTTCTTGAACGCGGTGCCGGGGTCGAGTTTGAGAATGTGCATGCCGTACAGAATGCGGCGATGCACCGGCTTCAGCCCGTCGCGCGCGTCCGGCAGCGCGCGGCCCATGATGGTGGAGAGCGCATAGGCGAGATAGCGCTCCTCAAGCGCGTCCTTCAGCGCAACGTCGATCGGCGGCTGCGGCTTGGGCGGCGGGGGTGTGGGGGTACGAGCCATGGGCGGGGGTTAGCGCGGGCGGTTGAGTCTGGGAAGGACGGCGCGGTAGCTGCGGAGCCGTTGCAAGGCGGAGCCAAGCAAAGGCAAGTTTTGCCAAGCCGGGGCGGCGTTCAGCCAAATCAGGGCAAGTTAGTGCAAGCTGGAGCGGCACAAATCCAAGCTGGTGCAAGGGGATTCGGAGATGATTGATGGTTTTTCAATAGCTTATGTCGCAACCTATGTATGCAAACGCTAAATCGCCGTTTTGCGCCGCCGAGCAATAGAGGTGAGTGTATCGGCTAACACAATGAATGTGAACATAACATGAACATAGACGCGAGAACCCCTCTCCCTCCGGGAGAGGGGTTCTCGCCTGAGCGCTAGCCATGGTCAGAAATCCATCCGAAGCTGCGCCGTACCGCCGTAGCTGTTGATCTGCTGGCCGAACTGGAAGTCGGCGCTGAGGGAGCCGGTGACGAGACGTCCCGGGCCGGACAGTTTCGGCAGGTAGAGGCCGTTCACGCCGACGCTGGCGGCGCCGAAGGTGGAGAGCCGTTGCGTGGTTACCGGGAACGCCACCGCCAGCGCGGTGCCGGGCGACAGCTGCAGGCTCGAGTTCAGCGTGCCCGCGAAGTCGTGGTAGCCGGTGAGCGAGACGAATGGCGAGAGTTTGAGCTGATCGCCGTACGAGGCAAAGGTCTTTTGCACCGTCAGGCCGGCGAAGCCGATCGCGCTCGCCGCATTGCCGAAGGTGATCAACGTCGCTTGCTGGCCCGTGCCGGCGTTCTGCGCAAAGCTGAGGTTGCCGGTCTGCGCGTTGGCGTAGGTGAAGCCGGCCGCGGGGATGATGCCCCAATCGTCGACCGAGATCGTGTAGCTCGCCGAGGTGCTCGCCGAGAACCGACGGCCGGTGACGCTGGAGCCCGGGATGGAAAGCACCGGCGTGTTGACGTTGACGTTGTAGCCGATCCGTTCCTCATGCACCTGCGCATCCACGAACAACGGTCCCTTGAACAGCGCGGCATAGGCGCCGATGAAGTCGTCGTTGAAGGTGGTCTTCTCCGGGAACGCGGTCTGCGTGGAATTGCCGTTGATCACGCCCGCCATCAGGCCGGCGTGGATGTTGACACCGCTGCCCTCGATATTGAGCACGGCGGCGTCGAGGCCAGCCTGAAACCCGCCGAAGTCGACATTGGCGTTGGAGGGCGTCGAAACAATCTCGCCCGTGGTGAGCGCCGCCGATCCCGAGGTCGAGAGATGGGCGGCCGCCCCTTGGACCCGGATCCAAGGCGCGACACTGACCTCATTGGGCGACGGATTGAGCGGCGAGACGACGAATGTGTTCGCCGGCTTGAAGAAGGACGTCGCGATCGCGTTCTGGATCGAGACGACTCCTGAGACGAGACCGCCGGCGGCCTGACCGTTGATCGAATTGACAAGGCCGTAGTACTGCGTGCCGCTGTCCGTCCACATCTTCGGCTTGTAGATGACAAGGCCGGCCTCCTTGGGATAGCCGGTCACCGAATAAGCCGCCGTGCTGCCGGCGTCGGCGCTCGCCAGGGCGATCGGCGTGCTCCAGAACGGCCGCGTCAACGGCGAGTCGAGCGTGGTGACCGCCATGTTGAGCTGGCCCGACGCCAGGCCGTGGACGATCAACTCATCCGTCGCGCGCGTCGTGAAGTTGCCGTCGACCGTAACGACGGATCCGGCCGCGCCTTGATACGTGCCGTTGACGATCAGCGTGTTCGTGCCGCCGCCGTTGAGCGCGATGACCCCGGTGGCTTGGTTGACGACGCCGACGTCGACCACGCCGCTGCCGATGAACATCCCGGCGTTGGTCACGCCGCCCTTGATCTCGGCCGCAGTGGCGTTGGTCAACGTAGCGCCGGCGTCGTTGACGACCGCGCCGGTGATCGTGCCTCGGTTGACCAATCCGCCCGCCTGGACGGTCGTCAGGCCGGTGTAGGTGTTGATGCCGGTCAGCGTCAGCACGCCGCCCGTCGTGGAGTTTTGGGTCAAGCCGGTCTGGCCGTCGTCTTCGATGACTCCGGAGAAGGTCGAAGAGGCGCCCTGGTTAGTCAGCACGGCCGCCGCCTCGCCGGTGTTGCGCACTGTTCCCGCGCCCGACAGCATGCTCACCATCTGATTGAAGCCGCCGAGGTCGAGCGTGCCGTTTGCCGCGACCGACGTCGCCGACGTCGCGCCGAAGGCGTTGACCGAGCCGCCGAGCAACGCTCCGCCGTTGACATTCGTCGCGCCGGCGTAGGTGTTCGAACCGGTGAGCGTGGTCGTGCCGGCGCCGGTCGTCAACGTCGCGGGGCCGTCAATGCCGTTGATCGCACCGCCGGTCGACGTCACCGCGCCGGTAAGCGCGCCGTTCGTCAATTTGCCACCGTTCAAGGCGACGCTGGCGATCGTCTGCGCGAAGCCACCGAGGTCGAGCGTGCCGCCGGTTCCGATCGACGTTGCCGAACTTGCGCTGAAGACGTTGGCCTTGCCGCCGAGGAGCGTGCCGCCAGTGACAGTGGTGGCGCCGGTGTAGGTGTTCGTGTCGGTGAGCGTCAGCGTGCCGCCGGTCAGTGAGTTCCTGCGTGAGCCCCGTCGTGTTGGTGGGACCGTCTTGAATGACGCCGGAGAAGGTCGAAGACGGCCCCTGGTTCGTAAGCACGCCGGCTGCCGACCCGCTGTTGGTGACCGTGCCCGCGCCGGAGAGCGAACCGACAGTCTGACCGTAGCCGCCGATATCAAGGGTGGCTCCGTTAGCAACCGTCGTAGCCGAATTGCCGCTGAAAGCGTTCGCCGATCCGCCGAGCAGCGTGCCGGCATGGACGATCGTCGCGCCGCTGTAGATGTTTATACCCGAGAGCGTCGTCATTCCGCTCGTGGCGGTGACGGACGCCGTGCCGCCGATCGACATGATCGCTCCGCCCGTCGACGTGACCGAGCCCGTGAGCGCGCCGTTCTGCAACGTGCCCCCCGCCAAGGCGACCGCGGCGATCGCCTGTGAATAACCGCCGAGGTCGAGGACGCCTCCGCTGGCGACCGACGTCGCCGAGGTTGTACTGAACACGTTCGCCGCTCCGCCGATCAGCGTGCCGCCGTTCACGCTCGTCGCGCCGGCGTAGGCGTTCATGCCCGTCAATGTCGTGGTCCCACTGTAGGTCGACACGCTCGCGGCCCCGGCCAAATTGCTGATCGTGCCGCCGTTGGAAAGCACCCCGCCAGTCAACGATCCATTCTGCAACGTGCCCCCCGCCAGCGCGACGGTGTTGATGGTTTGCGCGGACCCGCCGAGATCGAGCGTGCCGCCGGTTGCGACCGACGTCGTCGATGTCGCGCTGAAAACGTTTGCGTTGCCGCCCGCCATCGTGCCGCCGTTGACGCTGGTTGGCCCGCTGTAGCCATTCGCGCCCGTGAGCGTGGTGGTCCCGCCCGTCGTCGTCAGGCTGGCCGTGCCGGCGAGATCATTGATCGTGCCTCCCGTCGACGTGATCGCGCCCGCGAGCGTCCCATTCTGCAGCGAGCCGCCGCTCAGCGCGACCGTGGTGATGGTTTCGGAATAGCCGCCAAGGTCGAGCGCGCCGCTGGTCTGAACTGAGGTGGCGGAGATGGCGCTGAAGGCGTTCTGCGCGCCAGCCTTCAGCGTGCCGGCGGCGACGGTCGTGGCGCCGCTGTAGATGTTGGCGCCGCTTAGCGTCAGCGTGCTGTTGGTGGTCGAATCCTGGGTCAATCCGATCTTGCCCGTGCCATCTTGAACGACGCCGGCGAAGGTCGATGAGACGCCCTGGTTCGTGAGGATAGCGACGCCGCCTCCGGAGCTGGTGACGACGCCGGAGCCTGCGAGCGAGCTCACGGTTTGATTGTAGCCGTCGAGCAGAAGCATTCCGCCGTTGAGCGTTGTCGCCGAAGCCGCGCTGAAGGCATTCGTATTCTCGGCCGCGAGCGCTCCCTCGACCGTCGTCGCCCCGGCGTATGCGTTGGCTCCGTAAAGGTACGTTGTGCCAGTGTTCGCGTCGACGGACGCCGTGCCGCCGAGGCTAGTGATCGAACCGCCATACGACGTCACGGCCCCGGCAAGAGAGCCGTTCCGCAGCGTGCCCCCGTCGACAGTCACCGAATTGATCGCCTGCGAAGCGCCACCAAGGTCAAGCGTGCTGACGCCGAACACCGTCGTTCCCGACCCTTGACTGAACGCATTGGCATTGCCCGCTTTGAGCGTGACCGAACCGGCGTAGAAGCCGGTCCCGATCGAGGTTGTGCCGCTGTAGCTGGCGCTTCCCGTCAGCGTGAGCACATCGGCGCCTGGGACGCCCGTCGTCCCCTGCACCGTCACGGGGCCGGTGAGCGTGGCTGCGTTCTGGCTCTGATTTCCCGTGACATTGATCGCCTGCCCTTTAGCCGTCGCCACTGCGATGAAGCTCAAAGCAACGGCAAGAGCTTTGACCGATGCCGATTGCGAAATGGCCGCTTTGCGTAATTCCATCCGCGCTTGTGACTTCAGCTTCATACGTAGCCTCCAGACTTGCCGTCGAATTGGCCAGTTCATCTGGGACTTTCTTCTGTCTTTTGCGCAACTTCAAGTTGCAATATAGCAACGACAGCGTTTTTAAGTTACGTATGATGACGAGACTTAAGTATTTGTCCAATGCAGCTGCACTTGAACGCAGCGGCGTGCGTTCAAGTTGCGAGCGGATAAGCGCTCGCGCCGGCTAGAGAGGCGTTCTAATACTGCGGAGACGCGTCCCGCTCCTTCGACCCTTGGGGTCACGGCGGGGTACAAATCAGATCACGCTACAGACGCGTTCTGCTTTTCCGCATGGAGCGAGTTGCTTGTGCGAAGCTTGTGTGGGCTTGGCGTCGGGGGCTAGCGCGCGCCGTTATTGCGAGCCGGTGAAACAACGTAGGGGCCGGATATATAGCTGCTCGCGGCCCCTAGGTTGTATGTCGCTATGCTCCTCGCAATGGGGGTGGGCCCTGCCCTGTCAGCGAGCGTGCGCTACGCCTCAATCGCCTCACACGTCAGAATCCGCCGCAACTCCGCCTCGTCGCGAAAGACTTCCGCGCGCCAACCGGCGGCGCGGGCGCCGAGCACGTTGGCTTCAAGATCGTCGAAGAACAGCGCGCGCTCCGGCGCGACGCCGGCAAGCTCCGCCACTTTGCGATAGGATTCGACGGCAGGTTTGGCGAGGCCGATGCGGTGGCTGAGATAATTTTCGATCTCGGCCAGCGCGCCGTCTGTGGCGCGGACGAGATAGGCCCAGTGCACTGCGTTGGTGTTGGAGAAAATCAGCGTTCGCCGGCGCTTGGCCAGCGAGCGCACATAGGCCAGCATCGAGGCGTCGACGTCGAAGTGGCAGCAATAGTCGTCCTGGAACGTTGACCAATCGCCGGCATAGCCGAAGTCGCGGGCGAGCCCTTCGTGCAGCGCCTCGATCGGCGCGCCTGTCCCCCAGCGCGGATCGCGGAGCGACGTATCGACGCGCACAGCGGCGTCGGGCGCACAGCGCGAGGCGACACGCGCCAGCATTTTGGCGTTGTCGTGCGCGACGATCACGCCGCCAAGATCGAAGATGAGCGCGTCCATGCCAAGTCGACCCTTTCGTTACGCGTTCATTTTTCGCGACGGGCGAGATATACGAGCCACGCCCCCAAGCCCGCCACGGCGACGAACGCGGCGATGAAACCCAGAATGTTGAAGGCCGCGTCGGAAGCCGCCTGCAGATTGCCGGTGAAGTAAAAGCCGAGGCCGACGTAAAGGCCGACCCAGACCAACTCGCCAAGCACGCCCCAGGCGGTGAATCGCGCCCAGCCCTGCCGCGACATGCCGGCGGCCAAATTGACATAAGGGCCAAGCGCGGCCACCAGCCAGCGCGTGAAGAACACCGCGAGGCCGCCGCGCGCCGCCAGCATCGCCGAGGCGCGTTCGATCGGGGCCGCCCTGGGCCCGAGCCAATCTAGGATGCGCGGGCCGGAGCGGGCGCCGAGAAAGTAGCCGGTCTGGTCCCCGAGGATGGCGCCGGCCATCGCGGCGATGAAAACGCTGGAGAACGACAAGTCGCCGACCGAGGCGAAGCCGCCGGCCGCCAACATCAGCACCGACACCGGCATCGGCACGGCGATGCACGCGCAGAACGTCGCGATGAATAGCAGCGGCGCCCCGTAGTGCGGCACCAGCCCGAGCAGCCACGAGGTCACGGCTCGCCGCCGCTAGGGTTCATGGCCTTGAGTTTTGCGATGGCGGCGTCAACTTGCGCCGTGAGCGTCTCGACCGCGACCCCGCGTTCGGACGCCGCCTGCCGCAACGTGCGGGCGTAATCGTCCTTCGGATCGAGCCCGACGATCTTGTCGACGGCCTCCGGGTCCACGCCCCAGCTTCGCGCGATGTAGTGGGAGGTCATCCATGGCTGGATGGTCTCGCTCTGATGGCCGCGCCAAGACATGACGTCGTGCACGGAGCGCGCGGCGAAGACGATCATGAAGCCGCAAGCGACCGCGAAGGCTGCGCTGAGGATTTTATGGCGCGTGACGACGCCGACAATGCCGGTGGCCATGAAATTCCTGGAAAGCCGTTGGGTTCTCCTGACCGAACCGCTGCGCCGGAGCAAGCGGGAGGCAGCAAAAGAGCCCCCGGGCTTGCCCGCCGCAGTCCCGTTAGGGCAGTAAGGCGACGGCGTTCAAGCCAGCCAAGCGGAAAGGTCGGGCACATGACGGATTCCGTCGCCACCAATCACGAGCCCAACGACGGCGGCGGCTCGGTTCGCGCGGCTTTGTTGCGGCAAGCGCCTTTCATCCTGGCGCTCGTGCTGGCGGTCGCCGGCGTCGCCTACTCCAATCTCTCGCGCCAGCCGCTGGTGGGCTACTGGGAGTTTTTGGCTATCGCCATCGGCGCCATCTGCATTTTCTCGCGCTGGAGCCATGCCGACGACCGCAATTCCCGGCTGCGCCTGATCGGCGTCATGGTCCTCCACTGGGCGGCCGTGCTGGTGATGATGAACATCATGGTGCTGTTTCACGTCCGCAGCATGATCCCGGACGCGGCGCTCAGCCTGGTGATGCTGGCGATGCTGGCGCTGGGGACCTTTCTTGCCGGCATCAGCTTCCTGTCACTGCAGATCTCGTTTCTCGGCCTGGCGATGGCGCTGACGGTGCCGGCGATCGCCTGGCTCACGCAGTCCTTCGTGTTCCTGCTGCTGATCGCCGTGCTGCTGATCGGCGTCGGCGTCGCCTTCTGGCCGGCGCGGGGCGTCGTGCGCCGGGGCGGGTAGGCGCGCTAGAGCAACGTCCCCCCTTCCATGCGCGTAGCGCGGGGAGAGGGTTAGGGTGAGTTCACGCCGCCCTTCGGGCGAACTCACCAAGCCCCTCACCCCGGCCCTCTCCCCGTTTTCAACGGGGAGAGTGAAAAGGAAGGGTTCTTAAGCCGCGTCCTCGTCTTCCTGGAACGGCGCGCGGTCGACGCCGTTGCCGACGAGAATCTCGCGTTTGCCGGAGTGGTTGGGCGGGCTGACGACGCCTTCCTTCTCCATCCGCTCGATCGAGCGACGCCGCCTTGTTGTAGCCGACGGAGAGGCGGCGCTGGATGTAGCTGGTCGACACGTTGCGGTCGCGCAGCACGATGTTGACGGCGCGGTCGTAGATGTCGCCCGCCTCTTCCTCGTCCATCGAGCCGATCGGCGACACCGGACCGCCGCCCTCGTCGTCGTCCTCGCCGGCGACAGTCTCTTCCTCGGTGATGGCGCTGAGATATTCCGGCTGTCCCTGCGCCTTGAGATGCGCGACGATCTTCTCGACTTCGCCGTCGGAGACGAACGGGCCGTGCACGCGGCCGATGCGGCCGCCGCCGGCCATGTAGAGCATGTCGCCCTGCCCCAGCAGTTGCTCGGCGCCCTGCTCGCCCAGAATGGTGCGGCTGTCGATCTTGCTGGTGACCTGGAAGGAAATGCGGGTCGGGAAGTTGGCCTTGATGGTGCCGGTGATGACGTCGACGCGACGGGCGCTGCGTCGCCATGATGAGATGGATGCCGGCGGCGCGCGCCATCTGCGCCAGGCGCTGGATCGCGCCCTCGATGTCCTTGCCGGCGACCATCATCAGGTCGGCCATTTCGTCGACGACGACGACGATATAGGGCAGCTCCGAGAGCTCCATCGTCCTCGGTCTCGAACATCGCTTCGCCGGTCTCGCTTGTCGAAGCCGGTCTGCACGGTGCGGGTGATGGTCTCGCCCTTGCCGTTGGCTTCGCCGACGCGCGCGTTAAAACCGTCGATGTTGCGCACGCCGAGCTTCGACATTTTCTTGTAGCGCTCTTCCATCTCGCGCACCGCCCATTTCAGCGCGACGACCGCCTTCTTGGGGTCGGTGACGACGGGCGTGAGCAGATGCGGAATGCCGTCGTAGACGGAGAGTTCGAGCATCTTCGGATCGACCATGATCAGGCGGCACTGCTCGGGCTTCAAGCCGATAGAGCAGCGAGCAGATCATCGTGTTGATCGCGACCGACTTGCCCGAGCCGGTGGTGCCGGCGACCAGCAGATGCGGCATCTTCGCGAGATCGACGATGACGGGTTCGCCGCCGATCGTCTTGCCGAGCGCGATGGCCAGGCGCTGCTTGCTGTCGGCGAAATCCTGGCTCGCCAGCATCTCGCGCAGGAACACCGTCTCGCGCTTCTGGTTCGGCAGTTCGATGCCGATGGCGTTGCGGCCCTGCACCACGGCGACGCGCGCCGAGATCGCCGACATCGAACGGGCGATGTCGTCGGCGAGGCCGATCACGCGCGAGGATTTGATGCCCGGCGCGGGCTCCAGCTCGTAGAGCGTGACCACCGGGCCGGGGCGCACGTTGATGATCTCGCCCTTGACGCCGAAATCGTCGAGCACGCCTTCGAGCAGCCGCGCGTTCTGCTCCAGCGCGTCATTGGAGATCGTCGACGCGCGGTCTTCTTCGGCTCGGCGAGCAGCGTGATCGGCGGGATCTGATAGCCGGCGGCGCGCGGGGCTTTGGCGGGCGCTTTGGTTTGGTTCGCCGCCTTGAGGCTGACGGGCTGCGGGGCCACGGCGATGCGCGAAGCCGGCGCCTGGGCCGGCCCGAGCGCGCCCGTGGCAGGCGCAACGGCAGGGGCGGCGCGCAGCAGAGGCGCCGGCGCAGGGGAAACGGCGGGCGCGCCAGCGGCGGCCGGTGTGTCGAGATCGGGCTCGCGCCAGGCAGATTCGCGCGCTTCCCAAGCCGGCGGCGGCTTCTTGGCCGTCGCGGTCTTGGCCCGCGTCAGGCGCCGGCGCAGCGCGGTCTTGGCGGCGTAGGCGGTGTGGATCAAAGCGCCGAGGGCGATCAGCGCGAAGCCGGGCTCGCCCTCGCGGCCACTTTCGTCCTCGTCGTCATCGACGGCGCGCGCGCCCTTCTTGAGCTCCGGCTTGGCGACAAACTCTTCCTCGATCGCCGTGAAGCCGTAGCCGCTCGCCGCTGACAGCGCGAGAATGGCGATCCCGAGGCTGACGAGACCGGTGATGGCCAAAACCATCGTCCGGCCGCCGAAAAACAGCCGCGGCAGCATGTCGCCGGCGTCGCCGACGACCCCGCCGAGACCGGACAGCAGCGGCCAGCTTCCCGGCGGCGGCGCGAAGCTGATGGCGGTCGCCAGGGCGGCGATGCCGAGGATGCAGGCGAGAAAGCGAAAGATCGGCCGCCCAATCGGGCGCTTCCTTAAGAGGCGCCATCCCCACAGCGCAGGGACCACGATCAGGCTGAGGCTCGCCAAGCCCAGGCTCTGCATAGCGAGGTCGGCGAACATCGCCCCGCCTTTCCCGAGCCAGTTGTGAGGCGCGAGCGACGTCGCGTGATTGAGGCTGGGATCGTCGATCGACCAGCTCATCAGCGCCAGTGAGGCGGCGCCGACGAGGCCGATGCAGGTCAGGCCCAAGAGTTCGCTGGCGCGACGCTTGGGCCAACCGCCGAGGGCGTCCGGCCAAAACTCAAGAGCTGCAACGATCGTGCTACGCATGCCCCAGCCGGTTTACGCCTCGTCGACGCATACGCCGACAAACAAGGCTGACCCTATGGGGCCGGAGTTAACGTCGGCCTAACCATAAAGCCCCGGGCGGCGGGCCCCCGAAATAAAAGAGCGCCCTCCCCCGCCGCACAACAAAAAGGGCGCCTCTTGCGAGGCGCCCAGGTCGGGAGGAGGGGTTTTGAAAAGGCGGGGCGCACCCCGCCTTTCCGGCTTACTGGACGATTTCGCCGTGTAGGGCGAGATCGAGACCGTCGCGCTCGACTTCTTCGGAGACGCGCAGGCCAATCGCCATGTCGATGACCTTCAGGATGATGAAGGACACGATGAGGTCATAGACAATCACGGTAGCGACGCCGATGACCTGGTTGACGACCTGGCCCGGGTTGCCTTCGATCAGGCCGGAGTGGCCGCTGTACTGATTGACAGCGAACACGCCGGTGAGGATCGCGCCGATGATGCCGCCGACGCCATGGACGCCGAAGGTGTCGAGCGCGTCGTCGTAGCCGAAGGTGTGCTTGAGGCCCGTTGCGCCCCAATAGCAGCCGACGCCGCAGGCGATGCCGATCCAGATCGAGCCGAGCGGACCGACGAAGCCAGAGGCCGGCGTGATGGCGACAAGACCCGCGACCGCGCCCGAGCAGATGCCGATGACCGTCGGCTTGCCGCGATGCGCCCATTCGACGAACATCCAGGTCAGCGCCGCAACGGCGGTGGCGATCTGGGTGACCGTCATGGCCATGCCGGCTTGCACGCCAGCGGTGACTGCCGAACCGGCATTGAAGCCGAACCAGCCGACCCACAGCAGACCCGTGCCGATGAAGGTCAGGATCATGTTGTGGCCCGGACCGGTGGACTGGCGCTTGCCGAGCATGATCGCCGCCACCAGGCCGGCGACGCCGGCGTTGATGTGAACGACCGTGCCGCCGGCATAGTCGAGCACGACTTTCCAGCCGGCGAAGTTGCCGTTCGCGTCGGTGTTGGCGGTCGAGAACATGCCGTCCGGACCCCAGACCCAATGCGCGATCGGGGCGTAGTCGAAGATCACCCACAACGTGATGAACCACAGCATCGCCGAGAACTTCATGCGCTCGGCGAAAGCGCCGGCGATCAGCGCCGGAGTGATGATCGCAAAGGTCATCTGGAAGCAGAGATAGACGGTCTCAGGGATCGTGGGCGCGAGCGGATTCGGATTGCCGATACCGCCGTTGTTGACGTCGCTGAGGATGTTTTGGAGGAACGCTCGACTGAACCCGCCGATGAACGGCCCACCGGGCGTGAACGACAGGCTGTAAGTCACGACGGTATAAAGCACCGTGACGAGCGCAGTGATGGCGAAGCTCGTCATCACGGTGTCGCCGACGTTCTTCTTGCGCACCATGCCGCCGTAGAACAGGCCAAGGCCCGGGATGGTCATCATCAAGACCAACGCGACGGACGTCAGCATCCAGGCGGTGTCGCCACCGCTCGGGGTGCAGTTCGTCACAACAGCCGCAACCGCCGGGACGGCGGCGTATTTGTCGGTCTCAGGAACCGCAGCGCTGGAGAAGGCGCAAGCGGGCACCGCCGGGGGAGCCGGTTTGGCGGCGGCAGCAGCGGCAGGCGTTGCGGCCGCGGCAGGGGCAGCAGCGGCAGCAGGCGTAGCGGCAGCCGCCGGCGAGGCGGCCATTGCAGGAGCGGCCGCCGCCGGGGAGGCGGCCATCGTGGGCGGGGAGGCCGCCGGACTTGGCGTGGCGTCCTGCGCGTAGGACGAGAGCGGCGCGGCGAAGCTGACCAGCGCGGCGAATACCGCCGCTGGCACTATGCCGCTAACAAACCGGTTAAATCGCATGGAGGTAAGCTCCTGAAAAATGGCTTGGTTGAAAGATCAAAGGGCGTCTTTGTCGCGCTCGCCGGTGCGAATGCGCACCACGGAGTTGATTCCAGTGACGAAAATCTTGCCGTCGCCGATTTGCCCGGTACGGGACGCTGAAACGATGGTGTCGACGACCTTGTCGACGACGCTGGTGTCGACCGCGACTTCGATTTTCAGCTTGGGCAGAAAGCTGACCGAGTACTCGGCGCCTCGATAGATTTCCGTATGCCCCTTCTGCCGTCCGTAACCTTTGACTTCTGTCACCGTAAGGCCGTGCACGCCGAGGGCGGTAAGCGCGTCGCGTACCTCCTCCAGCTTGAACGGCTTGATGACCGCCATAACCATTTTCATATGCCTTGCCCCTGTTGGCGGGTCCCTGACGCCGTCGCCCGGCGTCGCGCCCCCGCAGGTTGCGGCGCGCCATCACGCGCGTCGTCGTACCCTCTCAAACAAGGTTCGTGCCAAACGCCGCGGAGATCGTTAGGCCGCTGAAAAGGCGAAGGAATATGGTCGCCTCACCTGGACACGGCCTACCTGATGGTAAAGCGTCCTACACCTGTCTATTTTTTAGGCGCCTGCTTGTTAGTCAGGTATTCGTGCGGATCGGGCGAATAAGCCCTTCCTGCGCTACGCTCGCCACCAGCACGCTGTCCTGGCTGTACAGCAGGCCGCGTGTCAGACCCCGCGCCCCGCTCGCGTTCGGACTGTCCTGTGCGTAGAGCAGCCAGGAATCGGCGCGGACCGGTCGGTGAAACCAGAAGGCGTGGTCAAGGCTGGCCACCTGATGCTTTCCGTCAAAAATCATATGCCCATGCGCGGCCAAAGCGGTGTCGAGCAGCGTCATGTCCGAAAGGTAGAGCAGAGCCGCGCGATGCAGCGCGGGATCGTCGGGCAGTTCCGGCGCGATGCGGATCCAGAGATTCTGCCGCGGCTCCGTCGCCGCCGCCCTCCCCGGCCCGAAGCGGCGCAGGTCGGTGGCGCGCGTCTCGATTGGCGCGATGCGGTTCAGCATGCGGGTGACTTGCTCGCGCGCCATATCCGGAAGCGCGGCGAACGCCTTGTCGGAGAAATAGCTGTCCTCCGGGCCAGGAACGTCAGGCGCGGGCAGATAATGCTCGGGCCCCGCCTCCGCGACCTGGAAGGAGGCCGACAAGACGAAGATCGCTTCTTGCCGCTGCCTTGCGACCACGCGCCGGGTGGAAAAGCTCCGGCCCTCGCGCATCCGCTCGACCTCGAAGGCGATCGGCTCATGCGGATCGCCCGCCAGCAGAAAATAGGCGTGCAGCGAATGCACGGCGCGATCCGGCACGGTGCGCTGCGCCGCGACCAACGATTGCGCCAGCACCTGTCCGCCAAAAATCCGCTTCCAGCCGTTATCGAGGGAATGGCCGGTGAAACGGTCCACGCCCGCCGGCTCAAGGTCCAGCAGCGTTACGAGGTCGGCGGTCACGGGCATGGCGGACTCGGAAATTGGACTGCCCATTCCTTCGTCGCGCGAAGCTGCGCCGTCAACGCCAGGTCGGCAGCCACATGCGCGCATCAAACGCCGCCGGCGAGATGTGGCCGATCGCGGCGTTGAGAACGGGCAGAAAAAACAGGAAGCCCGCAAGCGAGGCGAGCAGTGTGGCGGCCGCCGCCGTGCGCCGAACCTGCGCGGGCTCGATGGCGAGAAAAGCAAGAGTCAACGCCGGCCCGACCGCGAGCAAGGACGGGAAAAAGTAAAAGGAGAATTCGAGACCCTTGGGATTGATGATCCACGGCAGATACTGCGCGAAAAAGCAGGTGGCGACGAGGAGCGAACCGAGATGGCGGCGCAGCATCCACCGTCCAAGCGCGAAGAGGATCGCGACCTCGCCGAGGGCCGTCTCGATGGGATTGGGCAGCGAGACGACGCCGGCGGCGGGCATCTCGGCGCTCCACGTCGCTGCATCCCCGCCGGGGATCTGAAAATAATACCAGACCGGCCGGATCATCGCCGGCCATTGCCACCAGACGCTGGAATACGGGTGCGTTCCCGCGTCCCCGCTCATGATCTCCTTCATGCGGATATGCGAAGCGATCAGTTCGTAAGCCGATCCGGCATGGATCATCTGCTGGAGATAAGTCGCGCAATAGGCGACCAGCGGCGCCAAGGCGAAGGCCAGCGCGCCCTCCCAGAGTGTCACGCCGCGCCAACGCGCGGGCGAAAAAAAGTCGTCGCTCGCCGGCGCTTCCAGCCGTGCGCCCCACGCCCTGAGGGTCGCGATCATCAGCGCGACGACCGCCAGGCCGACCCACAAAAACGCGCCGGAAACCTTGCACGCCGTCGCCAGCCCGACGCAAACGCCTGAAGCCGCTAGCAGCGCCAACGCCGAAGATTTTTTTATGTCCTCGGCGAGGCTGAAGGCGAAGAACACGATCGCCCAAACGCCAAAGCTCATCAAAAACATGTCGAGCATGGCGATGCGCGCCTGCACATAGATCGCCGCGCCGAACAGACCTAGCGCCGCCGCGTAAAGGCTCCACAAGACCGAGCGCGTCATCGCCAAGGTCCAGGCATAGAGCCCGGCCATCGCCAACGCGCCGAACAGGCTTGAGAGCGCGCGCCAGCCGATGGGGTTGTCGCCGAAAATCGCCATGCTCAACGCGATCAGCAACTTGCCGAGCGGCGGATGTTCCTGCCGCGTCATCTCGCCGGTCGCCAGCAACGCACGGGCGGCCGGCACATACCAGGTCTCGTCGAAATAGATTTCGCCGGGCGAAGAGAGGTAGAGGGAGAAGGCGAGGAGCGAGACCGCGAAGACCGCGGCGCCCGCGGCCCAAACGCCGAAGCGGGCGCTCACGCTTAGCGGCTCCGCGTTTCCTGCTTGGGCGGAATCACGAACAGGCTCTCGTCCGGCGTCGAGGTCAGATCGACGTTCGAAAGCGTAACCACTGTCTGCGAGCGCTGCGGGTCGATCACGATCCATTGGGTGAGCGCGAACGTCTTCGGATCGAAGAGAAGCGTCAAGTGGGAGCTGCCCCCAAAAGTTGCATTATCCTCCAATTCGATCGCGACATTGCGGTCGTCCGCCGCAATCGAAAGCAACTTCGTGTCCTTGGCGAGGTCGATATGGTCCCGCAGCAGGAATTTCAGCGGCGTCTGGCCGATGAGGTAGAGATCTTCGGTGCCGAGTTGCGTGTCGCGCACGGCCACCGACGTGCCGTCGGCGATGATCTCAAGGTGCGCCGGCGCGTCATAGTGGAACAGCATCTTGCCGGGGCGAGTCCAGCGCCATTTCGCCCTGGGTGCGATGGCCGCTGGCGCTCACCTGGACAAAATCCGCCGTGATTGTGCGCGCATTGTTGAGCCAGGCGTTGGCGCGAGCGAGGATCTCGTCGTCGCTCATCGGCAACGGCGTGCCCTTGGCCTTGGGAGCCTTCGCGGCTTTCGCCGGCGCCGCGTGCAAATCCATCGGCGCGCTCTGCCCGAACGCCAGCGGGGCCGCCGCCGTCATGACCAGAGCGGCAAAAACGCCTGCGAGGCCGACCAAAAAACTTCGCATTGCGGGAAAGGCCCCTCGATGAAGCGAATCGCCTGGGCAGGTGTACCAGGGTTCCCAGCGACTTTCACGCGCCCGCGCTTCTAGAAACGAGAAGCGCCGCCATTGCGGCGAAGCTTGGCCAAAATGGCGGCTTGTCCGACGCCGTCCCTCCTCGAAAATTCGGTCAAAACCGGCGAAGTCGCCCCGCTGGGCGCCGCCGAGTGTCGCAAAATCGTTGAAATAGGCCGCAAAAGCGGTCTGCGCGAATTGCCCCGCCTTCACGTTTCTGGCAAGAGGGCGCGAAATTTAGGCAATGAGACGACCGTTTTGCCAGCAATTTGGCGCTGGGCGGCCGAGCGATACAAGGGTTGGGGCATTCGATGCTGATTGGTATTATTCTGGTCTGCGGCGCGCTGTCGCTGGTCTATGGCGGCGTCACGGTCAATCAATTGCTGGCCGCAAGCGCCGGCTCGGCCCGCATGCAGGAAATTTCGGGGGCGGTCCGCGAGGGCGCCCAAGCCTATTTGCGCCGCCAATACTTGACCATCGGCGCCGTCGGCGTCGTCGTTTTCATCATTCTCGGCCTTCTGCTCACCTGGGATGTCGCGATCGCCTTCGTGGTCGGCGCGGTGCTTTCGGGCGCCGCCGGTTTCATCGGCATGAACGTTTCGGTGCGCGCCAACGTCCGCACCGCCCAAGCGGCCAGCCAGTCGCTGGCCGCCGGCCTCGACATCGCCTTTAAATCCGGCGCCGTGACCGGCATGCTGGTCGCCGGCTTCGCGCTGCTAGGCGTCGCTGGATATTTCGCCGTGCTGACGGGCCCGCTTGGGTTCAAGGCCGACGACCGTGAAGTGGTCAACGCGCTGGTGGCCCTGGGCTTCGGCGCTTCGCTGATCTCGATCTTCGCCCGTCTCGGCGGCGGCATTTTCACCAAGGGCGCGGACGTCGGCGCTGACCTCGTCGGCAAGGTCGAAGCCGGCATTCCCGAGGACGATCCGCGCAACCCGGCGACCATCGCCGACAACGTGGGCGACAACGTCGGCGATTGCGCGGGCATGGCGGCGGACCTGTTCGAGACCTATGCCGTGACCGTGGTGGCGACGATGGTGCTCGCCAGCATTTTCTTCGCCGGCAAGGACAATATCGCGACGATCATGATGTATCCGCTGACGATCTGCGCCGCCTGCATCGTGACCTCGATCATCGGCACCTATTTCGTCAAGCTCGGCGCGAACAACTCGATCATGGGCGCGCTCTATCGCGGGCTCATCGCCACCGGCGCGCTTTCGATCGTCGGACTTGGGCTTGGCGACGCAATACGTCATCGGCTGGGGCGCGATCGGCGACGTCGCCGGCAAGTCGATCACCGGAATAAACCTCTTCATCTGCGGCCTCGTCGGCTTGCTGGTGACGGGGCTCATCGTCGTCATCACCGAATATTACACCGGCACCGGCAAGCGCCCGGTCGTTTCGATCGCGCAAGCCTCCGTCACCGGCCATGGCACCAACGTCATCCAGGGCCTCGCGGTCAGCTTGGAATCGACCGCCCTGCCCGCCCTGGTGATCGTCGGCGGCATCATCGTCACCTATCAGCTCGCCGGCCTGTTCGGCACGGCGATCGCGGTGACGACCATGCTTGGGCTCGCCGGCATGATCGTCGCGCTCGACGCCTTCGGCCCGGTCACCGACAACGCCGGCGGCATCGCCGAAATGGCGGGCCTGCCGAAGGAAGTACGGCACTCGACCGACGCGCTCGACGCGGTCGGCAACACCACCAAGGCGGTCACCAAGGGCTATGCGATCGGTTCGGCGGGCCTCGGCGCGCTGGTGCTGTTCGCCGCCTACACCAACGACATCAAGCACTTCACCGACATCGGCGCGCCCTACTTCAAGGACATCGGCGCGGTGACGTTCGACCTGTCGAACCCCTACGTCGTCGCCGGCCTGATCTTCGGCGGCCTGATCCCCTACCTCTTCGGCGGCATCGCCATGACGGCGGTCGGCCGCGCGGCGGGTTCGGTCGTCGAAGAAGTGCGCCGGCAGTTCAAGGAAATGCCTGGCATCATGCAGGGCACGCAGCGGCCCGACTACGCCCGCGCGGTCGATCTGCTGACCAAGGCGGCGATCCGGGAAATGATCATCCCGTCGCTGCTGCCGGTGCTGGCGCCGCTCGTCGTCTACTTCGGCGTGCTGCTGATCTCGGGCTCGAAGGCCTCGGCCTTCGCCGCGCTCGGCGCTTCGCTGCTCGGCGTGATCGTCAATGGCCTGTTCGTTGCGATCTCGATGACCTCGGGCGGCGGCGCCTGGGACAACGCCAAGAAGAGCTTTGAAGACGGTTTCGTCGACAAGGACGGCGTCAAGCATCTCAAGGGGTCCGAAGCCCACAAGGCGTCGGTGACCGGCGACACCGTCGGCGATCCCTATAAAGACACGGCCGGTCCGGCCGTGAACCCCGCCATCAAGATCACCAACATCGTCGCGCTGCTGCTGCTGGCGGTGCTGGCTTCGCACTAAAACTCCTCCCTCACTCCGCGCTTTGCGCGGGGTGAGGGATCGTATTGCGCCCTGCTCCGTCTACGACGGAAACAGGAACGAATGCGGGCGGGGATAGAGGCTTGGCGGCCGTTGCGCCGGGTCTCCCGCAGCCGGCGCGGGATGTTCTTGTGCAGGATCGCGCTCGATAGCGCGCCGATAAAAGCGCCACGTCGCATGCCCGAGCACCGGCATCGCGATCGCCAATCCCACGAACAGCGGCAGCGATCCTAAAATCAGTCCGGCGGCGACGATCAGCCCCCACAGCGCCACGCCTACCGGATCCTTTTGCGCCAGGCGTAGCGATGTCCCCACGGCGACGGCGACGCCGCAGTCGCGGTCGAGCATCAGCGGAAACGAAACGATGCTCAGCACCAGGGCTGCCGCGGCGAACACGAAGCCTAAGACGCCGCCGATTCCGATCAGCTGCCAACCCCGCGACGTCGTCAGCACATCGTTGAGAAAGTCGAGCGCGGACGCCGGCGGCTTATCGCCGTAGAGCGCCTCATAAAGCATCTGAGCGGCGCCGACCCACACAGCGAAGATCAGCATAAGAATGACGCCAAGCGTTGCGATCGCGGGCAACGCCGGCGAACGCAGCACGCCAAAAGCGTCGCGCCAGTCGCTGGGCAGGCCAAGCTCGCGCCGGCGGCTCATCTCATAGAGGCCGATGGCAAGGAACGGGCCGACCAAGGCGAAGCCCGCAGCGAGCGGGAACACCAACTGGATGGCGTCGCCAAACGAACTCAGCGACGCCAACGCGATGCCGGCGACGGCGTAGAAAAACCCAAGAAAAGCCAAATGCGACGGCATCGCCCGAAAGTCGGCGAAACCCTCGGAGAGCGCCGCGAAACAATCCGCGGCGCTTATCTTTTTGATGGTCGGCGGCGCGGCAAGCGCGTCCGGCCCAGCGTACACGTGGAACGTGGACATGGCCAAACCTCCCAGCGCGCGGAGGTTTTGGTTGAGGTCGGCTCGGGGAAGAGCCCGAGACGCCGCGTCGAGCTCCTCGCGCCTCAGCGAGAAACTATACGCCGATTTCTACGCCGCCGCCATGTCCCGCCATTCACGTCTTGATCGTCGAGGCCGTGAAGATCTGATCGATCGCGGCGCCGAGCGAGGCGTTGAACGTCTTCTCGTCCATCTGCGCCTTCAGGTCCTCGACCAGAGCGCGCGAGAAGCTGGCGATGATGCCATGGTTCAACGCCAACTTGGCGCAGGCTTCCGCACGGCTGTAACCGCCGGACAGCGCGACCACCCGGGCGACGCGGGGATGACGGACGAGGCCGGCATAAAAATCCGGCTTGTCGGGAATGGTGAGCTTCAACATCACCTGCCGCCCTTCGGGAAGCGCATCGAGATGGCGGGTTAATTCGGCCAGCAGGAGCGCTTCCGAGCCGCCCTTATCGGGGCTCTTGATCGACACTTCCGGCTCGATGATCGGCATCAGGCCATGCGCGGCAATTTGGTCGCCGACAGCGAATTGCTGGTCGACGATCGCCTTGACGCCACTCGGCGAGGCCTGATGGATGACCGAGCGCATCTTGGTGCCGAACACGCCGCGCGCCACGCGCGCTTGAGCAGCGCGTCAAGCGCCGGCATCGGCTTCATCAGCGCGACGCCGTCGGCTTCGCTGGCCAGGCCGTTGTCGACCTTGAGGAACGGAACGATCCGCCGGCCGCCCCAAAGGAAGGTCGGCACCGGCTCGCCGCCGGCGTCGCTGTCCATCGTGCGTTCGAACAGGATCGCGCCGATCACCTTGTCGCCGGTGAAGCTCGGCGAGGACATGATGCGCACGCGCATTTCGTGCACGAGCTTGAACATTTCGTCTTCGCCGGAATAGGCGGTCTCCGGCACGCCATAGGCGCGCAGGGCGCCGGGCGTGGAACCGCCGCTCTGGTCGAGCGCGGCGATGAAGCCGGCCCCGCCGGTCATCTGCGCGAGCATGGTCTCCCGTGCCATATGTTCCCTCCAAGTCGCTTGACGTCTGAGGCCGCTTCCCATGCTAGCCCAGGATGAGAGGACAGACTATCACGGGCCTATGGCAAATTCGACGCCGAACATCACCAGCGTCCCGGCCGCGCGCGTCACTGCGCGCGCGCTGACGGTCGGCGAGCGTATCGACACCGCCGGTCTTGAACGTCCCGATATGATCGCCTCGTTGCCGGTGGCGTTCCGCGTCGGTGCAAATGGCATGGTGGCGCTGTTCCGCTTCGGCGTCGCGGTCATGGTCGGCCTGTCGCCGCTGGAGGAAGAAGACACGCTCGCAAGGATCCGCGCGCGGGTTTCTGGCGCGCGGGGCGCAGGCGGCGACGATGAAACGGCGCTTCTTGAAATCTCCGGGGAAACCGACGCGATCAATGCGACGGGACCAATCCAGATCAGGGACCTTTCGCCCGCGCGCTTTCTGGTGATCGCCGACGCGCTGGCCAAAAGTGTCGCGCTGGCGCGCGACGAGCGCGAACTGAACGCCGTGTTCGACGTCATCGAGCCTTTCGCCGCGCAACTCGCGCGTACCGGGAGGCCACCGTTTCACCGCCGCGCCATGCTGCGCCTGATTGGACAAGCGCTGCTGGCGCAGCATCGCGTGTCGGGCCGCGTCGCGGTTGAAGAAAAGCCTGACGTGCTTTGGGACCGTCCCGATCTCGAGCGGCTCTATGCGCGGCTTGAGGACGAATATGAGATCAAGGAACGCGGCGAAGCGCTCAAGCGCAAACTCAACGTGATCGTCGAAACCGCGCATGCGCTCACCGACATCATCGACGCCGATCGCGCAACGCGCCTGGAGTGGACGATCGTCGCCCTCATCCTGCTCGAGTTGGCGGCGACGGTCTATCAGATCTTCTTTTGGGGCCGCCTTCATTGACAGGAATGGCCGCGCCGAAGCGCGGCCATGTGCCGATACGCCGTGGCATGGGGTTAAGGAACGATCCTCACCACCTTGTGCGTGCGGTGGTCGACGATCACGCGCTGATTGTTGACGATGACGTAGTCGTAGTCCTGATATTGCGGGACGGGATAGTAAGTGTAGGTGCCCGGCAACTCGTTGCCGACCACGACTTGACCGTCGTAGGCCACCGACGGCTGTGCCGGCAGCGTCGAACCGACGAGCGCACCGATGCCGGCGCCGACAACCGTGCCGACGGGGCCGCCGACGACGGTTCCCACCGCCGCTCCGCCGACCGCGCCGCCAACTGCGCCGCCCGCATTCTGAGCAAGAGCCAACGACGGCAGCATAGCGATCGCGACCGCAGCAATGATCGTATTCTTCATGGAAATTTCTCCACTGTAGCAACGCAAGATTGTGCGTCAGCAGAGGCAACGTCGAAACAGCGATGGGGTTCCCGTGCAAATTGTCACGATCACGGCGGCGCCGCCGCGGCTCTGGGTCAGGAATTCAGCCGGTGCGCCCCGCGCCAGGAGCACAACGGGCGGCGTCAAGCCGTTCAAGAACAGCGCCCACATCGCCCATTGCGGTCGGAAAAAGCTGATCGCGACGGCGGCGACACAGGACATCAGAAGCATGATGAGCCCCTTCGTCCGCACGCGCCATTTCTCCTCGCCGATCTCCTCGGCTTCCAATCGAGCTTTCGAATACGTCGACGCCCCTGCCCCTCAAATGCGAACGCCGCGAGGATTATCCGCGCGCCGCGCGCTCCAACGCAGCGGCGTCGAGCTTGACCATCTCAGTCATCGCGGCGAAAGCGCGCGCGGCGACCTTGGGATCCGGATCGGCCAACAGACGCGGCAGGATCGCCGGCACGATCTGCCACGGCACGCCCCATCTGTCGCGCAACCAGCCGCACATGATTTCCTGCCCGCCATTGCCTGTCAGCGCCGCCCATAGCGCGTCGACCTCCGCCTGATCGACGCATTCCACCGAAATCGAGGCGGCGTTGCCGTAGTCCTCAGGCGTGCCGCCGTTCAGCGCCTGAAAACTCTGGCCGCCCAGCGTGAAGCCGACGAGGATCACCTCGCCCGTATCCCCGCCCGGCCAGGGCGCGGGCGCCTTCTGGATCAAAGTGATTCTGGAGCCGGCGACGAGCGAGACATAGAAGCGAACGGCGGCCTAGCAATACGATGGTTGAAGTAGACGACAAAAAA
>CAVSSV010000045.1:0-22568 GCA_963730695.1 uncultured Pseudomonadota bacterium
TTCCATTTCAACGAGATGGTGAACTCGGACTCGAGCCCCTGGATCAACATGCTGCAGCGGGCGATCTTCGACGGCGACGTCGACGGCGCGATCCCGAGGCCAAGGACAAGATGAAGTCGATCGCTAGCGAGTGAGTTGACGCTGACGCTTCTTCGTTTCGTCGTACGCTCATGAACCGAGCGCGTCCCCAACCGCAATGGCCGGGCTGGCTATTCATCGCGCCAGCCCTGCTGTTCGTGGGCGCTTTCGTGCTCTTGCCGCTGGCGCAGTTGGTGAACATCTCGTTCACCAACGCTTCGCTGCTGGGCGGCCAGCGCTACGTCGGCTTCGACAACTATGTCCGCATCTGGAGCGACAGCGCGTTCTGGCGCGCGCTGTGGTTCACCGTGAAATACACGCTCATCATGACGCCGATCCTGATGGGGCTCGGTTTCGCCTTGGCCTTGCTCACGTCCGACAACACGCCGCTCAAAAAGCTGACGCGGGGTGTCATCTTCCTGCCCGTCGTCATCGGGCTCGGCAGTTCGAGCTTGCTGTGGTTCTGGCTGCTCGATCAGCAGGTCGGCCTGTTCAACCGCTTCCTGGTCGATCTGCACATCATCTCCGAACCCGTCGTCTGGTTCATCAGCGCGGATCTGGCGTTCTGGGCGGTGGCGGTTTCGATCACCTGGAAATATGTCGGCTTCGGCATGGTTTTGTTCGTCGCCGGCATCCAATCGATCAGCGGCGAAATCATGGAGGCGGCGGTCATTGACGGCGCCGGCTATTGGACGCGCGTCTGGCGCATCGTCGCCCCGCTTACCCGCCGTATCGTGCTGCTGACAACCCTCATCAGCGCTATCGGCTCGATGCTGGCGTTCGACCAGTTCTACATCATGACCTCGGGCGCGCCGCGCGGACAGACGTTCACCGCGGTGTACCTGATCTACCAAAACTCGTTCGTGAACTTCAAACTCGGCTACGGAGCCGCGCTCTCGGTGGTGCTGACGTTGATCGTCCTGTTCTTCTCGGCGCTGCAGATCGCGCTGACCTCGCGGGGCCGCGAATGACGGCCGCAGCTCTCGACGCCCCCCGAGCGGCGGCATCCACGCGCGACCACGTCGGCGCGCGCTCGCCTGTTTACTACCTCGTCGCGGCGATCTGCATCGTCGTCATGACCTTGATGGCGGCGCCGATCGTGCTGTCGTTCTTTTCCTCGATCAAGACCGCGGAAGACAATGCCACCGTGCCGCCGAACTATTTCCCGGCGAGCTTCAGCCTCGAAAACTACGAGAAGATCCTTCACTACCAGGCGGGTCTGGGCACCTACGTCGGCAACTCGGCGATCATCGCCGCCATCACGATTTTCGGCTGTCTCGCCCTCGCGGCGCCCGCGGGCTATGGCCTCGCGCGCTACGCCATTCGCGGCAAGGAAATCGCCTTCCTCGTGCTGCTCGCGCCGATCATGATCCCGTATCAGGCGATCCTGACGCCGCTCTATCTCAATTTCGCGAAGATCGGATTGGTCAACACCTATCTCGGCCTCGCCATCGTTCACATCATCCTGCAGCTGCCGTTCTCGATCTTTCTAATGCGCAACAGTTTTGAGTCGATCCCGCGCGAGATCGAGGAAGCGGCGATCATCGACGGCTGCAACGGCTGGCAGCGTTTGATGCGCGTGTTCCTGCCGCTCGGCCTGCCGGGGTTGGTGACCGTCGCGCTGTTCGCCTTCGTCAACTCCTGGAACGAGTTCCTCGCCGCGTTGATCTTCATGAACAAGGAGACGTCCTTTACGCTGCCGATCATGCTCGTCAGCGTGCGCACCGGAAATCATGGCGCGGTGGATTGGGGCGCGCTGCAGGCCAGCATCATCATTTCGATCGTGCCTTGTCTGTTGGTCTACCTCAGCCTCCAACGCTACTATATTTCCGGCCTGCTTTCTGGCGCGGTCAAATGATCGAGGACGGCCGGGGCGCCGCTCCCGAGCGCGGCGCGCAGACCATTCGCGACGTCGCTCGGTTGGCGGGCGTCTCGATCGGCACGGCGTCCAAGGCGCTCAACGACAGCGGGCGCCTCAGCGCGGAAACGCGGGCCAACGTCGCGCGCGTCGCCGAGGAGATCGGCTATCGCCCCAACAGTCTCGCGCAGAGCCTGCATCGCGCCCGGTCGATGACGGTCGGCATCCTCACCAACGACAGTTTTGGTCGCTTCACCTTTCCCATCGTCGCCGCGCTGGAACGGCGCTTGTCCGACCATGGCATCGCGGTGTTCATGTGCAACGCCACCGACGATCCGAGCCGCGAGCGCCGGCATATCGACCAGCTCCTGCGCAAGCGGATCGATGGCCTGGTGGTCACGGCGCGCCGCACCGACAAACGCGCGCCGGTGGAGGCGCTCGTTCGTTCGTTGCCGGTTGTCTACGTTTTTTCGCGCGTCGAGAATTCCGAGGCGCTGTGCCTGCTGCCTGACGACAAGGGCGGGGCGAAGCTGGCCGTCCGGCATCTGCTGGCGCTGGGCCGAAAGCGCATCGCCCATATATCCGGACCGGAACGGTTCGAAGCGGTGCGCTTGCGGCGGGCCGGCTATCGCGAGGCGCTGGCCTCCGCCGGCATAAAGCCGCGCGAGGGGGACTTTCTTTCTGGCCCCTGGTCGGAGGCCTGGGGCCGCGAGGCCGTCGCCAAATTGTTCGCGGGAAAACGTGGCGCGCCCGACGCGCTGTTTTGCGGCAACGACCAGATCGCGCGCGGCGCGATTGACGCCCTGCGCGAGCTCGGCCGCTCCATTCCCGAGGACGTCGCCGTGATCGGCTTCGACAACTGGGAAGTGATGGCGGAAGGCGCACGGCCGGCGCTCACCAGCGTCGACATGAATCTTGACGCGCTCGGCAGCCAGGCTGGCGAATCGCTGCTCGCCATGATGGCGGGACGGAAGGAAACCGGCGTGCGCCGGGTCGCGTGCACGCTGAAGGTGCGCGGCTCGTGCGGCGCGCCGCTGACGGCTTAGGGAGACTTGCTCATGGATCAACAAGGGTATGCGCCGACGCCGTTTGTCGACGTCAAATTGGAAGGCGATTTCTGGAAGGAGCGCCTGGAGACGGTGCTGTCGCGCACGATCCCCTCGCAGCACGTCAAGCTGGGCGAAAACGACATTCTCGCGTCGCTGAAGTTGCCGCGACCGCCGCCGCCGTTGCGCTTTCCCCGCAACAGCCATGGCTTCACTGTCCAGGTGTTTTGGGATTCTGACGTCGGCAAATGGGTTGAGGCGGCGTCCTATGCCTTGTCGCACCGGCGCGACCCTGACATCGAAGCCAAGATCGACGCCATCGTCGACGACCTCGCCAAGGCGCAGCGGCCGGATGGCTATGTGAACTGCTGGTACAACGGCCGCGAGCCCGACAAGCGCTGGACCAACCTGCGCGACAATCACGAGCTCTACAATTGCGGTCACTTGCTTGAAGGCGCGATCGCCTATTTCCAGATCACCGGACGGCGGCGTTTCCTCGACGTCATGGAGCGCTATCTCGATCATATCGCGGCGACGTTCGGCACAGGCCCGGGGCAGAAGCGCGGCTACCCCGGCCATCAGGAAATCGAACTGGCGCTGTACAAGCTCTATCGCCTGACCGGCGACAAGCGCCGCCTCGATCTTGCGACCTATTTCATCAACCAGCGCGGGGCGCAGCCGCACTACTTCACGCAAGAAGCGATCGCGCGCGGCGACGATCCCGAAAAATTTCACCACCTGACCTATGAATATAGCCAATCGCACATGCCCGTGCGCGAGCAGACGAAGGTGGTCGGCCATGCCGTGCGCGCGATGTACATGCTCGCCGGCATGGCCGACCTCGCCGCGGAGCTGAACGACGACGGCCTGAAGCGCGCCTGCGAGACGCTTTGGAAAGACGTCACCACCGCGCAGATGTACGTGACCGCCGGCCTCGGCCCGGAGAAGAGCAACGAAGGCTTCACCGAGGCCTACGATCTGCCCAACGAGACCGCCTACGCCGAGACCTGCGCTTCGGTCGCGCTGATCTTCTGGGCGCATCGCATGCTGCACCTCGATCTCGACGGCCAGTATGGCGACGTGATGGAGCGGGCGCTCTATAACGGCGCGCTGGTCGGGCTCAGCCGCGAAGGCACCAACTACTTCTACGCCAATCCGCTGGAGAGCCGCGGACAGCACAGCCGCTGGGCGTGGCATGTGTGCCCGTGCTGCACGATGAACGTCTCGCGCCTGGTGGCTTCGGTCAGCGGCTATTTCATTTCCACCAAGCCCGACAGCGTCGCCTTCCACCTCTATGGCGGCATTTCCGCCAACGTCACGCTCGGCGGCGTCAAAGTGGCTCTGCGCGAGACGAGCGACTACCCCTGGGACGGCGCGATCAAGATTGCCGTCGACCCTGCAAGCCCGGCGAAGTTCTCGGTCGCGCTGCGCATCCCGGAGTGGGCGAAGGGCGCGAGCCTGAAGGTCAACGGAGAGGCGCTGTCGCTCGCCGTCACGCGCGGCTACGCGCATATCGAGCGGACGTGGAAGGCGGGCGACACGATCGCGCTCGACCTGCCAATGCCGCCCGAGCGCATCTTCGCCAATCCGAAAGTGCGCATGGACGTCGGCCGCGTCGCGTTGCGGCGCGGACCGCTGGTCTATTGCTGCGAGGAGGTCGACAACCCCGGCGCCGAAGTGCAGCGCTTCCTGCTGCCGCGGAATGCGCCGATCAGCGCCAAGAAGTCGGACAAGGCGTTCGGCGCGGTGACATTGACGGCGCCGGCGCTGCGGCTGTCGGCGGGCGATGGCGCGCTCTACACCACGGCGCCGCCGCGCGCTGAACCCGCGGAGCTGACGGCGGTCCCGTATTATCTCTGGAATAACCGTGGCGCGGGCTCGATGCTGGTGTGGGTGCCGGAGGCGGACGCGCCGTAAACTACGCCGGTTTCCCCCTCTCCCCGTTGAAAACGGGGAGAGGGCCGGGGTGAGGGGCTTGGTGAGTTCGCGTTTAGCGGTCGTGCAAACTCACCCGGCCCCTCACCCTAACCCTCTCCCCGCGCTTCGCGCAGGGAGAGGGGACGCGTCGCTTAAATCCGCTCGATCCCGGTCGCGTCGAGCTTCGCCGCCCATTCACTGACTGGCCGGCCGTCGATCCGCCAATCCGGCGCGACGTCGGCCAGCGGCAAGAGCACGAAGGCGCGCTCGAGCATGCGCGGGTGGGGCAGGGTGAGGCCGGGGACGCTGAACGCCAGATCGTCGTAGGCGAGCACGTCGATGTCGACGGTGCGCGGGCCCCAGCGCTGCTCGGTGGCGCGGTTGCGGCCCAGCGAGGCCTCGACCTTCAGCGCCCGCTGCAGCAAGGCCTGCGGCGTCAGCAAGGTCTCGACCTTCAACGCGATGTTGACGAACGGCGGCTGGTCCACGACGCCCCAGGGCGGCGTGCGATAATCAGCGGAGCGCGCGTCAAGCCTGACCTCCTCGCCTTCGCAAAACGCCTCGACCGCACGCGCAAGCGTCCCACGCACGTCGCCGACATTGCCGCCGAGGCCGATGAGGGCGAACGCCATACGCTCAGTGCGTCCGATTGCGTGTCAGCGTGACGCCGACGTCTTCAAACGTCGCCGCCACCGGGGCATGCGGCTTGTGCACGGTGACGCGAAGTTCGCTCACCGCGGGAAACTCCTGCAGCAACGCCTCGGCGACCAAGCCGGCCGCGGCCTCAACCAGCTTGCAAGCTTTAGCCGTGAACGCGCGCTGCGCGACCTCGGCGACTGTGGCATAGGAGACGGTGTCGGCGAGCCGGTCGCTACGCGAGGCCTTTTGCAGGTCGATCGTCAGCGCGACGTCGATGATGAAATTCTGGCCGACCTTGGCTTCGTGCCGCATGACGCCGTGCCGCGCATGGACGACGAGGCCCTTAAGGAAAATCTGGTCGCTCATGCCGCCTCGTGGATCGCGCGCCAGACTTTCAGCGCCTGATCGGTTTCCTTGACGTCGTGCACCCGCACGACCGCCGCGCCGGCGTCTGCGGCCGTGAGCGCCGCGGCGATCGAGCCTGCAAGCCGTTGGTCCACGGTTGAAGGCGCAACGCTGTCGATAAAGCGCTTTCGCGAAGCGCCGACAAGGAGGGGGAGGCCGAAGCGCTTCAGCGCGGCAAGCTTGCCCAGCGCTTCAAAGCTTTGCGGCTGCGTCTTGCCGAAGCCGATGCCGGGGTCGAGCAGGATCTGCTCACGTTTGACGCCGGCTTCTGCTGCGATAGCCAGCGAGCGCTCGAAGTAGGCGAGGATGTCGGCTAGGATGTCGATCGATCCGTCGGCGGCGGTGCGGTTATGCATCAGCACGACGGGCGCGCCGCACGCAGCGACGAGAGCGCGCCATTTCGGCGTCGCGCTGAAAGCCCCAGACGTCGTTGAGGATGGCGGCGCCGCGGACGAGCGCCCAGCGCGCGACGCTCGCCTTCATCGTGTCGATCGAGACCGGCTTGCCGAGGCTGACGACGCGTTCGAAGATCGGCTCGAGACGCGCGATCTCCTCTTCGGCGCGTGATCGGCCTCGCGCCGCCATAGGGCCGCGTCGATTCCGCGCCGACGTCGATGATATCAGCGCCCTCGGCGACCATCCGCTCGGCCTGCGCGATCGCGGCGTTGGGATCGAAAAGAACTGGCCGCCGTCGGAGAACGAATCCGGCGTGACGTTGAGAATGCCCATGACGGCCGGCTGCGCCAGGCTCGTGAGGCGGTCGAGCGAGAAAGGGGTGGGCCAGTGCGTCAAGGGGCGGAACTTTCCTGAGGCCGGTCCCTATAGGGGCTGGCGGGCGCCCACGCCATAGGCGGCGACCTTGGGCGCGGCCGGGCCTCAAAAAGGCGTGAACGAAGCCGCGGCGAGGCGTCGCGCGGGCGCCTTTCGGCTTGCAACGGCGGATTGGGGCGCCATGTTCTCGGGGTGACCGACTCGCCGTTCCGCGCCGAGCCTGGGCGCCTTGTGGCGGCGCTCGGCCCTACCAACACCGGCAAGACGCATCGGGCGCTGGAGCGCATGCTCGCGCACGGCTCGGGCATGATCGGGCTGCCGCTGCGGCTGCTGGCGCGCGAAATCTACGACCGCGTGGTGAAGGCGCGCGGGCCGGAAGCGGTGGCGCTGATCACGGGCGAGGAAAAAATCGTCCCGCGCTTCGCCCGCTATTTCGTCTCCACTGTCGAAGCGATGCCGCTCGATCGCGCGGTCGATTTTGTGGCGATCGACGAAGTGCAGCTATGCGCCGACCGCGAGCGCGGGCACGTGTTCACCCATCGGCTGCTGCACGCGCGCGGGCGGCACGAAACCATGGTGATGGGCTCGGCGACGGCGGCCTCGCTGATCCGCCGACTTTGCCCCGAGGTCGAGATCGAGGTCCGCGACCGCTTTTCCAAGCTGACCTATGCCGGCGAGAAGAAAATATCGCGGCTGCCGCCGCGGAGCGCGATCGTCGCCTTCTCGGCGGAGGCGGTCTACGGCATCGCCGAATTGATTCGCCGCCAGCGCGGCGGCGCGGCGGTGGTGATGGGCTCGCTGTCGCCGCGCACGCGCAACGCGCAGGTGGCGCTTGTTCCAATCCGGCGAGGTCGAGTTCCTCGTCGCCACCGACGCGATCGGCATGGGCCTCAACATGGACGTCGACCATGTCGCGTTCGCCGGCCTGCGCAAGTTCGACGGCCGTGGCACGCGCGACCCTGTATCCCCAGGAGATCGGCCAGATCGCCGGGCGGGCCGGGCGGTTCCGCAAGGACGGCACGTTCGGCGTCACGGGCGACGCCCGCGCGATGGACGAAGAGACGGTCGAGGCGGTCGAAAACCACGATTTTCGCCGCATCGAGGCCGCCGAATGGCGCAACCCGAAGCTCGATTTTCAGTCGGTCGCGGCGCTGCTGCGCTCGCTCGGCATGAATGCGCCCAAGGCCGGGTTGCGGCTGGCCGAAGAGGCGCAAGACGAAACGACGTTGCGCCAGTTCTCGACGCACGCCCTGATCGAGCGCCGCGCGCGCGACCGAGGCAATGTGCAGCGGCTGTGGGACGTCTGCCAACTGCCGGATTTTCGCAAAGCGACGCAGGAGGAACATTCGCGCCTGGCGTTGACCTTGTACGAGCACCTGACCGAACGCGACCGCCGTGTGCCCGACGACTGGATGCGCAATCTCTACGACAGTCTCGATCGCACCGACGGCGACATCGACACGCTGTCCGCGCGCATCGCCCGGGCGCGCACACTCGCCTACATCGCCAATCGGCCGGATTGGGTCGCGGATTCGCAAGGCTGGCGGGAGACGGCGCGCACGCTCGAGGATCGCCTGTCCGACGTGCTTCACGAAACGCTGATGCGCCGCTTCATCGACCGCCGCACCAGCGTGCTGATGCGCAGTCTCAAGCAGAGCGAGGGGCCGGCGCTCGACGGCATCGGCGACGACGGCGCGGTGATGGTGGAAGGGCACCGCGTCGGCACGCTGCGCGGCGTCGACTTTGAGGCTGCGCGCGGCGAGACGGCTTTGGAGAACCGCGCGTTGCGCGGCGCCGTCGAGCGGGCTTTGTCGCCGGAGATCGCGCGGCGGCTTGGGGCCCTGGCGGCGGCGGACGACGAAGACTTTACGCTGCAGGACAATTGCGTCGTCGCCTGGCGAAAACTTGCGGTCGGCGAGATCATGGGCGGCACGCCGCTGGCGCCGAAGGTGCGCCTGTTCGGTTCCATTGGCGCGCCGCCGCAGCGCGAGCGCGCGCAGCGGCGGCTTGAGGCGTTTGTCGCAGCGGAATCAAGCCGCCGTTTCGCGCCGCTGAAGGCGCTGGAGGAAGCGATTGGCGACGGGCGTCTGAAGGGCCTCGCGCGCGGCGTCGCTTATCAGCTCGTGGAAAACGGCGGCGTGCTCGATCGCCGCAAGGCCGCGGCGCCCTTGTATGAACTCAGCCCGCGCGAGCGGCGCGAGTTGCGCGCGTTTGGCGTCTGGTTCGGCGCTTTCAGCCTCTATCTGCCACGGCTGCTGGCGCCCGATGCGCTTGCGCTCGGCGACGCGTTTGCGACGCTCGCCGCGCCGGGCTGGCGACCGGGGCCGGGCGCGCTGTTCAAGCTGCCGCAGCCCTCGCCGCCGATCACGGCGTTGAGCGCGCGGGGGCTTCGCGCGGTCGCGGGCTATGCGGCGAAGGTTCTCGACCTCGAGGCTGTCGGCGGCCTCGCGCGCGCAGCGCCCTCGGGCTTTGCCCTGAGCGCGGAATGGCTCGCAGCGATGGGATGGCCGGAGGCGGTGGCGGACGGCATATTGCGCGCGCTTGGCTTTATCGCGCTGCGCGATGCGAGCGGGGCGGCCACGGGCCTCTGGAAGCGCCGTGAGGGCCCTGGCGCCGCGCCGCAGCCTGCCAAGGCGCCGCCCGTGATTGCGCCAGTGCCTGCGGAGGCGAAGGCGCGTCGCCGCCGGCGGCGCAAAGCCAGGGGCGCGAGAACGACGAGCGGACATGACGGCGCCGGCGCCTGAAGCTCAAGGCGCCTGTCGCGTCGACGTTTGGCTATGGCGCGCGCGCTTCTTCAAGACGCGCTCGCTTGCGGCCCGGGTGATCGGGGAGGGTGGCGTTCGCGTCCTACGCGCGGGACAGCGCGTGTCGATCGACAAGCCGAGCCGGAGCCTGCATCTGGCCGATGTCGTCGTGTTTCCGCATGGCGCGGGCTGGCTCGCGGTGCGCGTGGCCGCGTTCGGCTGGCGCCGCGGGCCGCCGAGCGAGGCGCGGGACCTCTATCAAGAGGCAGAGGCGTAAGCCGCGTTTTACTTCGGCGCTTCGTCGTTTTCCGCCAGCACCGACCCCGCGAGATAAAGCGTGCCCGCGATCAAGATGCGCGGCGCTTTGAGCCAGGAGCGCGCGGCGAGGGTTTTGAGCGCTTCGGCGACGCTGCCGTAGGCGGTCGCGTTCAAGCCGACTTCGCGCGCGATTGTCGCGACCTCCTCGGGCGTACGCCCGATGTGCTCGCCCACCATCGGCACCGCAAGCACTTCCTGCGCCAGCCCCTTGAAATGGCCGAGCAGAGCGCGCGTGTCCTTGCGCGCGGGCGAGGCGCAGATCAGCACCAGCGGCGCTGGCGCGCTCTCTTCCATGTCGGCCATTGCTTCGGCGAGCACCTGTCCGCCGGCGTCATTGTGCGCGCCGTCGAGCCAATATTCGGCGGGCTGAGGCCCGAGCGCAACGAGCGGGCCGGGCCGCAGCCGCTGCATCCGCGCCGGCCATTGCACTTCTTTGAGCCCTTGCTCGAGCGCCCGGACAGGAAACTCCGGGTTGATCGCGCGCAGCGCGGCAAGCGCCATCGCGGCGTTGCCGTATTGGTGGCGCCCCGGCAGGCGCGGCAAGGGCAGATCGATCAGGCCGAAATTGTCCTCGAACACGAGGCGCTTGTTCTCGGCACGCACGAAGTAGTCACGGTCGGCGACGATGCGCAGCGCGCCGATGCGCAGCGCCTCGCGCTCGATCACCTTCATGCCTTCTTCGGTCTGATCGCCGATGACGGCGGGAACGTTGCGCTTGAGAATGCCGGCCTTTTCCAACGCGATCTGCGCGACTGTCGAGCCCAGAAATTCCTGATGATCGAGCGACACCGGCGTGATGATCGTCGCCGCTGGACGCTCAACGACGTTGGTCGCGTCGAACCGGCCGCCGAGCCCGACTTCCAGCACGGTGTATTCGGCCGCAATTTCGGAGAACAGCAGGAACGCCGCAGCGGTGGTGATCTCGAACACGGTGATCGCCTGGCCGGCGTTGGCGCGTTCGACCCGGTCTATGGCGTCGCCGAGCTGGGCGTCGTCGGCCATGACGCCGGCGAGCCGGAAGCGCTCGTTGAAGGAGACCAGATGCGGCGAAGTGTAGACGTGCACGCGGTTGCCCGCCGCCTCCAGCGCCGCCCGCAAAAACGCCGTCGTCGAGCCCTTGCCGTTGGTGCCGGCGACATGAATCACCGGCGGCAGGCGGTTCTGCGGATTGCCGAGATCGCCGAGCAGCCGCATCATCCGGCCCAGCGACAAGTCGATCTTGCGCGTGTGCAGCGTTTCGAAGCGGGCGGCGATCGCGTCGATGGAGGTCGACATGGAAGAGGCCGCGTTCTATGCCGCCGCGGCTTCGGCCGGGCCGAGCAATCGGCACAACCGCGCCAACGTCGCGCGCATTTGCGTGCGCGGCACGACCATGTCGACCATGCCATGCGAGCGCAAGAATTCCGCGCGTTGGAAGCCTTCGGGCAGCCGCGCCCGGATGGTTTGTTCGATCACGCGCGCGCCGGCAAAACCAATGACCGCGCCGGGCTCGGCGATGTGTATGTCGCCGAGCATCGCATAGGACGCGGTGACGCCGCCGGTGGTCGGGTTGGTGAGCACGACAATGTAGGGGAGCTTGGCCGCTCTCAGGCGCTGCACCGCCACGGTGGTGCGCGGCATTTGCATTAGGGAAAACATGCCTTCCTGCATGCGCGCGCCGCCCGAAGCCGTGAACATCACGAACGGCGTGCGCTGCTCGAGCGCGCGCGTCATGCCGGCGACGATCGCCTCGCCCGCGGCGACGCCGAGCGTGCCGCCGATGAAGCCGAAATCATGCACGCCGACGTTGATGGTGTGCCCTTCCAGCAGGCCGCTCGCCAGCACGATGGATTCCACGCCGCCGGTCTTGGCCTTGGTCTCTTTCAGGCGGTCGGAGTAGCGCTTGAGGTCGCGGAATTTCAGGGGATCGACGGGGAATTTCGGCAGCGGCACGTCTTCATAGACGCCTTCGTCAAACAGGCCGGCAAGGCGCGCCTTTGGATCGATCGCCATGTGATAGCCGGAGGAGGGCACCACCATCAGGTTGGCTTCGAGATCCTTGTGAAACACCAACTCGCCGCTCTCCGGGCATTTCACCCACAGATTCTCAGGCGTCTCGCGGCGCAGGAACGAGCGGATCTTTGGCGGGACGACGTTCGATATCCAGTTCACAGGCCGTCTCCTTGTGCTGCAGTCGTCATCGGCAGGTTAGGCCGAGAGTTTGTTGGCGTCGCGCACGCCTTTGGCGAGGTCCTCGACCAGCGCCACCACGGCGCCGACTGTTTTTGGCGTCGCCTTGCCGCCGTCAAGCGAGAGGCGGACGGCTTCGACGAGGGCCGATCCGACCACCACGCCATCAGCGTTTTTTGCGATCGCTCTGGCGCTCGGAGCGTCGCGCACGCCAAAGCCGACGGCGATGGGAAGATGGGTATGATCTTTCAGTCTTGCAACCGCGGCGCCGACATTCACCGCGTTGGGGGCCGCCGCGCCGGTGACGCCTGTAATGGAGACGTAATAGACAAATCCCGAGGTGTTACTGAGCACTTTAGGCAACCGCTTGCCGTCGGTGGTCGGCGTCGCCAGGCGGATGAAGCTAAGGCCGGCCTTCAGCGCCGGCAGGCACAGTTCATCGTCTTCCTCGGGAGGCAGGTCGACAACGATGAGGCCGTCCACGCCTGCTTCCTTCGCTTGCGCCAGGAAAGCCTCGACGCCGAGCACATAGATCGGGTTGTAGTAGCCCATCAGCACGATCGGCGTCGCTTGATCCTGGCGGCGAAACTCACGCACCATTTGCAGGGTCTTGCGCAGCGTCTGGCCGGCCGCGAGCGCGCGCAGGCCGGCGGCCTGGATCGCCGGGCCGTCGGCCATCGGATCGGTGAAGGGTACGCCCATTTCGATGACGTCGGCGCCGGCCTTCGGAAGCGCTTTGAGAATGGCGAGCGACGTGTCGTAGTCGGGATCGCCCGCCGTGACGAAGGTCACCAGCGCGGCGCGGCCTTGGCGTTTAAGGTCGGCGAAGCGGGAGTCGATGCGGGTTGTCATAACCCGCGCGTTAGCATGGGTGAGGGGCGGGATAAATGGCCCGCCCTCACGGGGTAACGGTCAGCCCGGGGGTCGGTTTGTCCGGGGTTTCCTTCAAGGCGCCGGAGAAGTCGTGCTTGCCGTCGAATAAATACGTAACGGTTTCGCAATATTCGGCGGTTCCGCCTTCATCGATCAGTTCTGTTCCCTTGGCGTAGCCGCGATCGAAAGTCTTGGCATGGCGGCGGCGGATCGTCGCGGGGTCGCCCTGCAGGCCAACGCCCTTGGCGAAGACGGCGGCGTCGAAGGAGACGCCAGGGCACATAAATCCTGCAAGCGCCACATCATTCCCATGGCGGCGATATAGTCGTCTTGATTGAGAGCGTAAGCCGGGCACGCGGCGAAGGCCGCAGTGGCTGCGAGCAATCCGGAGATGAAAACGCGCAAAGGGAACCTCCGCCAACGCTTTGCCGGCACGACGCCCTTACGGGATGTCAGGACGTCCGCGTGGCGAGCCAGATCATGTGACGAGCGCCGCCGTGTACGCCGCCTGCGCGCACGCGGCGCTCTTCGACGTCAAAGCCGCACTGCTGCAAGCGCTTGGTGAACGCCCGTTCGGCGGTCGACGACCATACGGCCAGCACGCCGCCGGGGCGCAGCGCCGTCCAGGCCGCGCCCAGTCCGCGCGGGTCGTAAAGCCGGTCGTTGGCGCTTTGCGTCATGCCTTCCGGGCCGTTGTCGACGTCGAGCAGAATGGCGTCGTACGGCGGTTTGGCCTTGCGGATTAGCGCCGCAACGTCGGTCTCAATAAGCGCCACGCGCGGGTCTTCAAGGCAGCCGGCGAAGAGGGGAGCGAGCGGGCCTTTCGCCCAACCAATGACCGCGGGCACAAGTTCGGCAACGACGATGCTCGCATCGGCGGCGCTCACGGCCAGCGCCGCGCGCAACGTGAAGCCCATGCCGAGACCGCCGATGAGCAGGCGTTGATTTTTGCGCCCTCGGAGCTTTTCACAGCTCAACGTCGCCAACGCCTCTTCCGACCCGGATTGGCGCGAAGTCATCAACTCATTGACGCCGAGTTTTATCGCGAATTCCTCGCCGCGCTGCATGAGGCGCAGATCGCCGGCGGGCAGGCGCGTTCGGTCCAGTTCGACCCAAGGGATCATGCAGGCTCCTTCGGGTGTTTGCGCCCAGGCGCTACCATGGCCGAGGAGGGGGCGGCAACTTGCTGGCGGGATTCGCAGCCGTCGGCGAGAAGGAACCGAACCCGCAAAAGGCAACCGCGCCTGCGCGGCTCCGGTCTAAAATCAATCCATCCTAACGGCGATGCCAGCCGCCTGCATTCTCTGCTTGGCCTGACGGATCGTGTATTCGCCGAAATGGAAGATCGACGCCGCGAGCACGGCGCTGGCGTGGCCTTGCTTGACCCCTTCGACGAGATGGTCGAGCGTGCCGACGCCGCCGGAGGCGATCACGGGGATCGTCAGACGCGTCGGCAATGGCGCGGGTCAGCTCGAGGTCGAAGCCGGCCTTCGAACCATCGCGATCCATCGACGTCAGCAGGATTTCACCGGCGCCGTAGCCCGACTTCGCGCGCACAACCGATCGCGTCGATGCCGGTCGGCCGCCGGCCGCCATGGGTGAAAATCTCCCATCGCGGCCCGCCGTCCGGGCGGCACCCGCTTGGCGTCGATGGCGACGACGATGCACTGCGCGCCGAATTTTTCGGCGCCTCGCTTGACGAACTGCGGGGTCGGCGACGGCGGCGGTAATTGATCGAGACCTTGTCGGCGCCGGCGAGCAGCAGAGCGCGGATATCGTCGATCGTGCGCACGCCGCCGCCGACGGTGAGCGGCATGAAGCAGGCTTCCGCCGTGCGGCGCACGACGTCGAGCAGTGATGCCGCGGTTCTCGTGGCTGGCGGTGATGTCGAGGAAGCAGAGTTCGTCGGCGCCGGCGCGCGTCGTAGGCGAGCGCGCTTTCGACGGGATCGCCGGCGTCGCGCAGATCGACGAAATTGACGCCTTTGACGACGCGGCCGTCCTTGACGTCGAGGCAGGGAATGATGCGGGATTTAAGCATGGCTACGCCGCCGCCGCTTCGATCAGCGCCAGCGCCTCGGCGCGGATCGAGCCGGCCGTCGTAGAGGGCGCGGCCGGAGATCGCGCCCGCCAGCTGCGGCAGTCCGGCTCGAGCAGACGCTTGAGTCGGCCATCGACGCCAGCCCCCCGGAGGCGATCACGGGAATGGCGACGGCTCGGCGAGCGCGACGTGCCGGCGACATTGAGGCCAGACAGAACGCCGTCGCGCGCGATGTCGGTGTAGATGATGGCGGCGACGCCGGCGTCCTCGAAGCGCCGGCCAGGTCGACGCGCGGAGAGTCTGAAGTCTCCGCCCAGCCGTCGATGGCGACACGGCCGTCGCGCGCGTCGATGCCGACCGCGATCTGGCCGGGATGGGCCGCGCCGCTTCGCGCACGAGCGCGGGATCCTTCACCGCCGCCGTGCCGATGATGACGCGGCGCAACGCCCTTCTCGAGCCAGCCGTCGATCGTGCCATGTCGCGGATGCCGCCGCCAAGCTGGACGGGCACGCGCATGCGACTTGAGGATGCCTCGACCGCGCCCGCGTTCACCGGCTTGCCGGCGAAGGCGCCGTCGAGGTCGACGACATGCAAATAGTCGAAGCCCTGCGCTTCGAACGCGCGCGGCTTGCGTCGGCCGGGTCGTCGTTGAACACCGTCGCCTGCGCCATGTCGCCGTGCACGAGGCGGACGCAATCGCCGTCCTTGAGATCGATGGCGGGAAACAGGATCACGGGCGCCACTTCAGAAAATTGGCGATCAAAGCGAGACCCAGCGCCTGGCTCTTCTCGGGATGGAACTGCGTGCCCGACCAGATTGTCGCGGCCGACCAAGGCGGTGAGCGGCCCGCCGTAGTCGGTCGTCGCGAGGACGTCGTCGGCGTCGCGTCGGCTGCAAGGTGGAAGGAGTGGACGAAATAGGCGTGCAGTCCGTCCCGCTCCGGTCGGGATGCCTTCCAGCAGCGCGTGGCGCGGCGCACGTCGAGCGTGTTCCAGCCCATATGCGGGATTTTCAGCGTGGGGTCGTCGGGATGAATGCGCTGCGACGTCGCCGGCGAATCCAGTCGAGGCCGTGCGACGATCTCGATATTCAAGGCCGCGCGTCGCCAACAGTTGCATGCCGACGCAGATGCCGAGGAACGGCACGCCGTGCTGATCACGCGCCTCGCGCAGCGCCGTCGACCATGCCGGGCACGCGCGTCGAGGCCCACGGCGGCAATCGGCGAAGGCGCCGACGCCCGGCAGCACGATGCGTTCAGCGGCGGCAACTCGGCTCGCGTCATCGGTGACGAGAATCGGCTGTCGAGACGCCGGATTCGCGCGCCGCGCGCTCGAACGCCTTGTGCGCGGAATGCAGGTTGCCGGAGCCGTAGTCGACGATGGCGACGGTCATGTTATCGGCCCGGCCTCGGGAAACAGCCCGACGACGTATCCGCCGCCGCTGAGGCCGCCGCCTTGGGCAGGGGGCGTGGGCTTGGCTACGGGCGCAGTCGCCGGCGCCTCCGCGGCGATTCGGCTAAAGAACGCGCGCTCGGCGTCCTCCCGGCCGCGGCCGCCGGTTACGGCGACTTCGGGAAGGCCCGCACGTTCGAGCTTGGCGTCGATCAGGTTGGCGCCTTCACAGCCGACGAGAATCGCCACCATCAGGTTCAGGACGCGGCCGCGCCGGGCGAGATCAGCCCGGTCGAAGCCAGCGCGCCGATAACGACCACAGCTACGAGCCACAGCGCGAATCCCAGCCACAGTCGTTGCCCTAGCAGCCACAGCGGCGCGAACAGGAACGCCCAAAAGCGGAACCCCTGCTTGACGAAGCGCGCGCGCGCCAAATCGGCGGGAGCGCGTGTGGCGCAATGAACAGCGTAAAGAGCCATAATTAGCCTCTCTAGGGGCGGGCGCTACAGCGCCCCCTTGGTCGAGGGGACACGATCGGCCTGCCGCGGATCGATTGCAATTGCGGCGCCAAGCGCGCGGGCGACGGCCTTAAAGCACGATTCGGCGATGTGATGACTATTGGCGCCGTAGAGGTTTTCGACGTGCAACGTCAGCCCGCCGTTGCTGGCGAAGGCCTGGAAAAACTCGCGCACAAGTTGCGTGTCGAAGGCGCCGATCTTCTCCGTGGGGAAGTCGACCTTGAACACCAGGAACGGCCGTCCAGATACGTCGATGGCGGCGCGCGTCAGCGTCTCGTCCATCGGCAGCAGGGCGTCGGCGTAACGCACGAGCCCGCGCTTGTCGCCGAGCGCCTGAAGCAAAGCCTGGCCGAGCGCGATGCCGACGTCCTCCACCGTGTGGTGGTCGTCGATGTGCAGGTCGCCTTCGGCGCGGACGGCGATGTCGATGAGCGAGTGGCGGGCGAGCTGGTCGAGCATATGGTCGAAGAAGCCGACGCCGGTCTTCAGCTCCGCCTTGCCCGATCCGTCGAGCGAAACGCTGACTTCGATCGCGGTCTCTTTGGTCCGTCTTTTCACTGCGCCCGTGCGCATACCGACACCCCGCCTTTTCGCGGCAGCCCTTTAGCAAGCGGGGCGGGGAATGGAAACCTCAGGCCGGTTCGTCGTCAATCCACCCTGAGGGGCACGCGGGGCGAACCGCTCGCGCGGGAACGGGGCGGAGCTTGCATCGCAACCCTTAGGCCGCCAAGAGGACGCCGTGAGCTTTTCCGATCCTGCCCAAATGCCGCAGAGCGGCGCGCTCAATTCACTGTCGCCGCTGGTGCGCAGGCAGGTTGCGCCGAACGCCTCGCCGATGACGGCGACGGGAACCTGCACGTATCTGCTGGGGAAGGGCGACGTCGTCGTCATCGATCCCGGCCCGGACGATCCTCGGCATCTGCGCAATCTGCTGGCGGCGACGGAGGGCGAGCGCATCCGCGCCATCCTGGTCACCCACAGTCATAGCGACCACGTCGGGCTGGTGGCCAAGCTGAAGCGCGCCAGCGGCGTGGACGTTTGGGGCGCGAAGGCGGGGCCGCGAGCGGGCAGCGGGCTCGACGCCGGCGCAGACCGCGCCTACGCGCCGGACCGCATCGTGCAGGACGGCGAGACCGTTACCGCGGCGGGGCTCGCCCTGACCGCCATCGCCACCCCGGGCCATGCGCCCGACCACCTTTGCTTCGCCTTCGCCCGCGAGAACGTGCTGTTCTCGGGCGACCACGTGATGGCCTGGTCGACGACGATCGTCGCGCCGCCCGAGGGCAACATGAACGCCTACATGGCCTCGCTGGAGAAGCTGCGCGGGCGCGGCGAGACCCTGTTCTGGCCCGGCCACGGCGGCGCCGTCGTCGATCCGCAGCGCTATGTCGGCGCGGTTCTGAAGCACCGGCTGCAGCGGGAGGCGGCCATCCTCGCCCGCATCCAGGCGGGCGATGGCACGATCGCGGCGATCGCCGACAGGGTCTACCGCGACCTCGCGCCGGCCCTGATGCCGGCCGCGCGGCTGTCGACGCTGGCGCATGTCGAGCGCCTGATCGCGCTGGGCCTCGCGCGCGGGGAGGGGGACTTACGCGCCGATGGCGTCATATCGGCCGTTTGAGACGCGATATTGACGCATAACAAGCGCTGTTTTGACGCTTAATAAGGCGGAGCTATTAAGCAATTTCAAAGACTTGACGCTTAAACCCGGTGTTTTTTTTCTCGCCCTCGCCTGAACGACAACTTCAGTTTGAATTTGCGAACGAGACCTTCCCGTCCCTTTTGACACTTTTGAATAGCATGCTTTCTGAAAATTGTCAAGATAAAAATCATTGATTTCATATATCAGAATTTGAGTGCGAAATCTCCCAGGCGGGACGAGCCTGCGCGCGGGGTTCTAGGAAGCAACCGATGCCGCCTGCGTTCGTTTAAAAACAAGCTTCGAGGACGCCCGATGAGCGACAAACGCAACGCTGAAGACGCCAAACGCTGGGTGACGGTCTCCGACCGCATGCAGCGCGACTACCGCTATGCGTTGACGGCGCCGATGGGCAAGGCTTTCGATCCCGATTTCAAGCCCGACCTCGCGCCCAAAGACATGCTCGCGCTCGGCGTCTTCGGCGGCAAATACATGACGGACTGCCGAGAGGAATTCCCCGCCGCGTGGTTCGAGAGGGCCAAACTTTCTCCCGCCCGGCGCGATCCCAAACTCAACTATTTCGGCGTCGACGCCAGCCAGCCGCTGTCGGTCTGGCGCAACAACGGCTGGCTGCATCCCGACGATCCGCGCGGCTGGTTCCAGTGGTATTGCCGCTATTACCTGGGCCGCCGCATGCCTCAGGAGGATGCGCGGCAGATCGGGCGCTGGCGGGCGTTTCGCCGGCATATCGGTCAGATCAAGGCGAACTGCGAGCCGGGCGATCCGTTCTGCCGACCGAGGCAGCGGCAGGCGCTGCTGCACTGGGCTTACGACAGCAGGAAGTTTTAGCGCGCCGCCGCCCTTCTCCAGCGAAGCTGGAGAAGGGGAAGCGTCACCGCTCGTCAGCGGGGATGTTCGTCCAGAACATATTCTTGAGAAATCGCACGCGCGGGTAGCCGTAGGCCGGGTTGAATTTGGCGTTGATCATGGTGCGGATCGAACAGATGTGCGCTTCGCCGTTCTCCATTTTCACCCATTCGGCCTTTTCGCCGATCGGAATTTTTGCTTCGTCCTGTCGCCAGTCATAGACCCAATTCTGGCTCGCCACCCGGCCGTCCCCGAGCGAGCAGGCGATGTGGCCGAACACCTTGCCCGGCGTTTCGAAGTAGATGGTCGCGCCAGCGGGAATGATGATGTTGCCGCCGTTGAAGAGGTCGAGCACGACTTTGTTGGCGTTCGCTTCGTAAAAGGTCTGCCAGCCGCCGCCGCCATTGGTGAAGGTGGGAAAAAAGTCATTCCCGTTAAGGTCGTTGAGCTTGTTGAAGAGGTAGCGCCGACTGATCGCGCCGGCCTGGAAAGCCCAGAACACGCAGGCGTTGTAGCAATTGAAGTTGGTCTGGTTTGCGTACTCGCCGCGAATGGCGGTGGGGTAGTCGATATTCTTGTTGTTCCATTTCGGCATTTTTGCGCGGTCCGCCTGCGCGATCTGCGCCACGTCGTCGCCGTCGATGGTCGGATCGCTGAACCAGCTCAACACTTCCGCAAGCAGAAGCGGCTCGTTCGCCTCCGCCAAGACCTTGATACGCGCCTTCTCGGTCGCTCGGAGATTGGCGCCCTCGATGTAGAGATGGGCGAGAAGCATCAGCGCGCGTTTCGCCCGGCGCGCCTGGCGATTGGCCGTTCTGTCGTCGGATGTGGTCCCACTCGAGCCGAGCGAGAGCTCCTTCGCCAGCGCTGTTTCTTGCGCAGCGCTCAGCTTGCCGAGCTTGGTTGAAAACTCTTGAAATTGAACCCCGGTGATGTGGGCCTTTATGTAGGCGATGGTGTCCGCGAGACGTTCGTCCGCGGTCTTCATGAAGCGAAATTCCGGCATAGCTTCCCCCGTCGGCTGACGGCACGCATCTTAGCCGAGAACGGAAGGCGAGGGGCAAAGATTTACCTAGCGGAAATGAGGGGCAAAGGGACGCCGCTCCGCTACTTCTCCAGCACCACGCGCTTACACTCCGCCGGCAATTGCGCCAGCGTCAGCGGCGGTTTGGGCTTGCCTTCCATGCGCGGATGCAGCGCTTCGTCGGTGAACCACCAATTCAGCGATTTATCGCAGCCGTCGCCCGCCGGCACGGGGTCTTGCGGCTGGCAGGAGTCTTGGCCGGCGGGGCATTTGATGCGGATGTGGAAGTGATAGTTATGCCCCCAATAGGGACGCACTTTGGTCATCCACGGCTCGCCCGCCGCCGTCCGGCATAGCTGCTTCTTGATCGCGGCGTTGACGAAAATGCGCTCGACCTCCGGCTCCTCCGCCGCGGCCTTGATGACGCCCGCCTGCGCCGGCGTCCAATGGGCGTCGACGTCCAGACCGTCGTCGGCGACCATGTTGACCGCCGACATCTCTTCGCGGTCCTCGCGCGAAAGCTCGTGGTCGGGCATCGGCGTCAGCCAGACGTCGGCGTCGAGGCCGATTTGATGCGAGGCGTGGCCGGTGAGCATTGGGCCGCCGCGTGGCTGCGAGATATCGCCGACGAGAATGCCGTTCCAAATGCCCTCCGCTTTGGCCTTTTCGGAGAAGCGCTCGAGAAACGAAATCATCGCCGGATTGCCCCACATCCGATTGCGCGACAGCCGCATGACTTGCCAGCTCTCGCCATTGACCGGCAGCGCTTTGGCGCCGGCGAGACAGCCGTGCGCATAGAAGCCGATCGAACGCGTCTGCACCTCGGTCGGCGTCATCGCGCGGCCAAAAATCTGCTTGGCGGGGACGCCAGGGGCGAGCGGATCGGCGAGCGGTTTTAACGGCTGCGGCGTGAGCGTGCCGGCGTCTTGCGCGAGGGCGGCGGTGGCGCAAGCGAGGAACGCGGCGACGAGCGGGAGCAGGGTGCGTCTCAACATGGCACAAGCATGGGTGAGGAGCGTTAACGAGCCGTTAACCACGCCCCTTCTCCAACGAAGTTGGAGAAGGTGTCGCGCCGAAGGCGTGACGGATGAGGTGTGGAAAGCAGGTCAATTCGCGTGATGATTTTGCACGGAACGTTTGTGCCATAATTTCTGACGTCTCAGCCCTGCTTTCCACACCTCATCCGTCATCGCTTCGCGATGACACCTTCTCCAGCTGCGCTGGAGAAGGACCGGCGCGTAACGCTCGCAGTATCTGCCCAATCACCAGTTCGAGCCCGCCGATGATCGCGTCGTCATGGAAACGCAGGACATGATACCCCTCGCGTCGTAGCCGTTGATCGCGCGCCGCGTCTCTGGCCGCGGCTTCGGATGTTTCATGCGTGCGACCGTCAGCTTCGACAATCAGGCGCTTTTCCAGGCAAACAAAGTCCGCGAAGTAAGGACCGATCGGCGCCTGGCGGCGGAACTTGAAATCACCGAGCCGGCGTCCGCGCAACGCGCCCCACAGCAGCGTCTCCGCGCGGGTCATCTCGCGCCGTTGCGCGCGAGCGAATTTGCGTGGCGATTGGTGATGCGGCTCGGACGCTTCCATTGCGCTGAACTTACACTCCGCCTTGCTGCAGCGAAGCTGGCCAATGGGGCATAGTGACGAACGGCGCCCTCGCCCCTTCTCCACGAAGTTGGAGAAGGTGTCGCGCCGAAGGCGTGACGGATGAGGTGTGGAAAGCAGGTCAATTCGCGTGATGATTTTGCACGGAACGTTTGTGCCATAATTTCTGACGTCTCAGCCCTGCTTTCCACACCTCATCCGTCATCGCTTCGCGATGACACCTTCTCCAGCTGCGCTGGAGAAGGGGGCCCTAGCCCTCATAATGTTATATTGATATAAACATCACCGGACGAGCCGATTGAAACGCGCTCGCCGTACGAAAAAAACTTGGGAGGAAGCTTATGCGAGCCGTCACGTGCGCCGCCTTAGCGGCTTTGGCTTTTGGGTTTTCGGCGCCATCGGGCGCCATCGCCGCCGACAAAGTTTATAAGATTTATCTCTCCAACAATTTCGTCGGCAACGACTGGCGCCAGCAGATGCTGCGCAGCGCGCAGATCGCCGCCTCCAAGCCGCCGCTCGCCAGCCGCGTGCAGCTCACCATCAACAACGCCGAGGGCAAGGTGGAAGCGCAGATCAATGCGCTCAACAACATCATCCGCGAAAAGCCGGACGCCATTCTGATCGACGCCGCTTCGGGCGACGCGCTTAACCCGACGATCG
>CAVSSV010000046.1:0-14799 GCA_963730695.1 uncultured Pseudomonadota bacterium
GAACTTCGGGAACCAATAATACCAGCCGGCGAAGATCGTGAACACGGCGCCCAGCGACATCGTGTAGTGGAAGTGGGCGACGACGTAGTAGGTCTCGTGCAGCGCGCGGTCCATGCCGGCGTTGGCGAGCACGACGCCGGTGACGCCGCCGACCGTGAACAGGAAGATGAAGCCGATCGCCCAGATCATCGGCGTGCGCAGCGAAATCGAGCCGCCCCACATCGTCGCGATCCAGGAGAAGATCTTCACGCCGGTCGGCACCGCGATCACCATGGTGGCGAACACGAAATAGCGCTGCGTGTTGAGCGACAGGCCGACCGTGTACATGTGGTGGGCCCAGACGATGAAGCCGACCGCGCCGATCGCCGCCATCGCGTAGACCATGCCGAGATAGCCGAACACCGGCTTGCGCGAGAAGGTCGCGATGATCTGGCTGACGATGCCGAAGCCGGGAAGGATCAGGATGTAGACTTCCGGGTGACCGAAGAACCAGAACAGATGCTGGAACAGGATCGGGTCGCCGCCGCCGGCCGGATCGAAGAAGGTGGTGCCGAAATTGCGGTCCGTCAGCAGCATCGTGATCGCGCCGGCGAGCACGGGGAGCGCCAGAACGAGCAGGAACGCCGTCACCAGCACCGACCACGGAAACAACGGCATGCGGTGCATCGTCATGCCCGGCGCGCGCATGTTGAAGATCGTGGTGATGAAGTTGATCGCGCCCAGGATCGAGGAGGCGCCGGCCAGATGCAGCGACAGGATGACGAAATCCATCGCCGGTCCAGGCGTGCCCGCCATCGAGGAGAACGGGGGATAGAGCACCCAGCCGCCGCCGAAGCCGTGCATGCCGGGCGAGCCTTCGACGAACATCGAGATCAAAAGCAGCAGGAACGACGCTGGCAGCAGCCAGAACGAAATGTTGTTCATGCGCGGGAACGCCATGTCGGGCGCGCCGATCATCAGCGGCACGAACCAATTGCCGAAGCCGCCGATCAGCGCGGGCATGACCATGAAGAAGATCATGATGACGCCGTGCGCGGTGGTGAACACGTTGTACATGTTCTTTGCCGCGTCGTAGTCGTCCGTCGAAGTGCCCGCCAGGACGTGCGAGATCAGCGGGAACATGAAGTGGTTGTCGGGAAACATCAGGTTGAGGCGCATCGCGCCCGACAGCGCCGATCCGATCAAGCCCGCGATCACCGCGAAGATCAGATAGAGCGTGCCGATGTCTTTGTGGTTGGTGGAGAACAGATAGCGCCGCCAGCCCGTGGGGTGGCCGTGGGCGTGGCTGTCGCCGTAGGAAGAGACGGCATATTCGTCGTGAGCCGAGTCGGGGGTCGCCATGGGCGTGATCCTACCTTATGTCCGGCGCTTAGCGCGCAGCTGAATCTTGGACGGTCGCGGCGGCGGCGACCGTGATCGGCGCCGTCAGCCTGCGAGACCGAGAATTTCTTCTTCGCGTCGGCCAGCCAGGCGTCGTATTTTTCCTGGGAAACGACGTGGAACTCGATCGGCATGAACGCGTGGTCCTTGCCGCAGAGCTTCGAGCATTGGCCGAAGTAGACGCCTTCCTGATCCGCCTTGAACCAGGTCTCGTTCAAGCGCCCGGGAACCGCGTCGACGCGGGTGCCGAAGGCCTGGATGATGAAGGAATGGATCACGTCGGCCGAGGTGATCTGCAGCACCACGGTCTTGCCCACGGGCACATAGACCGCGTTGTCGACCGATAGCAGCCAGATGTCGCCATTTTCCGGCTTAATGTCCTTCTGGTCTTTGATGAAGGAGTCGAAGCCAACTTTCTCGGTCGGGGTAGAGATAGTTCCAATGCCACTGCGACGCCGTCACTTTGATCGTCATGTCGGCGGGCGGGATCACTAGTTCGAGCGTCAGCAGCTTGAAGGAGGGAATCGCGATCACGACCAGGATCAACACAGGCAGGACCGTCCACAGCACTTCGATCAGCGTGTTGTGCGTGGTCTTGGAGGGCGTCGGGTTGGCCTTCTCGTTGAAGCGCCAGATCACGTAGCCCAGCAACGCCAATACGAACAGGCTGATGATCGTGATGATCGGCATCAGGATCCAGTTGTGGAAAAAGCCGATGTCGCGAGCGACTTGCGTGACCGGGTCCTGCAGCCCGATCTGTCCGGGCCGGGGAGCGCCAAGGCCATCGGCATAAGCCGCGTTCGTCAAAGCGAAGCCGGCTCCGGCGGCAAGACCAATAAGAGCGCTTTGAAACTTCATCCGGCCCTGTCCCCCAGTGCGCCGGTTGCTGACGCACCCTCATGTCTACGCCAACGCCGCAGCCTTTGCTCACGATTTTTGGCGCTGTGCCCCGTGAAAACCACAAAGCTTCGCCTGATTCAAGGCAAACCCATGGGATTGGCGGGAGGCGGCAAAAACGTGCGCGTGTTCGATGCGGCGGGAAACGACGACGATTCCGGGCGAAGTCCTTGCCGAAAAGCCCGCTCAGCGCCGCCGTCGCGGCACGAGGAATTCCCTTCATTGCGGCGGAGTGTCGCACAATTTGCGCGCCGATTGTCTTTCGCTACGGCATTTTCGCCTCAAGCGCGGCCCTGCTTGACAGGCTTGCGCTGGACGACGAAGCCCAGGTCGTCAATGCGCTTGGGCAAGGGAACGGTCGATCATTCAATGCGGCTCGGTCAAGGGATTGGCGTTTTTCTTGCGCTCCTCGCTCTGTTCAGCGCGACGGCGTCTGCGCGCGCGCAGACGGTCGACAAGCATGGCGCCTGGGAGAAGCGGTGTGAAACCCCGCCGGGCGCCGCGTCCCAACAGTGCTATCTCATTCAAAACGTCATCGCCGCCGACCGGCCGAACCTCTCCTTGATCGTCCTCGCCCTGACGACGGCGGATCGTCAGGCGCGGCTGTTGCGCGTCATTGCGCCTTTGGGCGTGCTGTTGTCGTCCGGCCTCGGCCTGACCGTCGGCGCCCAGGACTTCGGCACCGCGACGTTTGTCCGATGCCTGCCGAACGGTTGCATCGCCGAAGCGCAGATCAGCGATGCCCTGCTGGTGAAAATGGAAAGCTCCCAAGACGCCACGTTGAAAGTTTTTCAGACGCCGGAAGAGGGCATTGCCGTCGACCTGCCGCTCAACGGATTCAAAGAGGCCTTCCAATCCTTGCCATAATCAGAAGGCATGGTCCGGCTTTTCGCCTAGACCGGCCCGCTCCGGGGAGTTGAATATGGGTTTTCAAAGACTTGTCAGTCTTTCCTTCGCAGCCGTGGCCTGTGCGACGCTCGCGGGATGCGGCGGCTTTGACTTTCTGTCGTCCACCACCGTCAAACCTCCGGCCCAGAACACAACGCTGCCTAACGACGTCACTCACGATCTGCCGGTGTCCGGCGTCGCCGGACCCGGCGAGAAGCTGGTGACGCTGCCGATGCAGGCGTCGGACTACGATTGTCCGATCGTCTCCATCCGCGAGGGCGGGGCGGCGCTCCGCGTCGGCGGCCCCAGCAACGACAGCGTGCGCTACCAGCTCCAGATCAACGACGTCGCGCGCGAATGCGATCCGGCGGGCACGGGACAGGTGGCGATCAAAATCGGCGTAAGCGGAGCGGCCTTGATTGGGCCCGCGGGCTCCCCGGGCTCCTATAGCGGGGATTTGCGAGTCACGATCGTCCACGACACCGACAAAAAGACCGCCTTCGAACGGGCCTACAAGGCGACCGCCACTGCGGACGCCACCGGGCAGGGGGCGTTCCAGATCGTCACCGACCCAATCACGCTGCCGATCGCCTCGCCTGACGTCGCCGACGAATATTCCATCTATGTCGGGTTCGGCGCGCGGCCCCAACATCGCTCAAGGCGGTGGCAAAAAGACCAGGAAAAAGGCGGCGTTGACAACGCCAGCTCAGTAAGGTCAGGTTCGAATCGTCAGCTGAAGACCCCCAGCGGAAAAGTCCGGTTCGTTCGCGAACCGGCGCCGAAGGCGCAACCGCCCCGGAAACGCTCAGGCCCAATGGACCGTTGGGGGGTGACACTCTGGAAAGCGACGCGCTGATGAGTGCGCGTCCACCGATGGGGTAACCGAGGCGGCTGCAGAAGCCGGCTGGGGAAATCTCTCAGGTCCGAGGACAGAGGGGGCGAGAGGCATTGTCGGGCTTGATAGGCCCGGCGATGTGACGTCTCGCTTTGCGTGTCCGGGGTCTGCCAGCATGTCGACGCCAGAAACATTACGCCGCACGCCGCTGCATGCGCTGCATGTCGAGCTTGGCGCGCGCATGGGGCCGTTCGCCGGCTACGACATGCCGATCCAATATCGCGCCGGCGTCCTCGCCGAACATGCCCACGTCCGCGGCAAGGCCGGGCTGTTCGACGTCTCGCATATGGGCCAAGCTTCGCTCGACGGTCCTGATCATCAGACGACGGCGCGCGCGTTGGAGCGCCTGGCCCCGGCGGATTTTCTTAATCTTGCACCCGGGCGCCAGCGCTATTCCCAGTTCTTGAACGCCGCCGGCGGGACAATCGACGACATCATGGTCACAAGGCCCGCCGCTGCCGACGGGCGCTTGGCGCTGGTCGTAAACGCCTCGCGCAAAGAGATCGATTTTGCGCATTTGACGGCGGGGTTGCCGTCCGAGGTCCGGCTTACAGAGCATCCCGAGCTTGCGCTGCTGGCGCTGCAGGGGCCGCTGGCGGTAGCCGGGCTCGCGCGTCTTGCGCCGCCCGGCGCGCTCGACGGCATGGCGTTCATGGCGGCGCGTGCGATCACGCTTGACGGCATCGCGGCCCACGTCAGCCGTTCCGGCTATACCGGCGAAGACGGCTTTGAGATTTCGGTCTTAGCCGACGATGCCCTGAAGCTTGCGCGGCGCCTGCTCGCCGACCCCGACGTCGCGCCGATTGGTCTCGGCGCGCGCGATTCGCTGCGGCTTGAGGCCGGGCTGTGCCTTTACGGCCACGAACTCGACGAGACGGTCGACCCGATCGAAGCCGCGATCGGCTGGTCGATCCAGAAGCGCCGCCGCATCGAAGGCGGATTTTTGGGCGACGCGCGCGTGCAGGCGGCGTTGCGCGATGGGCCTCGCCGCGTTCGCGTCGGGCTGAAGCTCGATGGCCGGGCGCCGGCGCGCGAAGGCGCGGTGATCGTCGGGCCGGATGGGCAAAACGTCGGCGTCGTCACCTCAGGCGGCTTCGGCCCCAGCGTCGGGGGCGCGATCGCCATGGGTTTTGTGCCGCCCGCGCTTGCCGCCCCTGGCGTCAAGCTGAACATTCTTGTGCGCGCCAACGCGCTGCCCGCGACGGTCGTCGCGCTCCCGTTTCATCCACACGCCTACAAGCGCTGATCGCTCGTTAAAACAGGGAAAAAGTCATGGCCAGCTTACTGTTTTCCAAGGATCACGAATACGCCGCCATCGACGCTGATGTCGCGACGGTCGGCATTTCCGACCACGCCCAGCAGCAGCTTGGCGACGTCGTGTTCGTCGATCTGCCCAAGGTCGGGCAGCGCCTCACCAAAGGCGACGCCGCGGCGGTGGTCGAAAGCGTGAAGGCGGCCAGCGACGTCTTCAGCCCGGTCAGCGGCGAGGTCGTTGCGGTCAACGCGGCGCTCGAGGCCTCCCCTGGCCTGGTCAACGAAGAACCCTTCGGCACAGGCTGGATGTTCAAAGTGCGGGTCGAGGCGGCGCCGGACGGCTTGATGACGCAAGCCGAGTACGACGCTTTCCTCACGACGATCGGCTGAGCCTGCAATGCGCTATCTTCCGCTTGATGACGTCGACCGCGGCCTGATGCTGCAACGCGTGGGCGCGTCCACCATCGACGATCTGTTCGCCGACATCCCTGTCAAACATCGCGTCAAAGGCGATGTCGCCTTGCCGCGCGGGCAGAGCGAACTGGCGGTCGAGCGGGCGCTCACCGCCTTGTCGAAGCGCACCAAGCCTGCCAGCGCGATGGCATCGTTCCTCGGCGCCGGCGCCTATCGGCACCATGTGCCGTCGAGCGTCGATCATCTCATCCAGCGCTCGGAATTCTTGACCAGCTACACGCCCTATCAGCCGGAGATCGCGCAGGGCACACTGCAGATGCTGTTCGAGTTTCAGACGCAGGTGGCCTCGCTCACTGGCATGGAGGTCGCCAACGCCTCGATGTACGACGGATCGACCGCGTGCCTGGAAGCCATCACCATGGCGCATCGGCTAACCGGGCGTGACAAGGCGCTGCTGTCGGGCGGCCTACATCCCCACTACACAGAAACCGCGACGTCGTTCGCCACGCTCGCGGGGCATGAGATCGTGGCGTTGCCGCTCGATCCCGGCGGCGTCGAGGACATCGCCGGGCAAATCGACGCGGCGACAAGCTGCATCGTCGTGCAGTCGCCCGACGTGTTTGGCCGGCCGCGCGATCTGGCGGCGCTCGCCAAGGCGGCGCAAGCCAAAGGCGCGCTGATGATCGCCGTCGTCACGGAAGCGCTCGCCTTCGCCGCGCTGGAGCCGCCGGGCGCGCTTGGCGCCGACATCGTCGTCGGCGAAGGTCAGTCCTTCGGCAATGCCGTGAACTTCGGCGGGCCCTACGTGGGTCTGTTCGCCACCCGCTCGAAATTCGTGCGGCAGATGCCGGGGCGGCTCGCTGGCGAGACGCTCGATTCCGACGGGAGGCGCTCTTTCGTGCTGACGCTGTCGACGCGCGAGCAGCACATTCGCCGGGAGAAGGCGACCAGCAACATCTGCACCAATTCCGGGCTCTGCGCGCTCGCCGCGTCGATCCATCTGAGCTTGCTCGGCGAGACCGGCCTGCAGCGGCTGGCGCGGGTCAACCACGCCAATGCCGTCGATCTGGCCGCCCGGCTGGCGGCGATCCCCGGCGTCAGCCTCGTCAACGACACCTTCTTCAACGAGTTCACGATTCGCCTGCCGCGCGAGGCGGCCGACGTCGTGGAGGAGCTCGTCGACGACGGCATCCTGGCGGGCGTTCCGGTGTCCCGGCTCGCCCCCGACGCCGGCCTCGGCGATCTCTTGATCGTCGCCTGCACCGAACTGAACACGCCCGAAGAGCGCGCGGCTTACGCCCAAGCGCTCGCCGCCCGGCTTTAGGAAATATTCCGATGACGATGAACGCCCAAGGCCGCCCCACGCACGCGGCTACATCAGGCGGCGATGCGGCCGCGACCTTCACCGGCAACCGTGGTCTCGACGCCGAGGAAGCCCTGATTTTCGAAACCGGCCGCCTCAACGTCACCGGCGTCGATATCGACGAACCCGAGCCGTTCGCCAGCCGTCTCGGCGCCTTCGTGCGCAAATCGCCGCTCGGACTACCCGGCCTCTCCGAGCCGGAGACGATGCGGCACTATGTGCGCCTCAGCCGCAAGAATTACTCGATCGACGGCGGGACCTATCCGCTCGGCTCGTGCACGATGAAGCACAATCCGCGGCTCAACGAGAAAATGGCGCGGCTGCCCGGCTTCGCCGATCTGCACCCGTTGCAGCCGACCTCGACGACGCAAGGGGCGCTGGAGCTGATCGAGGCGCTCAGCGACGCCTTGATGACGCTCACCGGCACCAAAGCCGTCGCCATGACGCCGAAGGCCGGCGCCCATGGCGAACTCTGCGGCATGATGGCGATCAAGGCGGCCTTGCGCGCCCGCGGCGAGGACACGACGCGTACCATCGTGCTCGCGCCGGAATCGGCGCACGGCACCAACCCGGCCACCGCCGCGATGCTCGGCTTCAGCGTCCGCCCCGTACCCGCCGGGCCGGATGGGACGGTCTCGGCTGAAGCGGTGCGCGCGGCGCTGGGCCCCGATGTCGCGGCGATCATGCTCACCAACCCCAACACCTGCGGGCTGTTTGAGCGCGAGATCGCCGCGATCGCCGAAGCGGTGCATGAGGCGGGCGCGTATTTTTACTGCGACGGCGCCAATTTCAACGCGATCCTCGGCAAGGCCCGCCCCGGCGATCTTGGCGTCGACGCCATGCACATCAACCTGCACAAGACGTTTTCGACGCCCCACGGCGGCGGCGGCCCGGGCGCCGGGCCGGTCGTGCTGTCAGCGCGCCTTGCGCCGTTCGCCCCCGCGCCGTTCGTGCGCCGCGATGGCGAGGGCCTGCAGCTCATCGAGCGGGCGGACGGCCATTCCTTCGGCCGGATGAGCGCGTTCCACGGCCAGATGGGCATGTTCGTGCGCGCCTTCACCTACATCCTGTCGCATGGCGCCGACGGGCTCCGGCAGATCGCCGAGGACGCCGTGCTTTCCGCCAACTACATCAGGGTGTGCCTGGAGGACGTGATGTCCGCGCCGTTCGGCGGCCGTCCATGCATGCACGAGGCGTTGTTCGACGATGCCTGGCTCAAGGACACGGGAGTGACGACGTTGGACTTCGCCAAGGCGATGATCGACGAGGGCTATCACCCCATGACCGTCTATTTCCCCCTGGTCGTCCACGGCGCGATGCTGATCGAGCCGACGGAATCCGAGCCGAAGGCGGCGCTCGACCTGTTCATTATGACGATGCGGGACCTCGCCCTGAGGGCGAAGCGGGGCGAGAAGGAGCGCTTCGCCGCCGCGCCGCGTTTGGCCCCGCGCAGCCGGCTCGACGAGACGCGGGCGGCGCGTCAGCCGGTCTTACGTTGGCGGCCGCCGGCGCCGGCGCAGGCCGCCGAGTAGGCGCCGCTGAGACGCAGTTCCGCCCCGCCTGCGCCCGGCTCTTGCCCGCATTGGGGACATATCTGCTACAATGCTCGATAAGCGCACGTATGTAGAGGCCATGGCCCGGCAATTTGAGAACGATAACGACACGCCCGCATTGGGCTCGCCGAGGATATTTCTCGTCGGCATGGCGTCGTTCCTGATCCTGGCGGGTTTTCTCGTCTACATCCTGCTGACGCAGATTCTTCTGGCGTTTTCCGCCAATCCCGGCCTGAACGGGCTGATCGTCGGCGTCCTCTTGATCGGCTCGCTCTTCACCTTTCGCCAGGTGTTTCGCCTGTTTCGCGAGATCAAATGGGTCAACGCGCTGGCGCGCCCCGGCTCCAAGCCGCCGAAGGCGCCGCGGCTGCTGGCGCCGATGGCCAAACTGCTCAACGCCGGCGCCGGCGCCCGTGGCTTGTCCACAAGCACGACCAAGGCCATCCTTGATTCGGTCGGGGCGCGCCTGGACGAAGGGCGCGAGCTCAATCGCTATCTGACCGGCCTCCTCGTGTTCCTCGGCCTGCTCGGCACCTTCTGGGGCCTGCTGGAGACGGTGCACTCGATCAGCGGCGTCATTGACAGCATGAAGGGCGGCGCCGATTCCGGCGTGATGTTCGACGATCTGAAGAACGGCCTCTCCAAGCCGATCGCCGGCATGAGCGTGTCCTTCACCTCGTCGCTGTTCGGTCTCGCCGGGTCGCTGATTCTCGGCTTCCTCGACCTGCAGGCGGGCCAGGCGCAGAACCGCTTCTACATGGAGCTGGAAGACTTTCTCGCCAGCCACGCCGAAACGCCGGCGACGCCGCAGATCATCGAGCCGCCGGCGCCGGCCGCCATCGCGCCCGACGTGCTGGACCTGCGCCGCAACGCGGCGGCGATGGCGAGCCTCGCGGAGGGGATCCAGGGCCTCGTCACGCATATGCGCGGCGAACAGCAGCTCGTGCGCGAATGGGTCGAGAGCCAGGCGACGCAGTCCGAGGACCTTCGCCGGCTGTTGCGGCGGCTGATTAGCGAACGGGAAAGCCAGTGAGGACCGCGTCGTGGCGTTAAGCTCGCGCCGGCGCGCCGAAAGCGTCAACTACTGGCCCGGCTTCGTCGACGCGCTGTCGACGATGCTGCTGGTCATCATCTTTCTGCTCAGCGTGTTCATGCTGGCGCAATTCTTCCTGTCGCGCGAAGTCAGCGGCAAGGACACCGCGCTTGAGGCGCTCAATCGGCGCGTCGAGGAGCTCACCAGCATCTTGGCGCTCGAGCGAGGCGGCAAGAGCGATGCGGAAGCGAAAGTGTCCTCATTGACAGCGAGCTTGAGCGCGGCGACGGCTGAGGACGCCGATCTGAAAGCGAAGCTGAATGCGCAAAGCGCCGGCGCCAACGGCGCGGACGCGCGGGTCGCGGCCGCGAACGACGCGCTCGACCGGCAGAAGTCGCTGAGCGCCGACGCGCTCGCGCAAGTCGATGCGCTCAACCAACAGATCACGGCGCTACGCCGGCAACTCGCCGCCATCCAGTCGGCGCTCGACGCCTCGCAGGCGAGCGACAAGGAATCGCAAGAAAAGATCTCCGACCTTGGCTCGCGGCTGAACGTGGCGCTGGCGCAGCGGGTGCAGGAGCTGTCGCGCTACCGCTCGGATTTCTTCGGGCGCTTGCGAGAAATTCTTGGCGATCGTCCGGAAATCCGCGTCGTCGGCGACCGCTTCGTTTTTGAATCCTCGGTGCTGTTCGATTCGGCCAAGGCCGAGGTGAACCCGGCGGGCAAGCAGTCGCTCGACTCGTTGGCGGCGGCGATCGTCGACCTCGAGCGCGAAATTCCGCCCGATCTGCCGTGGATCCTGCGCATCGACGGCCATACCGATTCGAAAGCGGTGACGGGCGGGCCGTTCAAATCCAATTGGGAATTGTCGGCCGCGCGCGCGATTTCGGTGGTGCAATATCTCGTGCAAAAGGGCGTCGACCCGACGCGGCTCGCCGCCGCCGGCTTCGGCGAGTTCCAGCCGCTTGAGGCGGGGAACGACCCCGACACGCTCGCCCGCAACCGCCGCATTGAGTTGAAGCTCACCGAGCGGTGACGGCGGCGGAGTTTACGCTGCGCGCCTATCGCGAAGAGGATTTCGCCGAAGTCGGCCGCTTCTGGGCGGCGGCGTGGGCGAAGGTGTTTCCCGCAATCGACTTCGTGGCGCGGACGCCTTGGCTGCGCGATCTTTTGCAGACGCTGGCGGCGCGCGGCGTTGATGTGGTGGTGGCGCTGGACGCGCGTGGTATGCCGTGCGGCTTGCTGACCATCGACGCGAGCGCAGGCTACCTCGATCAGCTCTGCGTCGCGCCCGAGGCTCAAGGGCAGGGGTTGGCGACGCGCTTGATTGGCGAAGCCAAGGCGCGCGCACCCCATGGCGTTACGCTCGACGTCAACGACGGCAATTCAAGAGCGCTGCAGTTCTATGAGCGCGAAGGCTTTCGCGTGATCGGCCGCGGCGTGAGCGGGAGCGGCCTGCCGACGACGAAAATGCAGTGGACTAGCTGACCCTCACGCTCGCAGGCGCGACCCCTTCCCCCTTGCGGGGCCGAGGGAAACGCGAATGCGTTTCCCTCGGCCCCGCAAGGGGGGAAGGATCACACCGCGGCCAGAGCTTATTGAAAGCAGCAACCTAGGTGCGCTTTCCCCCGGCACGTCGTAGTAGCAAAGCCCTTCCTCGCTGGCTGACATCAAAGACCCTCCCATGAGCCTCATCACCTATCTCACCACAGTCGAATTCGGCGCGCGCGCACTAAAGGCGTTGCCTGAGACTCTCAGCGCCTTGAACGTCCGCCGCCCGCTGATCGTCAGCGATCGCGGTCTGGCACAGACCGGGCTCACCGACCGCGTCACCGCCCTTGCGCCGGGGTTTGGCGCGCTGTTTCTCGACGTGCCCTCCAACCCGACGGAGGAAGCGGCGCTGAAGGCGTTGGCGGTTTATCGCGAAAAAGCGTGCGATGGCGTGGTGGCGGTGGGCGGCGGCTCGCCGATCGATCTGGCCAAGGCGGTTGCGCTGCTGACGACGCACGAAGGCTCGTTGAGCACTTATGCCGCCATCGAAGGCGGCGTCGCGCGCATCCGGCCGGATGTCGCGCCGTTCATCGCCATCCCCACCACGGCCGGCACAGGTTCGGAGGTGGGCCGCGCGGCGCTCATCACCATGCTCGACGGCCGCAAGCTCGGCGTGCTGTCGCCCTACATGATCCCCAAACGGGCGATCTGCGATCCCGAACTCACGCTCGGCCTGCCGCCCGGCCTCACGGCGGCGACCGGCATGGACGCGCTGTCTCACTGCTTCGAGACGTTCCTATCGCCGCGCTACAATCCGCCCGCCGACGCCATCGCGCTGGACGGCGCCGGCCGCATTTGGCGCAACCTTGAGGCCGCTTGCCGCACAGGCAAAGACATTGAGGCGCGAACCGAAATGATGATGGGCGCGCTGCAGGGCGGCCTGACGTTTCAAAAGGGCCTCGGCGCCGTGCACGCCCTCTCGCACGCGCTGGGCGGCCTGAAAACGCCTTCCCTGCACCATGGCGCGCTCAACGCGATCTTTCTGCCGCCGGTCCTTGAGATCAACGCCGGCCACGTCGGCGACAAGCTCGATCGGCTGGCGGCGGCGCTCGGGGAATCGTCTGGCGCCGCCTTGCCGGAGGCTGTGCGCCAACTCAATAAGCGTCTGGGATTGGCTGCGCGCCTCAGCGATCTCGGCGTTCCCCAAGACGTGTTCCCCGAGATGGCCAAGCGCGCGCTCGCCGACCACAGCCACCCGACCAACCCGCGCGCGTTGACGGAAGCCGACTATGCCGCGCTGCTGAGGGCGGCCTGGTGAGAACGCCCAGCCGCGCAGGCGTTTCGCGGACCGCCGCGCCGCTCGCTGCGCCCTGGACATTCGCCCCGGACGCGGGGCGCCGCGCGCTGGTCACCGTCGGCGCGCTCGTGGTGTTTTTCGTCGGCCGTAAGATCCCGTTTCCGATGCTGGCGCCGGACGCCGCGGCAAAGCTCTCGCCCATGCTCGGCGGCGCCGACAAAGGGCGGCTGTCGGTGTTCGCGCTCGGCGTCGTGCCGATCTATTCGGCGCTGCTGCTCGTCAATCTCGCGGAAATCTTCATTCCGTCGATCGGGCGGTGGTCGAACGCCACGCCGAGCAATCGGCGGTGGATGAACGGCTCGGCGCGCCTGCTCGCTTTGGTGTTCGCGGCGTTTCAGGCGCTTGAGTTCGGTCAAGCGTTGCAGCGCTTTCCTGAGGTCACCGAGGGGCCCGGCTGGCTGTTTCTTGTTGTGCTGGTCTTCACCATGACCGGCGCCACGGCGTTTCTGTGCTGGCTCATCGACTTCATCAGCCGGCGTGGCCTGGGCGACGGCTTTATGGTGCTGTTGGCGACCGGGTTCCTCACGCTCTGGCCAGCGAAGGCAAAAATCTATGACGATGCGCTGAACCGGGGCGATATCGGCGGAGAGCAGGCGACCGTCTTTTATTTCATGCTTCTTGCCTGCCTCGCCGCGCTGATTTTCGTCAGCGCCGCCCGTCCAAAAGCGGACGAGCCGCGCCCGGGTGTCGACGGCCTCGCAGAGATCGATTTTTGGCCGACGGCGCTGGCGTTTTGGCTTTCAAGCTTCGGCGCGGTGCTGGCCGGATTTTTGCTCTCCAAAATGGGCCTCACCGACGGCGCGGCGGCAGCGGCGATTCTCTACGGCGTCGAAGTCTTGCTGTTCGCCGGGTTGCTGGTCGCGGCGACGGCCCTTCGCTTCCGCGGCAACGACCTTTTTGAGCCGCAATGGCGCTTTGTCTGCGCCTGCGTCGCCGTCTACGCCGCGCTCGCGGGATGGCTGGCGTTCGGGCCGTTCCGGCCGCCGGTCGACCTGCTCGAAATCGTCACCGTGCTGATCGCCTGCGCCGGCGTGATCGCGACGTCGCGCGCGCGCTGACCGCGCGTTTGCCGATGGCCATGCGCGGCGAGGCAAGATAAAGCACGATCCAAATCGCCTCGGCCGCAAAGCCTGGGCCGGAAACTTGAGGGGAGAAAACATGCCTGAGACTGTCGAAGCCAGCTATCCCGATCTGAAAGGCCAGACCGTGCTTGTCACCGGCGGCGGTTCGGGCATCGGCGAAGCCCTGGTGAAAGCCTTCGCCGTGCAGGGGAGCAAAGTCGGCTTCATCGACATCGACGACGCCTCGTCAGCGAAAGTGGTCGAGGCGGTGAAGGCGAGCGGCGGAGCCGTGCATTATGAGCACGCGGACCTGCGCGACGTCGCGGCGCTCAAGACGGCCGTCGAAGCCATCCGCGGCAAATTCGGGCCCATCACGGTGCTCATCAACAACGCCGCCCATGACGAGCGGCACTCCATCGAAGACATCACCAGCGAATATTTTGACGACCGCATCGCGGTGAACCTGAAGCATCAGTTCTTCGCCGCGCAGGCCGTGCTGCCCGACATGAAGGCCGCCGGCTTCGGCTCGATCGTGTGCTTCAACTCGTTTTCCTGGATGATCGCGATGGGCGGCATGCCGATCTATACCGCGTCAAAATCCGCCGTGCTCGGCCTCGTGCGCTCGCTGGCGCGCGATTACGGCAAGCACGGCATCCGCGTGAATTCGCTGGCGCCCGGCTGGATCATGACGCAGCGCCAGCTCGACTTCTGGGTCACGCCGGAGGTGGACAAAGTGCGGGCGGAGCGGCAGTGCCTTGAGCGCAAGCTCTATCCCGACGACATCGCAAAAGTCGCGCTGTTCCTGGCCTCGTCGCAGTCTGGGGCGATTACGAGCCAGAGCTTGGTTGCGGATGGCGGGTGGGTCTAGCCAGCCCCTTCCCTCTCCGTCATGGCCGGGCTTGACCCGGCCATCCACGCCGCGCCGACGGTGCGATGTTGTCGTTCTAAGAGCGAACCGCCGCGATGTGACCGACGCGCTTCGCATCACACAAAAACGTGGATGGCCGGGTCAAGCCCGGCCATGACGGAGTGTGTTGCGCAGCAACGCGCCGCCTACCTCACCGACCCAATCCGTCCGCCCATCGGCACCACGTCTCCCTTCACGCGTTCGATCGGCCCCAGCACGCCCGCCGTCGGCGCTTCGATTTCGACGATCGCCTTGTCGGTCTCGATCTCGGCGACGATCTCGCCTTTCGCGACCTTATCGCCTTCA
>CAVSSV010000047.1:0-11089 GCA_963730695.1 uncultured Pseudomonadota bacterium
CACCGGCTACATGTACAACGAGAAGCTCGGCAACCTGCATTTCTGGCTGCTGTTCATCGGCGTGAACGTGGTGTTCTTCCCGCAGCATTTCCTGGGCCTCGCCGGCATGCCGCGCCGCTATATCGACTATCCCGAGGCGTTCTGGCTGTGGAACTTCTGGTCGTCGATCGGCGCGCTGGTCTCGCTCGCGGCGACAATCGTGTTCCTCTACGGGATTTACGAAGCCTTCGCCAAAAAGCGCATCGCCGGCGACAATCCCTGGGGCGTCGGCGCCGACACGCTGGAATGGACTCTGTCTTCGCCGCCTCCGTTCCATCAGTACGAAGTTCTGCCGCGCATCGGGCCGGCGGCGGGCCACTAAAAGTTCCGCCCCGCCGAGCTGAGTGGGGCGGCGTTGTTGCAGGTCGACCGGCGCGTTATCCCGTCGACCCAGGCGCAGAGAGCGGCGGGCGCCAACAGCGCCCGCCGGCGCGCTTTAGCGCCAGCTTCTCCGGTTGCGCCGGAGAAGGGAGAGGTAAATTGACCGCGTTCGACACCCAGGCGCCCGCCAGCCTCCCCGGCCTCTACGCCAGCGGGCCCTGAAGTCTATTTCAAGCTGCTGAAGCCGCGCGTGATGTCGCTGTCGGTGATGACGGCGGTCGCCGGCATGATCGTCGCGCCCGGGCATTTGCATCCGGCCTCGGCGACATCGCGCTTATCGCCATCGCCGCGGGCGCAGGCGCCGCCGGCGCGCTCAACATGTGGTGGGACAGCGACATCGACGGGCGGATGGCCCGCACGCGGCTGCGCCCGATCCCGAGCGGCCAGGTCGCGCCCGGCGAAGCGCTCGCGCTCGGCCTGCTGCTGTCGTTCTTTTCCGTCGTGGTGCTGGACCTGGCCACGAACACGCTCGCCGCGGGGCTGCTCGCCTTCACGATCTTCTTCTATCTCGTGATCTATTCGATGTGGCTGAAGCGGCTGACGCCGCAGAACATTGTGATCGGCGGCGCCGCCGGCGCGCTGCCGCCGATGGTCGGCTATGCCGCGACCTCAGGCTCGGTGACGCTCGACAGCCTGCTGCTGTTCGCCATCATTTTCGTCTGGACGCCGCCGCATTTCTGGGCGCTGGCGCTGGTCAAGCAGAACGATTACGCCCGCGTCGACATGCCGATGATGCCCAACGTGAAGGGCGTCCCGCGCACCAAGCTGGAGATCCTGCTCTATTCGCTCGTCCTCGCCCCGCTGGGGGCCGCGCCCTTCTTCACCGGCCTCGGCGGCGCGACCTACGGCGCGGTCGCCGCGGCCGGCGGCTTGATCTTCCTGTCCTATGCGTGGCGCGTGTTTCGCTCCGGCGAAAGCCTCGAGGCCAATCGCACCGCGATGGCGATGTTCAAATATTCGATCCTCTACCTGTTCGCGCTGTTTGCGACGCTGATCGGCGAGCGCGTCGTCGCACTCGCCCTTCGCGCGTTCTGAGCCGGCCATGAACTCCGTTCCCGAACGTGCGCCGCTTCCCGGGGTGACCCTAACCCCCGAGCAACTGCGCAACCGGCGCCGCCGCAACATCGCGATCGCGCTCGTCGTCGGCGCGCTGGTGGCGTTCGTCTACATCATCACCATCGTGAAGGTCGGGCCAGGCGTCATGACTCCCGAACAATGAGCGCCGCCGCGAATCGCCGCGTCGCGACATCGTCGGCGTCAGCGCCGTCGCCATGCTCGGCGCCGCTTACGCCGCCGTGCCGCTCTATGCGGCCTTTTGCCGCGCGACGGGCTTCGCCGGCACGCCGCAGCGCGTCGAGCAGGCCTCCGGGCTGCGCGGCGAGCGGCGCATTCAGGTTAGCTTCGACGCCAACGTCGCGCCGGGGCTCGACTGGAGCTTCGAGCCGGAGACGCAGAAGCGTCACCTTGCGCACCGGCGAGACCGCGACCGTGTTTTTCAAGGCGCACAATCGCGAAGGGCGGGATCTGGCGGCCGTGGCGGCCTTTAACGTTTCGCCCGACGTCGCCGGCGCCTGGTTCGACAAGATTTCCTGCTTCTGCTTCTCCGAGCAGCATTTGAAAGCCGGCGAGACCGCGGAATGGCCGGTGGTGTTCTTTCTCGATCCTAAGCTCGAGAAGGACAATTCCATGGCCGGCGTCGGCCAGCTCACGCTGTCGTACACGCTGTTCGCGGCGACCGACGCCGCCAAGCCCGTCGCGCTGGCGCCCGAGCCTGCGAAACCGCGGCTATGAGCCGCGCCGCGCTTGACCCAAATGGCCTTTCGTCGCAAACGAAAACAAGCGACGAAAAGCTCAGAAATTCGCTTCTCTAGGACCCGACACGAATGTCCGACGCCCACGCCGAAGTCCAACACGAATACCATCTCGTCAGCCCGTCGCCGTGGCCGCTGGTCGGCTCGATCTTCGCCTTCGTGACGGCCGTCGGCCTGATCATGACGATGAAGGACCTGACCTTCCTCGGTCTGAAGGCCGGTCCGGTGTTGCTCGGCTTCGGCATCCTCGGCCTGCTCTACGTCATGGCGTCCTGGTGGATCGACGTCGTCCACGAGGCCGAGACGGGCGACCATACCCGCGTGGTGCAGCTCAGCCACCGCTACGGCATGATCCTGTTCATCGCCTCCGAGGTGATGTTCTTCGTCGCCTGGTTCTGGGCGTTCTTCGACGCTTCGCTGTTCACCAACGAGGCGATCCAGGCGACCCGCGTCGCAGTTCACCGGCGGCATTTGGCCGCCCAAGGGCACGGAAGTCCTCAACCCGCTCAACCTGCCGCTCCTCAACACGCTGATCCTGCTGACCTCGGGCACCACCGTGACCTGGGCGCATCACGCGCTGCTGCACAACGACCGCAGGGGCCTCAAGATCGGCCTGCTGCTGACGATCTTGCTCGGGGCCACCTTCACCTGCGTCCAGGCCTATGAGTACGCGCATGCGCCGTTCTCGTTCGCGCATTCTATCTACGGCGCGACCTTCTTCATGGCGACCGGCTTCCACGGCGCGCATGTCCTCATCGGCACGATCTTCCTGCTGGTGTGCCTGTATCGCGCCAACCTCGGCCAGTTCACGCCGGATCATCACCTCGGCTTCGAATTCGCCGCCTGGTACTGGCACTTCGTCGACGTGGTCTGGCTGTTCCTGTTCTCCTGCATCTACGTCTGGGGTTCGTGGGGCGCCGTGATCGAGGGGGCGAACGGCTGAGCGAAGAGCGCTCGTACCCGCCGCTCTCGCCTTTTCAGACCGGCTTCAGCGGCCGTTGCCCGCGATGCGGCGACGGCCGGCTGTTCAAAAACTTCATTGAAGTCGCCCCGAGCTGCGACGTTTGCGGGCTGGATTATTCCTTTGCCGACGCTGGCGACGGACCGGCGGTGTTCGTCACGCTCATCGCCGGTTTCATCGTCCTCGGCGCGGCGCTGGCGCTCGATATCAGCTATGACCTTCCGGTCTGGCTGCTGATCGGCATTTTTGCGCCCCTAACACTGTTGGTGTGTCTGGGGCTGCTGCGGCCGCTCAAGGGCTTCCTGATCGCCTCGCAATATGTGAACCGCGCGGCGATGGGCAAATTCAAAGACAAATGAACGGGCGCAAGGGTCTTATCGCCTTCGCCGCCTTTAGCGTTTTCGCGGTCGCGCTGCTGGCCTCGCTCGGCTTTTGGCAGCTTCGGCGGCTTGCCTGGAAAGAGGCGCTGATCGCCGAGGTCGATGCGCGCGCGCATGGCCAGCCCGCGCCGTTGGCGGCGTCTTGGACCGGGTTGGCGGCGGCTGACGACGAGTATCGCCATGTCGCTCTGCACGGCGTCTACGACCGTTCCCAGGCGGCGTTCTTGTTCGCAACGCCATTGCGCCCGCGCCCCGGGCAGGACGAACCCGGCTATCTCGTGATCTCGCCGCTCAAGCTCGAAGACGGCAGGATCGTGCTCGTCGAGCGCGGCTTCGTCGACGCCGCCAAGCGCGACGCCTTTGTCGCCGCCGACCGAGCGGCAATGCCGCAGCCTGTCGACGTCACCGGCTTGCTGCGTTTTGACGAACCGCCGCGCTGGTTTCAGCCGGCGGACGATGTCGCGGGGCATGTTTTCTACACCCGCAACGTCGGCGCGATGGCGGCCTCGCTCGGGCTGACGTCCGCTGCGCCCTTCATGATCGACGCCGACGCTTCGCCCGCCGACGCGCCGCTTGAAGGCGGCCAGACGCGCATCGCCTTCCCCAACAACCATCTTGAATACGCCGTCACCTGGTTCGGCCTCGCCATCGTCTGGGCGGCGGCGTTCGCGGTGTATGCGTGGGGCGCCCGAAAAGCGGCAGGACCGTAAGCGAAGCGAGACGACCCGCGTGCGACCTTGACCCTTTTGATGTATGTGTATAAATACACACGTGAACACCCGAGACATCCTAGCAGCTTTGAGAAAAGACGGCTGGTATGAGGTTTCGCGAAAGGGTAGCCACGTTCAATTCAAGCATCCGATCAAGCCCGGACGGGTCACTGTTCCCCATCCCAACAAAGATATCCCGATTGGGACGCTTCGCAGCATCGAGAAGCAAGCCAGGCTAACATTCTGAGATTCAAAATGCGCCAATTCATTGCCCTGATCCATAAGGATGGCGACAGCGACTTTGGCGTGTCGTTTCCTGATATGCCGGGATGCGTCACCGCGGGCTCGAACTCTCGACGAGGCCCGCGACATGGCTGCTGAGGCACTCGCCCTTCACATAGAAGGGCTGGAGGCCGACGGCGAGGCCGTCCCCGAGCCGTCCTCGCTCGAAGCGGTCATGGCCGACGCCGCCAACCGCGAGGGAGTCGCCATCCTCGTTCCTGCACCCGTTCCGAGCTCCCGCGCGATCCGCATCAACGTCACGATCCCCGAGAACGTCCTCGCCGAAGTTGATGGATTCGCGGAGGCCAACGGCTACACGCGCTCGGCCTTCCTGACGATCGCCGCAAAAAGGATGATTGCGGGCTGACGCGCGCGAGGATCGGCTGTGCGAGCGCGGCCCCCCTGGCCTCCCGTGAGGGCCCGAGGCGCAACGAAGTTCGCCGCTTGTTCTTAGAATCCCTTCGCCGCCCGGCCGGTTCAGTGGTGGGCGATACAGGGATCGAACCTGTGGCCCCACCCATGTCAAGGGTGTGCTCTACCGCTGAGCTAATCGCCCACTAAACCGTGCGCACCGCGCGGGTGCGCGCCGCCCTATAGAGCCTGACATCGCAGCGCGCAACCCCGAGCCGCGCCTTCGCGCCGCCGCCCGCGGGCCTGCGCCGCCGCGCGGTTTTCGCGCCCCCAATTGACAGCGGGCGCCGCTTCGTGGTTTTCCCTCGCCCTCTCCTTAGGCCCAACATGTCCCCTTCGCCGTTCAAACCGACGCCGAAAACCAAAACCGCCCGAAAAGGCGGTCAGGACTAACCGCGCCTTTCGCTCTGGCTACCCCCTTCAGGAGCGGCGAGGCCGCCGCACCGGACAGCCGGTGACCAAGGGGCAAAGCGCAAAGAGGAATTCAATCCATGGCAGGTTTTCGAGTCGCCGTCGTCGGCGCCACCGGCAATGTCGGGCGCGAGATGCTCGGCATTCTTTCCGAGCGGCGCTTTCCCGCCAGCGAAGTCATCGCGCTCGCCTCGACCCAATCGATCGGCAAAGAGGTCTCGTTCGGCGACAGGACGCTGAAGTGCAAGGCGCTCGATCATTTCGACTTCTCCTCGACCGACATCTGCCTGATGTCCGCCGGCGGGACGGTGTCGAAGGAATGGTCGCCGAAGATCGGTGCGCAGGGCTGCCTGGTGATCGACAACTCCTCGGCTTGGCGCATGGACCCGGACGTGCCGCTGGTCGTGCCGGAGGTGAACGCCGAGGCCGCCAAGGGCTTTTCGCGCAAGTACATCATCGCCAACCCGAACTGCTCGACAGCCCAGCTGGTCGTGGCTCTGAAGCCGCTGCACGACGTCGCGACGCATCAAGCGCGTCGTGGTCTCGACCTATCAATCGGTGTCGGGCGCCGGCAAGGACGGCATGGACGAGTTGTTCAACCAGACCCGCGCCGTGTTCGTCTCCGACGCGATGGAAACCAAGAAGTTCACCAAGCGCATCGCCTTCAACGTCATCCCGCAGATCGACGTCTTCATGGATGACGGCTCGACCAAGGAAGAGTGGAAGATGGTGGTCGAGACCAAGAAGATTCTCGACCCCAAGATCAAGCTCACCGCCACCTGCGTGCGCGTGCCGGTGTTCATCGGCCATTCCGAGGCGGTCAACGTCGAGTTCGAGGAGCCGCTTGAGCGCCGACGAAGCCCGCAAGATTCTTGAGCGCGCACCGGGCGTGCTGGTGATCGACCGGCGCGAAAACGGCGGCTACATCACCCCGCACGAGGCCGCGGGCGAGGACGCCACCTACGTCTCGCGCCTGCGCGACGATCCGACCGTCGACAACGCCATCAATTTCTGGTGCGTTTCCGACAACCTGCGCAAGGGCGCGGCGCTGAACGCCGTGCAGATCGCCGAAGTGGTGATCAATCGCGGCTGGCTGAAGCCAAAGCTTAAGGTTGCGTGACGGACAAAGCGAAACGACGCTGCGGTAAGTTAATCGGCTGTCGAAAGTTTTCGTCTAACCTGCGCGCTCCCAATGCTGGGGGCGCGCTAAAAAATGACCGGTAACCGCTTTTGCGCCTTAGCGCTCGGTGTCGCCCTGGCGGCTGCCGCAACGCCCGCGTTCGCGACCAAACTCATCGACCTGACGGCGAAGCCAACGCCGGCGCTGGCGCAAGCCCCGCCAATCGCGCCGCCGGCGCAGGCCGCGCTGAAGGCTTTTCCGCCGCCTCGCAACAGCGGGGAGAATTCAATGCCCGCGGCTGCGCAGGCCGGTTACGCCGCAGCCATGAACAGCCCCATCGTCACCGCCGTCCTCAAGGATCCCACCGGCTTCATGATCGGCCTTCGCGTCGCCGTGATTTTGGCGATGGTCATGCGGCTGCTGCGCTTTGTCGGGGTCGGCGGGGCAAAGGTGCTCGCGCTCGCGGCAATGGCGGGTTGCGCCTATCTCGGCGTCGCCATGGGCGCTTTCGCGCCTTGGCTCGGATAGCGGTTTCCCTTACCTTCTGCATCGAGAGCGAACTCGCGCTCGGCTGAAATGCATGCGGAGGCGTCCGATGCCGTCAAGAATTTCCTGGTGGCGATGCTGTCGGTCCTCGCCTGCGGCGCCCGCGCCGCCGACATCACCGGTCCTTCCGCCCTGGCGCTCGCCGGGGTCGTTGCGGCGTCTGATCCGACGCTCGACCGGCTCAGCCGCTTGCGCATCGCCGATCTCTTCAACGGCAAGACGGTCAACGGCGGTTCGCTTTCCGTCAAAGCCATCTCGATCCATTGCCACCAGAGCAATGTCGCGATCGAGACCCGCTCTTGCACCCTCACCTTCGATCCGCACACCGTCACGCTCAGCGGGCGCCTCGCGGCCGAACTGTTCGCCACCCTCGCGTTGGCCGGCGTGCCGGGCGACGCTGGGGCGGGATCGATGTTTGAATCGCTGAAGACGCTGGACTGCCAGCTCGATCCGCACGCCATCGCCGGCCAGGACGGCGGCGGCGCGAAATGCACGTATGAGGCAGGGCCGTAGAGCCTGCGAAAGCTGTCAGCAGTGAAAACTTGACAGGCGTAAATGTTCACGTTATGTTCCCATCTTAAAATCGCCCCTAGCTGATGGCCGGGCTTGACCCGGCCATCCACGCCGTGCCGACGAGGAGACCTTTCCAAGTGCGACCGATTCAGAGCCTGCTCATCTCGGCATTGCATCGCACGACGACGTGGAGGACCGGGACAACAAGCCCGGCCATGACGCGTGGAGGACAGAAAAAAAATTGCGCCCACCCTGTAGGTATCGCATAAGCCTTTGAAATCACTACATTGACGACCTCAATATCGGCGCTGAGATTTTCTGAGGCTTTCCCGGGCTTTCCGAGATTTTCCCAGATGATCGCCTCATTTACCCAGACTGGCGTCAGATTTACCGAGAGCGCGTAGCAGTGCGTCGAAGAAAGTGCCGGCGGCTCTAGGCCTTCGCGCGAGGATTGACAGCGGCCGCGCGCCCCCCTAAGGAGCGCGCCGCATCTGAGCGCGAGCTTTCTGGCTCGCGCTTTTTTGCTTTGCCGCTACGCCTTCCCAGGCGAAGCGGTTCCCATCAACCGGTCGTCTGCCAAAAAGCCGGCTTTGAGAGGTTCGCCTCTTTTGCCGGATATGAACACGAGGAAAAACGATGTTCGCAGTCATCAAGACCGGCGGTAAGCAGTACAAGGTCGCCGCCGAGTCCAAAATAACCGTCATGGCCCTCCAAGGAGAGGCCGGGGCGCATGTGTCTTTCACCGACGTTCTCGCGCTGTTTGACGGCGCGGCCCATCACGTCGGCGCGCCGCTTGTCGCGGGCGCGTCGGTCACCGGCAAGATTCTTGAGCACAAGCGCGGGCCGAAGGTCATCGCGTTCAAGAAGCGCCGCCGCAAGAATTCCAAGCGCAAGCGCGGCCATCGCCAGGATCTAACGATCATCGAGATCGCCGAGATACTCGCCAATGGCGCCAAGTCGACGCATGACGCCCACCCAGCGACGGCCAAGCCTGTCGCGGCTCCGGCGGCTCCAGAGGCTCCGGCGGCCGTCTGATCGGCAACTGCGAGGGAACGAAAGCAACGTTTTCGTTCCCTTCGCTTGAGAACTGAGGTATAGGCGCCCGCGTGGAGTTCGCTCCAGGCGGCTTCACACGCAACTAGGTCGAGTGTCATGGCACATAAGAAAGCTGGCGGTTCGTCGCGCAACGGGCGTGATTCGGACGGTCGCCGTCTAGGCGTAAAGAAATACGGCTCCGAGCAGGTCGCGGCCGGCATGATCATTGTGCGTCAGCGCGGCACCAAAGTGCACGCCGGCCGCAATGTCGGCATGGGCACGGACCATACGTTGTTCGCCACCTCCGCTGGCACCGTCGTGTTCAAGATGCGCGAAGGTCGCCAAACGGTATCGGTGCAAGCCGCCATTAAAGCGGCCGAGTAGGCGGGGAAGACGAGACCCCGCCGGTGGCGTTAAGCCCCGCAGGGTCTTCTTCAAGCGTCATAAACCTTCCGGAAAAGACACCCGGAATCCAGCTTGAGATGGAAAAGCGGGCGCCGCCAATCCTTCGTCATCTTTGTCGGGCATGTTAAACCCGACGCTGGACCCGGAGTCGCCAATGTTTTCGGATCTCGCGCGCGACGACGTCTTTCGTCTCGAGACGCCGCGGCTTTGGCTGCGGTGGCCGAAGGCGGCCGATGCCGCCGCGATTCAGCGCTACGCCTCCCCCCTCGAAATTGCGCGTTGGACGACGGCGATCCCGCATCCCTACCCCATCGAAGCGGCGGAGCAATTCATCTTGCGCGGACGAGCCTCCAACGCCGCCGGCGCGACGCTGCATCTGGTGGTGACCCCCTTGCGTAAACCCTCGCAGCCGTTCGGCGGCATCGGCTTCGACGTGCGCCAGCGCGGCGAGCTGACTCTCGGCTTCGTCTTCGCGCCGGAGCATCAGGGCCAGGGCTACGCCAGCGAGGCGGCGGCGGCGATGATCGAGACGGCCTTCGGCCTCACCGAGGTTGCGCGTCTGCACGCCTCTGTCTTCGTCGAAAACGTGCCGTCCCGCCGCGTGCTGGAGAAGACTGGCTTCGTCGCCATCGGCGAAGGCCAGGAGAGAAGCCTTGCGACCGCGACGACGCACAAGACCATCCGAATGGCGCTCGACCGCCAGGATTGGCTTGCGCGCCGCGCCGCTTTTGCGGCAAGCGCTCTCGGCGCCGCAGGGGCGCCTGGCGTCGTCGCGCGATGAAGTTTCTCGATCAAGCGAAAGTCTATGTGCGCTCCGGCGACGGCGGGGCGGGCTCGGTGTCGTTCCGCCGCGAGAAGTTCATTGAATTCGGCGGACCGGACGGCGGCGATGGCGGACGCGGCGGCGACGTTACGGTCGAATGCGCCTCCGGCCTCAACACGCTCATCGACTTTCGCTACCAGCAGCATTTCAAGGCCGGCACGGGCGTTCACGGCATGGGCCGCAACCGCGCCGGCGGCACGCGGCGCCGACGTCACGATGAAGGCGCCGCAGGGAACGCAGATCTTCGAGGAGGACGGCGAGACGTTGATAGCCGACCTCACCGAGATCGGCCAGCGCTTCGTCGTCGCCAAGGGCGGCAACGGCGGCTTTGGCAACGCCCACTTCGCCACCTCCACCAACCGATCGCCGCGCCACGCCAACCCCGGCCAGGTGGGCATCGAGCGGACGATCATCCTGCGCCTCAAGTTGATCGCCGACGCCGGGCTGGTGGGCCTCCCGAACGCGGGCAAATCGACGTTCCTCGCCGCGGTGAGCGCCGCCAAGCCGAAGATCGCGGACTATCCCTTCACCACCCTCAACCCGGGTCTGGGCGTGGTGCGAACGGACGGCCGCGAATTCGTGCTCGCCGACATCCCCGGCCTGATCGAGGGTGCGCATCAGGGGCTAGGGCTCGGCGATCGCTTTCTCGGCCATGTCGAGCGTTGCCGCGTGCTGATCCATCTTGTCGACGCCACCGCCGACAATCCGGCCGCCTCGTATCGCGTCGTTCGCAAAGAGCTGGCGGCCTATGGCGCAGAGCTCGCGGCCAAGACGGAGATCGTGGCGCTCTCGAAGATCGACGCGGTCGACCACGCAACCATGCCGGACCGTCGCGCCAAGCTCGTGCGCGCGATGCGGACCTACGGACCTGCGATGCCGAAAGGCGCCAAGCGCGTCCTGATCGAATTGTCGGCGGCCACTGGGCAAGGCATGCAGGAAGCCTTGCGCGGGGCGCTGAGCGCGATCGACGCCGGCGACAAGGAAACGGCGATCGGTGGCACCGCGCATTTCCCAATCTCCCGGCCAAAGGTCGAGGCGATGGAGGATGAGAGCGAAGATTGGTGAGGCGCTCGATCTTCGCGTGCTAATCCGGTTGCGGTCTTGTCGCGGGCGGAGGAGAAGCCGACGTGTCCCCTCTCATCAGGAAACTGCGCAAAGCTGACCGCTCATCTTGGGCGCACACGCGCGACCAACTTTGGGGCGACCATTCCGTCGATGAGCACCTCGCTGAGATCGACGCAATGCTCACGAGTCGGAAGTT
>CAVSSV010000048.1:0-16111 GCA_963730695.1 uncultured Pseudomonadota bacterium
AAAATTCCTGGTGCGGCAAAGTCGAACGCCAAGCGTTCAACGCATGTTGCCGGTGTGCCCGAGGGAGTAGCGCCCTGGCTGCGGCCACACGGTGAGCCCGTGCGGCATGCCGCCGACAGCGACCATCTTCACGCTGCCGTCGTTGGTGTTGAAGGCGTAGACTTCGCCGTTATAGCGGCCGGACAGCCACAACGTACCGCCATCGGCGCTGACGTTGCCCATGTCAGGGCTGCCGCCGTTGGGCACCGGCCAAGTCGCCACGACCTTTTCGGTCGCGAAGTCGAACACGCTAACGCTGCCGGCTTCCCTAGGCGACCAGCCGAGCGTGTGCGTGCCGCGATTGGTGACATAGAGATCCTTGCCGTCGCGGCTGGGATAAAGCCCGTGCGCGCCGATGCCGGTCGGGATGAAGCCGACTTCCTTGAATTGCACGCCGTCGACCTTGACGATGCCGTCGCCGAGCAAGTCGGCAACATAAAACACCGAACCGTCGGGCGAGACGCGGATGTCTTGCGGCATGTGTCCCTTGGACAGCTGCAGCACGCCATAGAGCTGATGCTTGACGAGATCGATTTTGACCAGGGTATCGCCGAATTCGCAGGTGAAAATCGCGTAGGAACCATCGAGCGAAAAATCGGCGTGGTTGATGCCCGCGCACTGCGGCACGTCGATGGCGCCTTGCAGTTCCATCGTTTTCGGGTTGCGGAACTCCAGGCGGCGCAGGGCTTCCGCCACGACGATGGCCGAGTTGCCGTCCGGCGTGAAATACATGTTGTAGGCGTCGGGCACCGCGATCGGCGTTCCCGGCTTGCCGGTCTTCGGGTCGATCGGCGTGAGCTGGCCGTGCGCGTGCGGGCCGCTGACGTCGCTGGTCACCCACAGCGTCTGCAAATCCCAGGAGGGCACGACATGCTGCGGGCTGCGGCCGGCAGGAAAGCTGTCGATCACCTTGAAGGTGGCGGGATCGATAACGTCTACTTTGCCGGAAATGTTGTTGGGCGCGTAAATGCGCGACAGCGCGCCGTTGGCGGCAGGGCTGATATGGCCCGCGACGGCTTCTGAATAGACGTTTTTGGGGTCGACCAGCGGCGGCATCGTCAGGGGGACCGGCGGCAGGTTCAGCGCCGGCGCCGCGCCGATCTGGAAGGCCGCAAGCCCGAAGAGCCCAGCGTCGTACAAATCCCGCTCGCCGCAAAGCGGCGCGACCATGAAGGAGGACGCCGAGTCCACCGCGCCGCCCGTTCCCGCGACCACGGCCAACGCCAGAACCGCCCAACGCGCTGATTTTACACTACGAAACACGCTTCAGCCGCCCGCGCCACACTCGCCCCCAACGGGCGGCCAATTTCATAGGCAACCCGATGCAGAGGAACAAGGGCATCCTGGCGAATCCGTTAATGCCTTTCGTCGCAGTTGACTTTAATGCGCCTCGTCCCAATTGTTGGCGGCGCGCGCGTCGACCTGCAGCGGCGCCGCCAGCGTCACCGCCGGCAGCGGTGCCTCGACCATGACTTTGCTGACCAAAGCCTTGGTCGCCTCGACCTCGGCCTCGGGCGCCTCAAAAATCAGTTCGTCGTGAACTTGCAGCAACATCAACGCGCTCAGCTTGGCCTCGGCGAGCGCCGCGTCCATGCGCGCCATCGCGCGGCGGATGATGTCGGCGGCGGAGCCCTGCAGCGGCGCGTTGATCGAGGCGCGCTCGTTGAAGGCGCGCTCGGACGGGTTCGAGGACAGAATGCGCGGAAAATGCATGCGTCGGCCGAAGATGGTGCTGACGTAGCCCTTGTCGCGAGCCTGCCGCTTCATCGCGTCCATGTAGTCGCGAATGCCGGGAAAACGCTCGAAATAGCGCCTGATGTAGGCGCCGGCTTCCTCGCGCGGAATGCTGAGCTGATTGGCGAGGCCAAAGGCGGAAATGCCGTAGATGATGCCGAAATTGATCGCCTTGGCGCGGCGCCGCACTTCGCTCGGCATGTCTTTGATCGGCACGTTGAACATTTCCGATGCCGTCATCGCGTGAATGTCGAGCCCGTCGGCGAAGGCCTTTTTCAGTGCCGGGATTTCGGCGACATGCGCCAGCAGCCGGAGTTCGATCTGGCTGTAGTCCGCCGAGATCAGCTTGTTGCCCGGCGCGGCGATGAACGCGCGGCGGATTTTCCGTCCTTCCTCTGTGCGCACCGGGATGTTCTGCAAATTCGGCTCGGAGGAGGCCAGCCGCCCCGTCGTCGTCGCCGCCAGCGCGTAAGAGGTGTGCACGCGGCCGGTGCTCGGATTGATGTAGCCGGGCAGCGCGTCGGCGTAGGTCGACTTCAGCTTGGACAGCTGCCGCCATTCCAGATATTTTCGCCGGCAGCTGGTGGCCTTCCTCGGCCAGATCTTCGAGCACGCTCGCCGAGGTCGACCACGCGCCGGTGGCGGTCTTCTTGCCGCCGGGCAGGCCCATCTTGCCGAACAGGATGTCGCCGAGCTGCTTTGGGCGAGCCCTGGTTGAAGCGCTCGCCCGCGTGAATCTCAATCTCCGCCTCAAGCCGCGCCATGCCTTGCGCGAAATCGCCGGAGAGGCGGGACAGCATGTGGCGGTCGACCAGCGCGCCGCGCTTTTCCATCTTGGCGATCGGCGCGATCAGCGGCCGCTCGAGCGTTTCGTAAATCGTCGTCATTGCTTCGGCGGGCAGGCGCGGCTTCAGCACCCGCCACAGCCGCAGCGTGACGTCGGCGTCCTCGGCGGCGTAGCGCGTGGCGGCGTCGATCGGCACGCGGGCGAAGCCGATGAAGTTCTTGCCCTTGCCGGCGACCTCGCCGAAGGCGATCGGCTTATGGCCGAGCCATTGCTCGGACAGCGCGTCCATGCCGTGGCCATCCGACGTCTTGCCGGCGTCGAGCGCGTAAGACATCAGCATGGTGTCGTCGACCGGCGCGACGAACACGCCGCGCTGCGAAAACATGTGCCAGTCGAATTTGGCGTTCTGCGCGATTTTCAGGACGCCGGGGTCTTCCAGCATCGGCTTTAAGATGCGGATGACGTCGGCCTCGGGGATTTGCCCCGGCAGCGGGTCGGCGCCGCCTAAGAGATCGCCGGCGCCTTCGCGGTGCGCGATCGGAATGTAGCAGGCTTCCCCCGGCGTGAGCGCGAGCGAGACGCCGACCAGCGCGGCCTGCAGGGGATCGAGCGAATTCGTCTCGGTGTCGAAGGCGACGAGCCCGGTTTCGCGCGCGCGGGCGGCCCAGGCCTCGAGCCTCGCCGCGTCGCGCACGGTCTCGTAAGCCGCAACGTCGATTGGCTTCGCCTTGGCTTCTTCGGCGCGTTTTTTCGCGAGATCCTTTGGCGACGGCGCGACGGTTGGGTCGCCTGCGGCAGGCGACGCAACGGGCGCCGGAGCGACAGCGGGCGTGGCGGCGGGCGGCGTTGGCGCCGCGCCGCCGTTGCGCCCGCGCCAACCGCCCGGCCCCACGAAAGCAGGGTCGGCTTCGATCGTCGCGGTGTCGAGCGCGCAAATCTCGCCCAGGCGCTTGATGATGGTGGTGAATTCCATCGCCTTGAGGAAGCCGACCGCTTGCGGTCCTGAAATGATCGGCGCCTCGAGCGCGTCGAGCGGCACTTCGAGCGCCACGTCGCGCACCAGCGTGACGAGCTGCTTTGAGATGCGGATTAGCGCGACGCTGTCCGGATTGGTCAGCGTCTCCCGCCGCTTCGGCTGTTTGATTTCGCCGGCCCGCGCCAGCAGGCTATCGAGATCGCCGTATTCGGCGATCAATTGCGCCGCGGTCTTCACGCCGATGCCGGGGCGCCCGGCACGTTGTCGGTGGAATCCCCTGCCAGCGCCTGGATGTCGATCACGCGGTTGGGCGCGGCGCCGAAATAGTCGAACACTTGCTGCTCGCCGATGCGCCGCTCCTCGCGATCGCCCGAGGCCGGGTCGAACATCGCGACGCCCGGCTCGATCAACTGCATCAGATCCTTGTCGGCGGAGACGATCAGCACGTCGGCGCCGCGCGTGCGGGCCAACGTCGCATAGGTCGCGATCAGGTCGTCGGCCTCGTATTTGTCCTGCTCGATCGGCGTCAGCCCGAACGCGCGCACCGTCTCGCGCATCAGCGGAAACTGCGGGATTAGATCTTCCGGCGGATCCGGGCGATGCGCCTTGTAGTCGGGATAGATTTCCTTGCGGAAGGAGTTTTCGTTCTTGTCGAAAATGATGGCCAGATGCGTCGGCTTCAGCCCGGCCGCGCCGTCCTTCATGAACTGCAAAATCTTCGCCGCGAACAGCCGCACGGCGCCGACGGGCAGGCGGTCGGAACGGTAGTTATATTTCTGGTCCTGCCGGATCGACTGGAAATAGGCGCGAAAGACGAACGACGAGCCGTCGACCAGAAAAACATGGTCGCCGGGGCCGACGGGACGGGCAGGGGTGGTCATGGCCGCTATTTATACGGTGCGGGCGATCCGCGCCACGACCGTCTTTTCACCGCCCCCCTCTTGCCGCCCCGCCCATCTTCCCCCATGCGAACCCTGCATGGGGGAAGCAATCCAAACGTTCGATTACGTCATCGTCGGCGCGGGGTCCGCGGGCTGCGTGCTCGCGGAGCGGCTGTCGGCGAGCGGCCGCTTCAGCGTCGCCGTGCTCGAGGCTGGCGGCAGCGACGCAAAGCTCTGGATCAAGATCCCCGTCGGCTACGCCCGCACGTTCTATGACGAACGCGTCAACTGGAAATTCCGCGCCGCGCCTGACCCCGGCCTGAACGATCGCGCGCTCTATTGGCCACGCGGAAAAGTGGTGGGCGGCTCAGGCTCCATCAACGCGCTGGTCTACGCCCGCGGACTTCCCAACGATTTCGACGATTGGCGCGACGGCGGCGCCACGGGCTGGGGCTTTGCCGACGTCGCGCGCGCCTATGCCGACATCGAAGGCCGCATCGGCCCCGACGGCGCGCCGACCAGCGCCGGCCCGCTCGGCGTTTCCGACGTCGGCGCGCAATTCCATCCGCTGAAACGCCATTTCTTCGCCGCCGCCGCCGAACTCGGCCTGCCGCGCACCGACGACATCAACGGCGACGCGCCTGAGGGCGTCGGCGAATATCGCATCACCACGCGCAGCGGCTTTCGCTGCTCCGCCGCCGACGCCTTTCTGCGCCCCGCGCTGCGGCGGCCGAACGTGAAGCTGGAGACCAACGCCTTCGTCACGCGGCTGCTGTTTGACGGCGCGCGCGTGCGCGGCGTCGAATTTTTTCGCGACGGTCAAAGACACGAAGTCCTCGCACGCGGCGAGGTGATCCTCGCCGCCGGCGCCGTCGGCTCGCCGCACCTGCTGCAAGTGTCAGGCATCGGCCCCGGCGCGCATCTGCAATCCCTCGGCGTCGCAGTCAGGCGCGATGCGCCCGCCGTCGGCGGCTTCCTGCAGGATCATCTGGCCGCCACCTATGCGTTCAAGGCGCGCGAGCGCACCCTCAACGACGATCTGCGCTCGCCGCTCGGGTTGTTGCGCGCCGGGCTCACGTATCTCGCCTCGCGCAAGGGGCCGTTGAGCCTCAGCGTCAACCAGTGCGGCGGCTTCGTGCGCACGCGCGCCACCAACGCCGCGCCGGACTGCCAGCTCTATTTCAACCCGTTGAGCTACACTTCGGTCGGCGACTTCCCCAAGCCAAAGGTGACCATAGACCCCTTCTCCGGCTTCATCTGGTCGCAGCAGCCGACCCGCCCGACCAGCCGCGGCCGCGTCGACGCCGTCGCCCCCGACATGCGCGTGGCGCCACGCATCGCGCCCAATTCGCTGGCGACGGAGAAGGACGTCGACGACGCCGTCGCCGGCGGACGGTTGTTGCAACGGTTGGTGGCGACCAAAACGATGCAGGCGCTGATCGCGGCGCCCGTCGGGCCCTCCCTCGCCGCCATGGACGACGCCGCGCTGCTGGCCGACTTCAAAGCGCGCGCAAGCACGGTCTTCCACCCCTGCGGGACGTGCCGCATGGGGCAAGATCCCGCAAAGGCCGTCGTCGGTCCGGAGCTAAAGGCGCATGGCGTCGAAGGCTTGAGCGTGGCGGACGCCTCCGTCTTTCCGTCGATCACCTCAGGCAACATCAATGCGCCGACGATCATGGTGGCGTACAAGGGCGCTCAAATGATTTTGGCGCGGGCGGGGAAAAGCGGGGCATCTTCATGAAGCTCGAATCGGTAAAAGTTTTCGTCGTCGGGAATCCGCCGCCGAGCTTCGGCGGGCGCTATTTCATCTTCCTCAAGCTGCGCACCGCGTGCGGCATCGAGGGCGTCGGCGAGGTCTATTCCGCCACTTTTGGCCCGCATGTCGTCGCCAAAATGATCGAGGATGTCTTCCAGCGCCGCTTCGAGGGCGAGGACCCCAGCGGCATCGAAACGCTGTGGCGGCGCGTGCATGGCTCCGGCTTCTCGCTGCGCCCGGATCCGACGCTGATGGGCGTGATGAGCGGCCTGGAAATGGCCTGCTGGGACATTGTCGGCAAATCCGTCGACAAGCCGGTTTATGCCCTGCTTGGCGGCCTCGTGCGCGAGCGGTTGCGCAGCTACACCTACATCTATCCCGACGTCGCCGCCGGCGACACCGACGCCATTTACAAAAACGCGGCGCGCTCGGCCGAGCGCGCGCATGAATATCTCAAGCAGGGTTTTACCGCGCTCAAATTCGATCCGGTGACGCCCTACAGCGTGTTCGATCCGCGCCAGCCCGATCTTGAGGCGCTGGACCGCGCCACCCGCTTCATGAAGCTGATGCGCGAAGCCGTAGGCAACAAGGCTGACCTGCTGTTCGGCACCCACGGCCAGTTCACTGCTTCGGGCGCCATCCGTCTGGCGCGGCGTCTTGAGCCCTATGAACCGCTGTGGTTCGAAGAGCCGACGCCGCCCGAGATGCCCGAGGAAATGGCGAAAGTCGCGCGTGCCACCACCGTCCCGATCGCCACCGGCGAGCGCCTGACGACGAAATATGAATATCAGCGCGTGCTCGCGTTAGGCGCCGCCAGCATCCTGCAAATGAACCTCGGCCGCTCCGGAGGCATCCTCGAGGCCAAGAAGATCGCCGGCATCGCCGAGGCCCATTACGCCCAGATCGCGCCGCATCTTTACTGCGGCCCGATCGTCGGCGCCGCGAACATCCAGCTCGCGGCTTGCATCCCGAACTTCCTCATTCTTGAGAGCATCGAGCGCTGGGGCGGCTTTCACGCCGATCTCCTGAAGACGCCGATCCGCTGGGAGGACGGCTACGTCATCCCGCCGACCGCGCCCGGGCTTGGGGTGGAACTCAACGAAGAGGTCGCGCTCGCCCATCCCTATCCCGAGGATGGCTTGCTGCATCTGGAGATGACGGAGACGCCCGGGTGAGGCACGTCCCTCTCCGCGATGACCCGTTAGGTTGTTAATGCTTTCGTCCGGCCGTCGTGTGTTTTCATAAAGCGAAGTACGTTCGATTTATCTTTACATTTTTCCGAAAATGCCGTAGCGTGGGTTCTATGAACACCCCAGAAATTTGGAGCCGGGGGGTGGGGCCCAAATTTGTCAGTTAACCCCTTGAAATCATTTCATCAGGCAAGAGACGCTTTTTTCCAGGCCATTGAAATCGTTCGGTCACCCCTCGCATTGCGAGTTCCAATGATTTCAACGAAATAGCTCTCAAAACGCTTGGAAAAGTGCGCAAAATTCGGCGGATTGTCGGCGCGGCCAAGCACTTTCCCCAACCACTCGGTTAGGTGTTCTGCCTCCCAACAGGACCGCCGCTAAACCCGCCGGAGCGTCGAAATCCTTTGCGCCGTACGCGCCCCGCTCTGCCGCACCCACACCCCCGCGCCCTACACATTTGGGTGCCTCTCCCTTATATCCCGGGGCCAATCGCCCCTCCGAGGTTCCCATGGCCGCCACTGCGCAAAGCGCCGAGAAGATTCCTGTCACTGTCCTCACCGGCTACCTCGGCGCAGGCAAGACGACGCTGCTCAACCGCATCCTCTCCGAGCCGCACGGCAAGCGCTACGCCGTGATCGTCAATGAGTTCGGCGAGATCGGCATCGACAATGAACTGGTGGTCGGCGCCGACGAGGAAGTGTTCGAGATGAACAACGGCTGCATCTGCTGCACCGTGCGCGGCGACCTCATCCGCATCCTGGAGGGCCTGATGCGTCGCAAGGGCAAGTTCGACGCCATCATCGTCGAGACCACCGGCCTGGCCGATCCCGCGCCTGTCGCGCAGACCTTCTTCGTCGACGAGGACGTGAAGGCCGCCGCGCGGCTCGACGCCATCGTCACCGTCGCCGACGCCAAGTGGCTGGCGGCTCGTCTCCGCGACGCGCCGGAAGCCAAGAACCAGATCGCCTTCGCCGACGTCATCATCCTCAACAAGACCGATCTCGTTGACGCGGAGGAGTTGAAGGAAGTCGAGGCGCGCATCCGCGCCATCAATCCCTATGCGCGGCTGCACGCGCCAAGAAATGCGACGTGAAGATTGAGGACGTGCTCGAACGCCGCGCCTTCGATCTCGACCGCATCCTCGACATCGAGCCGGAATTTTTGGAGGTCGACGATCATGACCACGATCATGCATGGCCACGATCATGACCACCATCACCACGGCCTGAAGCACTATCACGACGAGACCATGCAATCGATCTCGGCGCGAATCGAGGGCGACGTCGATCCCGAGAAATTCATGCCCTGGATCAACTATTTGACCCAGACCCAGGGCGGCAACATCCTGCGCTGCAAAGGCATCGTGGCGATGAAGGGCGACGACAAGCGGTTCGTCTTCCAGGGCGTGCACATGATGCTCGACGGCGAGCCGCAGCGCGAATGGAAATCCGGCGAGAAGCGGGAGTCGAAAGTGGTCTTCATCGGCCACGATCTCGACGAAGCCACGATTCGCAGCGGCTTCCTGGCTTGCGCGGCGTGAGCGAAGCGCCAACAGCCAGTTCCCTCGCTGACAACGTTGAGCCGCTCGAGGCGGGCGGCCACGTCGTCGCCGCATCGTTTCTGAGCGGCGCGCCTGTCCTGGTGTTGGCCGACGGCGGGGTTTTGCTGGGCGAGCGCGGCGCGCAAAAGCCGCTAGTCGTCCACCCCGACGCGGCCATCCTGAGCGCGGCCGGCGACGGTAAAATACTGGTCACCGGAGGCGATGACGGCCGCGTCGTGGCTTTACGCGCAGACGGCAAGAGGGAGACGATCGCCGACGAAAAGGGCCAGTGGATCGACGCGCTGGCGACCCGCGACGGCGCCGTCGCCTGGGCCGCCGGCAAGAGCGCGCACGTGCGCGACGCCAAAGGCGTCGTCAAAGATTTTAAGGCGCCGACGACCGTGCGCGGCCTGGCGTTTCTGCCCAAGGGCTATCGGCTGGCGGTGACGCACTACAATGGCGCTTCGCTGTGGTTCCCCAATGTCGCGGGCGATCCGCTGGTGTTGGAGTGGAAGGGTTCGCACCTCGACGTGACGGCCTCGCCCGACGGGCGTTTCGTCGTGACGTCGATGCAGGAGAATTCGCTGCACGGCTGGCGGCTCACCGATCAGCGCAACATGCGCATGACGGGCTATCCCGCCAAAACGCGGTCGATGGCTTGGTCCGGCGACGGCCATTGGCTGGCGACTTCCGGCGCCGACGCCTGCGTGGTCTGGCCGTTCAAGGACAAAGACGGCCCGATGGGCAAGGCGCCGCGGGAATGCGGCGTGCGCAATGCCCGGGTGACGCAAGTGGCGTTCCATCCGCGCGCGCTGGTCGTCGCCATCGGCTATTCCGACGGTTTTATTCTGCTCTGCCGTCTTGGCGACGGCGCTGAATTGCGGGTGCGCGCCAACGGCGCAGGCGAAGGCGCGGTGACGGCGTTGCAATGGCAGCCCAACGGCGCACGGCTGATTTTCGGGTTGGAAACGGGGCAGGCTGGGTTGCTGACGCTGCCCGCGCCGTAAACGCGCGGGCCGCCTCGAGGGGCGGAGGGCGAGGGGCGGAGGGATGGTGGAGGCTTTTATCGGCGTCGACGTCGGAACCCGCAGCGCGCGCGCTGGGGTATTCGACGCGCGCGGCGACTTGCTCGCCAGCGCCCGGCGGCCGATCCAGATCTGGCGCGAGCCGGGCGAGATCGTCGAGCAATCCTCCGCCGACATCTGGCGCGCGGTCTGCGAGGCGACGCGGGAGGCGATGCGCGCCAGCGGCCTGCCGCCCGACGCCGTCCGCGGCCTGAGCTTCGATGCGACGTGTTCGTTGGTCGTGCTCGATGCCGCCGCGCAGCCGCTCACGGTGAGCCCCTCCGGCGCGAGCGAGCGCAACATCATCGTCTGGATGGATCACCGCGCGGCCGCCGAGACCCGCGAGATCAACGCTGGCGGCTACGATGTGCTACGCTATGTCGGGGGAAAGCTGTCGCCGGAAATGCAGACGCCAAAACTGCTTTGGCTGAAACGCCATATACCCGGCACGTTTCAGACGGCGACGCATTTCTTCGACTTGACGGATTATCTCGCCTTCCGCGCCACCGGCGTGGCTGATCGCTCGATCTGCACGGTGACGTGCAAGACGACCTATCTGGCCCACGAGCAACGGTGGGACGAAGCCTACTTCCGCGCCATCGGGCTCGGGGAATTGGCTGACGAGGGCTATCGGCGCATCGGCGCCAAAGTCAGCGCGCCGGGCACGGCGCTTGGCGCCGGCCTGCTCCAAGACGCGGCCAATCAATTGGGGTTGGCCGCGGGCACGGCGGTCGGCGTCGGCGTCATCGACGCCCATGCCGGCGCTTTCGCGACCATCGGCGCCGCAAGCCGGGAGCCCGGCGACGATCCGAAGCGGCGGATGGCGCTGATTCTTGGCACGTCCTCGTGCTGCATGGCGATCGCTAAGGAGCCGCGCTTCGTCGAGGGCATTTGGGGCCCGTACTACGGCGCGCTCACGCCGGGACATTGGCTCGCCGAAGGCGGCCAATCCGCGTTCGGCGCCGCCATCGACCGCTTGATGCGGCTGCATCCCGCCTTTGCGGGCCTGGAGTCCGAGGCCGCGCTGGAGCGGGTCGAGGCCGAGGTCGCCGCCCGGGCGGAAAGCCTGTCGGCCACCGCGCTGCTCGGCGAGCGCTTGCACGTTCTGCCCGATTTCATCGGCAACCGCTCGCCTTTCGCCGATCCTGCGGCTCGGGCGGCGGTCGTCGGCCTCGACCTGCGCGAGGATCGGGACTCGCTCGGCGAGCTCTACGTCGCCGGCCTCGTCGGCCTCGCCGACGGCATCGGCCAGATCGTCGAATCGCTTGAAGCCAACGGCTACGACTTCAGCAAGATCGTCGTCAGCGGCGGCGCGGCGCGCTCCCCGCTGGTGCGGCAGATCATCGCCGACGCCGTCGGCAAAATCGTCTGCGCGCCGGAGTCGCCTGAGCCGGTGCTGCTGGGGTCGGCGATGCTCGGCGCGGTCGCGGCGGGACGGCACAGCATCGACGGCGTGATGGCGGCGATGTCGCGCTTAGGCGAAGCCGTCAGTCCCGCCGGCGGCGCGATCGCCGCGTTTCACGCGCGCAAGCGGCGCGCCTTCGACGAATTGCGCGACGTCGAGCGCACGCTGCGCGTGCTCTCCGGCGAGGGCCGCGGGGAGAAATCCCGCCAATGGCCGGCGTTGGTGATTTTCGATTGCGACGGCGTGCTCGTCGACAGCGAAATGATCGCGCTCGACTTGACGCAAAAGTCGCTCGCCAAGCTCGGCGTCAACCTAACGACGAACGAAATTCGCCGCCGCTATCTCGGGCAGCGCTTTGACGTGTTCGAGCGCGACGTCGAGACGCTCACCGGGCGGCCGTTGCCTGCGGATTATCGCGACCGTGAGACGCGGGCGATGTTGGCGGCGCTTCGCAAGGGGCTGAAAGCGATCGACGGCGTCGAGGACGCCGTCATCCGATTGAACGTTCCGGTTTGCGTCGCCTCCTCGAGTTCGATCGAGCGCGTGGCCCTCAGCTTGCGGCTGACGCGGCTCGATGCGTTGTTCGCGCCGCATGTCTATTCCGCCGAAGGGCGTCGCGCACGGCAAGCCTGCGCCCGACATCTTCCTCCATGCCGCGCGCGAAATGGGCGTTGCGCCGCAAGATTGCATCGTCATCGAAGACAGCGTCGCCGGCGTCACCGCCGCGCGCGCGGCGGGCATGGCGGTGTTCGGCTTCGCCGGCGGATCGCATTTTGCCGAGCGCGCGTCAGCGCGAGGCGTTGCCGCGCCGTTGGCGCTTCGTCGATTTTCGACGCCATGGCGGACTTGCCCGATATGATCGACGCGCTACGCAAGCAGCGGGGCCGAGACGAAGAGTGGCGAACATGGCGCGTAGGCTCGATTCCGACGGCTTGAGACTAGATGAGGCCGCGCGCGCCGGCTGGCTCTATTACGTCGCCGGCAACACCCAGGACGAGATCGCGCGCAAACTCGGCATCTCCCGGCAAGCGGCGCAACGCTTGGTGTCGCTGGCGATCAGCGAGCGGCTGATCAAGGTGCGTCTCGACTACCCCATCGCCAAATGCTTGGAATACGCCGCGGCGCTGAAGCTCCGCTATGACTTGAGTTTTTGCGAAGTCGCGCCGACCGATCCGGCTTCGTCTTCGCAGTCGCTCGGCATCGCCCAGCTCGCCGCCGCCGAGCTCGAGCGCTGGCTCCGCCGCACCGAACCCGCCATCATTGGCATCGGCACGGGACGCACGATGCGCGCCGTCGCCGACCAATTGCCGGCGATGGAGTGCCCGCAACACAAGCTCGTCGCGCTCGTCGGCACCACCAAGACCGACGGCTCGGCTTCGTTCTATGACGTGATCATCCGTGTCTCCGACACGGTGCGCGCGCCGCACTATCCGATGATGCTGCCGGTGGTGGCGCGCTCGGTGGAGGAGCGCGAGCTGCTCACCTCGCTCGCTTCGGTGCGCAGCTTGCTCGACCTCGTCGAGCGCACCGACGTCTGCTTTGTCGGCGTCGGAGCGTTGGGCGATAACGCGGCGCTGGTGCAAGACGGCATCATCACGCCCGCCGAGGCCGACGAATTGCGCCAGGCCGGGGCCGTCGGCGAAATCACGGGCTGGGCGTTCGACGCCAACGGACGGCTGATGACAGTGGGGACGAACCTGCGCGTCGCCAGCGCCCCACTGCGTCAGCCCACCAAAAAACTGATGATCGGCGTCGCCATGGGCACGCCGCGCCGCGCCGCCATCCGCGGGCGCGCTCAGAGGCAAATTGATCTCGGGTTTGGTGACGGACGAAGTCACGGCGGAGCATTTGCTGCAACGTTAGTTGTGCGCCGCACGACAAGTTTTTGCAGTGCAAAATTAAATTTGTGTTGACAAATTGTCGCGCCGAGTGGCGAATATTCGCCCGCACACTAGGCATTTGCCCGCCATCAATCGGCATGCCGGTGAAACTGGAGGAAACAGGAATGACTTTTGCCGGCAAAGCTTTTTTTGCGGGCGTCGCTCTGGCCGCTTTCGCGCTGCCAGCCTACGCGGACACCACGCTCACCATCGCCACCGTCAACAACGGCGACATGATCACGATGCAGAAGTTGACGGACGACTTCAGCAAGGCCAACCCTGACATCAAGCTCAACTGGGTCACGCTCGAAGAAAACGACCTTCGCGAAAAAGTGACGCGCGACATCCAGACCAAGGGCGGCCAGTACGACATCCTGACCATCGGCACTTACGAGACGCCGATCTGGGGCAAAAAAGGATGGCTGGTGCCACTGACCAACGTCGACAAGCCGGATGACCTGCTTCCCGCCATCAAGGCCGGCCTCACGGTCGACGGCAAGCTCTATGCGTCGCCCTTCTACGGCGAGAGCTCGTTCACGATGTACCGCAAAGACCTGTTCGACAAGGCGGGCCTGAAGATGCCCGACGCGCCGACGTGGGACTTCATCGCCGACGCCGCCAAGAAGCTGACGGATCGTCGCACCGGCCAAAACGGCATTTGCCTTCGCGGCAAAGCTGGCTGGGGCGAGAACATGGCGTTCCTCACCGCGACGGCCAACTCCTTCGGCGCACGCTGGTTCGACGAGAAGTGGACCCCGCAATTCGACACGCCGGAATGGAAGAAGACGCTCACCTTCTATCTCGACTTGATGAAGGCGGCGGGCCCGGCCGGTGCTTCGGGCAACGGCTTCTCCGAGAACCTAGCTCTGTTCCAATCGGGCAAGTGCGCTATGTGGATCGACGCCACTTCGGCCGGCTCGCATGTCAGCGATCCGAAAGAAGCCCCGTTGGTCGCCGACAAGGTCGGGTTCGCCCTGGCCCCGGACGCGGGTCTCGGCAAGCGCGGCAACTGGCTGTGGGCGTGGTCGCTGGCCATTCCGGCTGGCACGAAGAACGCCGACGCCGCTCAGAAGTTCATCAATTGGGCGACGAGCTCGCACTACACTGAATTGGTCGCGAGCCAGAAGGGCTGGGTCGCCGTTCCCCCGGGCACGCGCATCTCGCTCTACGCAAACCCCGAGTACCAGAAAGTGTCCTTCACCAAGGCCACCCTGGACTCGATCAACTCGGCTGATCCGACTAAGCCCACTGTGAAGCCGGTGCCCTATGTCGGCGTGCAGTTTGTCGCGATCCCGGAATTCGCAGGCATCGCCACGAAGGTCGGCGAGTTGTTCTCGAACGCGCTGGCTGGCCAGTCGAGCGGCGATGACGCGCTCAAGGCGGCTCAAGCCTACACGACGACCGAGATGACCAAGGCCGGTTACATCAAGTAACCGCTTCTTGATCGGGCCGCCCGGTTTCCTCCCAGGCCGGGCGGCCTACTTCGGCTCTGCCTTGAATCACTTCGAGCGTTACAGGCCAGCTGGCTAGCTCCACATCTTGTTCGCGTCCCGCGAAAGGATGTCGAGGTGTTCAGCCGAACCTTACGCACACCATCGTAGACCAACCACAGGACGCGCGGTTCATGGCGACGCGACAAGGGCAAACCATAGGCCGGATGGCGGTAGCGCCTTCGGTGATCGTCTTGGCGACCTGGTCGATCGTGCCGCTGGCGCTGGCGATCTATTACGCGTTTCTGCACTACAATCTGAACGACCCTGACACCACGTCGTTCGCGGGTTGGTCGAACTTCTACTATTTTATGACCGATCCCTTTTTCTACAAAGACGTCTACAACACCGTCGCGCTGGTGTTTTTGGTGATCGCGATTTCGATCGGCGGCGGCGTGCTGCTGGCGATGCTGATGGACAAACCATTCTGGGGCCGCGGCATCGTGCGGCTGCTGGTGATCTCGCCGTTCTTCATCATGCCGACGGTGTCGGCGCTGGTTTGGAAGAACATGATGATGCACCCGGTGTACGGGGTGTTCGCGGCCATCGCGCATACTTTCGGGCTGACGCCGATCGATTGGTTCGCTTCCGTTCCGCTGTTGTCGGTCGTCATCATCGTCGCGTGGCAATGGCTGCCGTTCGCCGCGCTGATCCTGTTGACGGCGCTGCAATCGCTCGACGAGGAGCAGAAAGACGCCTCCGCGATGGACGGCGCGGGCGCGCTCGATTATTTCCGCTACATTCTGCTGCCGCACCTGATGCGCCCGATCACGGTCGTGATCTTGATCGAGACCATCTTCCTTCTCAACGTGTTCGCCGAAATCAAAGTGACGTCGGTAGGCGGCCTGGCGGGTAACCTGACGTATCTGGTGTTTTCGCAGCTTAACGACTCCAACGACGTCGGCGAAGCGGCGGCGGGCGGGCTGATTGCGGTCGTGCTTGCGAACCTCGTGTCCACATTCCTCGTGCGGCTGATCGGCCGCAATCTGGAGGCCTGACCAACATGGCCCGCAAGAGCAGCAACGCATCCAAAGTCTGGGTCACGATCCTCGCTTGGGCGGTAGGTTTCGTGATGTTCTTCCCGATTCTGTGGACGATCATGACCGCCTTCAAGTCGGAGGCGGACGCCTACACGATGCCGGTCAACTGGTTCTCGACCAGCTGGACGTTGGAGAATTTTGGCATCGTCCAGGAACGCTCCAACTATCTTCGCTACGTGTTCAACACCACCGTGATCGCGTTCGTTTCGACGTTGCTTGGGCTGCTGTTCGCGATCCCTGCAGCGTGGTCGATGGCGTTTCAGCCTGAGGCCAAGTCGAGCGTAGGTTGGAGCGGCAAGGTTTGGGCGGTCATTCTTCTCGGAGCCTTC
>CAVSSV010000049.1:0-157071 GCA_963730695.1 uncultured Pseudomonadota bacterium
GCTGCGCGAGCCGTCCTTGCGCCGCGCGACGATCTCGACCGCCTGGCGGACCGGCTCGCCGTTCAGGACGGCGCGTCGCAGTTCGTCCCATAGACGGGGATCGTCGAAGAGAAACGACGCGGGCCGGCCTATCAAATCCTGCGAATTCATAGCCGAATTGCCGCGCCGCGGCGGGATTGGCGAGCTGGATCGTGTCGCTTTCGTCGACGGTGACGATGACGTCGGAGGCGCTCTGCACGACGGCGTCATAACGGGCGTTTTGCCGCTCGCGCAGCACGCCTTCGCGTTTGACCGCGACCGTCACGTCAGAGACCTGGATAAGGCAATAGGTTGCTCCCGAGACTTTTAACGGGCGCATGGTCACGTCATGGACTAAAAGATCGCCCGAATGCGTCCGCAGCGGAAGCAACTTCGGATGGAGCGAGTGGGTGAGAAGCCGCGACGTGCCGAGAGCGAACGACGCCTCGACCGCGGCGGACAACGAAGCCAAACTGGCGTGTGGGAAAAGATCGTCCCAACCGCCGTCCCAACGCGACGGCCGCGGGCACCGACGCGGCCCCGGCGAGCCAGGCGTTCCAGAGACGGATGCGACGCTCGTCGTCGAGGAGAACAAGCCCGAAGTCGAGCGCCTCGAAGATCGCGCCACTGCGTTCGCCGCCGTCCGACTTGGTCATCTGCGCCGTCTCATGCATCGACGGAGCCGGCGGACGGACCCGCGGTCCTCTCGATGAACTCGTCTAGCAAAGTCTTGAGCGCCGTGAGGGAGGGCATGTCCATCAGCATTGCGATGTAGCCGGTAATGTCGCGCTCCCGAATGGAGAAGTTGATGTAGCTGAAAAGCACGAGGTCGCCCGCTGCCGGCGGTGGCGGCAGGTTGAACAGCTCGATGCTTTCGCCCCGCAGGATCTCCGGCAGCGATATTTTCAGCGTGCGCTGAAGCAGATTGGCGATGGTCGCCAGGCAACCGTTGAGGATGATGTTGCCGGTCTCGGCGAGCGCTTCGTGCTCCAGTTCGAGAATGTCCTCAAGCGGCAGATCGACCGAGGCGACAGCGCGCACCAGTTCCAGGCTCCGCGTCTCCGGAAAGATCAACAGCACGCGGCCATGAATGTCGCCCTCGAAGACCTGATGGACGGCGACAAGCTTCTTCAGTTCATTCCTGCCCAAGAGCTCTACGGCTTGAACGCGAGGAATGAGGTCGACGTTCGGGACCGAGAGAATGCACCTGTTGGCCGACCATCTCCCGCAGACTTAACGCCGCCTTGCTGACGCCGAGATTGACCAGTTCGGTGAGCGCGTCGAGTTCGAGAGCGGTCAGCACCGACGGCGCGGCGTCGGTCATGTCGCCCTCCCCTTCAAACGCGATTCCGCGCTCGCGAGGAAATCGCTGAGATCTTTTTCCGTCAGCGGCTTGGAAAGAAACGTCGCGCCCGCGGCGCGGACGCGATCCACGACCTCCTGCTGATAGTTGGCGGAGATCACGGCCAGCGGCATCGCAGGCCGTTGTCCCTGGATCTCAGCGACTAATTTCAGGCCGTCTCTTCCGGGCATGTTGAAATCCATAACCGCCAGATCGGGCTTCGCCTCGGCGAGCGAGGCGAGCGCCTCGTCGGCGTTGGCCGCTTCGACGCGCGTCCAGTCGGGCCGCAAGGCGATGAGCACTCTATTGACCGCCATTCGCGCCAGCTTGCTGTCGTCGACGATCAGAACCTTATAACTCATAGCTTTCTTCGTCACACAAAATTGCGTTCACCGGGCGAGCGCGTTGAGGTCGAGGATGAGCAGCACGTTGCCGTCCCTCAGCATTGTCGTACCCGCGATTTCCGGCGTTCGCGCCAGCAACCCGGCCGGCGGTTTCAGCATCACGTCCATCGACTCGCCGATGGCGTCGACTTGGAGCGCCGCCATCTGGCCTTCGAGCAGAGCCACCACGACGACCACCTCGTCTGCGTCTCGCCTTGAGCCTTGCCCCAAAGCTTCGCCAAGATCGATGAGCGGGACAGTGCGGTTCTTCATCACGGCGACGTGGGCTTGCCCCACGGGATGAATGCGCTGGCGCGCAATCCGCGCGGGTCTCGACGACCGCCTCCAAGGGCAGGCCATAGACCTGGCCGCCGACGCCGACAGTCATCACCCGCGAAATCATGACGCTGAACGGAAGCACGAAGCGAACGTTGGTTCCGGCGCCGAGCTCGGAGCGCACCGACACCCGGCCGCCCAGGCGCTCGACAGCCGCGCGCGCACCGCGTCCATGCCGACGCCACGGCCGGAAAGGTTGGAAAGTTCGCTGGCGGTGGAGAAGCCGGGCGCGAATATCAGGCTCGTGGCTTCGTCGTCGCCCATCTCGGCCGCGCGCTCGGCGGAGAGGACGCCCCGGTCGACCGCAACGCGACGAATGAGGGCGGGATCGACGCCGCGTCCATCGTCGTCGACCTCGACGGCGACATGTTCCCCTTCCCGCCGCGCCCGCAGCGTGATGCTGGCGACGAGGGGCTTTCCCGAGGCCGCGCGATCGGGACCCAACTCGACGCCATGAGCCATCGCATTGCGGACAACGTGCAGAAGCGGCTCAAACAACGCTTCCACCACCGTCTTGTCGGCCTCCGTGTCGTCGCCTTCGGTCACCAGCCGCATCGGCTTGCCCAGGCTTTCCGCGCCCTCGCGGACCAACCGGGGAAAGCGCTGAAAAACCGTGCGCAGCGGCAAAACGCGGAGCTCCAGCACGGCGCGTTGCAAACCGCCGACCAGGCGGGCGAGCCGATCGCACTCCTGCTTGAGGGCCGCTGCGGATGGCTCACGCGCTTCGGCGGCACGTTGCGCGGTGTGGGCGATTCTGTTCTTCGCCACCGTCAATTCGCCCGTGAGGTTGACCAGCGCGTCGATGCGCGCTGCGTCGATGCGCAGCGTGCGGGCGTGCGCGACGACTGTCCCGGCGGCCGCCGTGGGCGGGGATTCGCCTGACTCCGCAAAAAGCTGCAAGACATGGGCAATCGCGCTCGCCAGCGGCGCAGGGTCGAGACGCGCAAGGCTTTCGGCGAGGGCCGACGTTATGCGCTCGGCCTCTTCGTCACGCCGCAAATGTCGCATGACGTTGGCCGCGACCCGACCGGCCGATGCGATCCTTCCTGTTGCGTCTGGCCCTTCGACGCCAAGCAGACGCACTTGCTCGTTCAAGATGGCGACGGGAAGGAAGGCGGGCTCGGTCTCTTTCAGCGCTTCGCTGGGCGGGCGGCTTGGCGTTTCGTCGGCCGAGGTTTCACCTTCAACAATACGGGCCAGAAGCCGATCGGCACCGGCGTCAGCGGTGTCAGGAACTTCGCCCGTGTCCTGAATCGCATCCAGCCACTGCGTCATTTGATCGAGCGCAGAAAGACAGGCGCCGATGCGTTTGCCCGTCACCGGCCGTTGGCCGGCCCGCGCCGCCGAAAGCAGCTCCTCCAACCCATGCGCGGCGCGGCCCATGGCGGCAAAATCAACGATGCCGGCGCCGCCTTTCAAAGTATGGAAAGCGCGAAAGGCGTCATCGAGCCGTTCGCGATCCGCCGGCGCGCGTTCCAACGCGAGCATGTCGTTCGTCGCCTGCTCGATGAGCTCCCTCGCTTCGATGAGAAATTGTTCGAGAAATTCGTTCATTGCGGCCTGCCGCAAAACATCGCGGCCAAACGGGCCAACGCCTCGGGACCAATCGGTTTGACATGGTAATAGTTTGCGCCGGCCGCGCGCGCGGCTTCGAAATCCTTCGCCCCCGCCTCCGTGCTCGTCACCAGCGCGGGGATCGCGCAATACGGCTCAGGCCGCCGGCGCAATTCGGTTAGAAACGTCAGACCGTCCATCTGCGGCATGTTGATGTCGACGACCAGCATGTCGGGCGGATCGACAAGCAGTTTCTCAAGCGCCTCGACGCCATTGAGCGCTTCTTCCACCTCGAAACCGTTTTGCTCTAGAATGCCGCGATAATAGCGTCGGACGAGCGTCGCGTCGTCGACCACCAGCACGCGCGCCTTGCGCTCAGCCATGGGCGTCCTCCCGAGGCCGGCGATAGACGATGGCGTCGGCGAACCGGCACACTTCAAACAGCGGCGATATGCGGCTCATCGATTCGGAGTGGCCGAGGCAAATGTAGCCGCCGGGGGCGAGGTTTTCATAAAGATTTTCCGCCGCTGTCCGGCGCGAAGCCTCGTCGAAATAGATCAGCACGTTTCGGCAGAAGATCACGTCGAATTCGCCATGCTGCCGGGTCTCCGCCCGGCGCATGACGTTGACGGCGCTGAACTGGATGGACTGCCTGACGTCGTCGAGGATGCACCACTGTCCTTCACCGTTCGGCACGAAATACTTACTCACGAATTCGGGCGAAAGGCGCATCAGGGCGCGCGCGCCGAAAACGCCGGAGCGCGCGCTCTCCAACGCTGCTGTGTCGATGTCCGAGCCCACGATCTCGACGTCGTACGCGTCCACCTGCGGCCAGTTCTCCAGCAACCAAAGCGCGATCGAATAGGGCTCTTCGCCGGTCGAGCATGGGATGGACCAGATTCGCACGGCCTCGCCTTTCGGCTTCGTCTTGAACCGCTCCGGCAACAAATCCGAGGCCAGGCAGGCGAGCTGATGCGCTTCGCGGTAGAAATAGGTTTCGTTGACGGTGAAAGCGTTGATCAGCTGCTCGACTTCGTCGCCGGCTTCGGCGCGCAGGCGGGCGAAATAGCTCGCAAAGGACGGTGCGTGCGTGGCGGCGATCCGCTGCTCGATGCGGCGTTCGACAAAATAGCGTTTGGCTTCCGTGAACGCCATGCCGGTCCGCCGGTAAAGATAATCGCAAAGTCGCCGATACTCCTCGGCGGGGAGGCCTGTTTCCTCGATCACGGCGACGACGACCGGGCGCGCAGCGCTTCGTCCGCGGCGGCGATGGCGAACGTGAGAAACGGGACGCCACTGAATCGCGCGGCGCAGCGCGAAAGCGTGGCGAGCGCAGCGGCGTCGCCGATGTCTACGAGAACCTCCACCGCCGCAGCGCAAACATTGGGCTGCTCTTCCCGCTCGAGAAGCTGGCACAGCCAGCGCTGGCCTTCCTCGGGCTCGAGGACGCGGACGAGCTCGCTAGCGAGCAGGCGCACGTCCGGATCCGAATCGGCGAGGAGCTGCGGCACCAGCGGCGCGGCGGCTTGCGGCATGGCACGCAAAGCGTCCAAGGCTCCGGCGCGAAGGCTCGCCTCGTCCGAGGACAAGTAGGACGCCGCGACGGCGGCGCTTTCCTGAGTTTGAATTCTCGCCAACGCAGTAAAAATCGCCTCGCGCACATTGGCCTCGCGCTCGAGCGCGAGCGCCGCGCCGAGGGCGGCGACGTCGGCGGGCGCTTCGACCGAGCGCGCGGCGGACCAACGCTCGGCGGCGGAGGCGCTTGCGAGCCCTTGGGACGAAGCGGGCGCCGCGTTCGCGGAGACGCCGCCTGACTTGCTACGGACGAGCGGCATTGGACCCCGGCACAAGCTGCATCAATCGACCCGGGATCTCCGGCAGCGGTAAAATCCAGTCTGCGCCACCGGCCCTGGCCAGCTCTCCGGGCATGCCCCACACCACCGCCGTCTCCTCGGATTCCGCGATCGTCTTGCCCCCTAACGCGCGAAGCCGGGCCATCGATCCCGCGCCGTCGTTCCCCATCCCGGTCATGAGGACGCCGATCAATTGTTCGGGAGGAAGCTGCTCGAGCGCGCTTTCGACCATGCGATCGACGCTGGGGCGCCAGGGCGCCGAGGGCCGCGTGGCGATAGGCGCGGCCATGAGCGCGCCGGCGCGGCGCGAGACGACCATGTCCGTCTCGCCATGCGCGATGTAGGCGCATCCCGGGGACAAGGGTTCGGCGCGGAGCACTTCCCTCACCTCAATCGCGCAGAGTCCGTCGAGGCGCCGCGCCAGGCTGCCGGTGAAACTCGCCGGCATGTGCTGAACCACCAGGATCGGCCAGGGAAACGGCGAAGGCAGCGCGGACAACAGCGTTTCCAGCGCCGGCGGGCCGCCCGTGGACGCGCCGACGAGAACCAGTCCGAGCCTCGCATTCCCGGGCGAATTCGACGGGCGCGGGGGCGCCGGGCGTAGCTGCGAGGGCGTCCCGCTGATGCGATGGGCGACGCGCTCCCGAAGCCTGAGGCTCGAGCGCAATTTCGCGCTCGCCGCCGCACGCACCTTCTCAACGAGCAGCGGCCCGAACGCTTCCATGTGGAGGGACACCGCGCCTTCCGGCTTGGCGACAAAATCCACCGCGCCGATGCGCAGCGCTTCCAGCGCCGCATCGGCGCCTTCGCCGCTCTGCGAGGCCACCATCACGACAGGACATGGACGCTCAACCATAATCCGATCGAGGCACGCCAGCCCGTCCATGACGGGCATCTGAACGTCGAGCGTGACGACATCCGGCTTCACCACCCCGAGTTGCTCAAGGCCTTCCACACCGTTACGCGCGAAAAAGACCTCGAAATCGGCCTGCCCGGACAGCACCTGACGGATAAGCTTCCGCATCAGCGGAGAATCGTCGATCACGAGAACTTTGATCACGTAAGGCCGCTTCGCTTGTCGGCGAAGGCGTCCAAAATCTCACTTTCCGCACGCGTCAGCAGCTCCCCCGGCTCGAGCAGCAGCACGAGCCGGCCGTCGCGCGCGCGGTGCGCCACGCCGCTCACCAGCCGGTTGATTTCGCCGGTCAGGTCCGGCGCTGGCTTGATGGCGGCTTGCGGAACGGAGAGCACTTCGGAGACGCTGTCGACGATCAAGCCCGCGCGATGCCGCTCCGTGCGCACGACCACCAGGCGCCGTCCTTCACGCGTCTCTGATTTTGGCATCTCGAAGCGCCGGCGTTGGTCGACCACAGGCACGACCTCGCCGCGCAGGCTGATGACGCCTTCCAGAAAATTCGGTGTTTTCGGAACGCGCGCGATCGTCTCGGGGACCGCCGCGACTTCATCGACATTCTCAATCGGCAACGCGTATTCGTCGTCGCCAAGGCGGAAGACCAGGAACTTACGCTCTTCGACGCTGGCCCCGTTTGCGGCCTTGGGCCGCGGGGCGGCCCCGGCAGCCTCCAGTTTTTGCATGACGTCCTCGCGAAAAAGGCGATCTGGGGCCAGGATCGAAATCAACCGCCGGCCCTCGTCCGCGCGATAGATGGCGCTGAGCCGCGACTCCCCCGCCATCCGCGCGACGAGCGCCGCCGGCGCCGGTTCGATGTCGGCAGGATCGACCGCGACGACGGCGTGTGCGCGGTCGACGACGAGGCCCACCGGCGCCCCATGCACGGAAGCGATGACGATTTTCGCGCGTTGCTCCAGGCGCGCCGCTGCGGGAAAACCAAGCAGCGCCCTCAGCGAAACCAGCGGCAGCAGGAGGTCGCGAAATGGAATCATGCCCAGCGTCGCGGCGTCCGCGCGGGGCACGGCGGTGACGCTTTCAGGCAACGGGACGACCTCCTCAACCATTCCGAGCGGCAGGGCGAATTCTTGTCCTGCAACGTCAAAGGTCACGAACGCCTCGCGCGGCGCCGGCCGCGCAGAGCTTGCCGTCGCGCTCGGCGCGCTATGGGCTCCGGCCGTCGGCGCGGGACGAACGCGCCGGGTGAAAGCCGCTCCCAGCATTGCGTCGATATCGAGGATTTTCGCCGCGCTGCGCCCGCCGTCCAAAGCGAACGCGCCTTGCAGCCGTTCGGCGGGCTCGGCTCCCAACTCCGCCGGCCGCGTCTGGATCGCCTTCGAATCGACGATGACGAGCGCCTCCACGGAATCCACCTCGACGGCGGAATGCGAGCCGTCGTCGAGCACGATGACGCGCGCGGCGGCGTCTTGCGCACCACTCTCCAACCCAAGCAAAGCCCGCACGCTGACGATCGCGAGCACCTCGCCGCGCAGGTTGGCGACGCCCAGCAGCGCCTTCGGCGCTTGAGGCACACGGGCGAGCGAGGGGACGCGGATCACCTCGGCGACCGAGTTCGGCGGGAAGGGCGTAACGCCGCTGCTCGATCCGGAAGAGCAGGAAGCGTCGCGCCGCCGCCGCGTCCCTCGCGCTGGCCTCAGCCTGCGACATGGTGCTGCTTCAGCGCGTCGCCGAGCGAAGCAATTTCCTCGATGGCCGCAGCGAGATCTTCCGCGCCTTGCGCCTGCTCGGTCGACGCGGTCGCCGCCAGCCGCGCGGCGTTGCGGCCTTCTTCGGCGGCGGCGGCGATCTGTCGCGCGCCGATCGCGCACTGGCTGACCCCCGCCAAGATGACTTCCGCGCCGGCGAAGATGGCTTGGTTGGCCGCCGTCAAGGCCGCGAGATCGGCGTCTACACGGTCGAGCGCTGCGAACACCGACATGTTGTTCTGCACTTCCGCTTCCGCGCTCGCCGCGATCTGTTCAAGGTCGCGCCTGAGCTTGGCGACCTGGTCAAGGATGCCGCTTACGTTGTCCTTGGCGCGCTCCGCGTTCTCGCTCGCCTCTCTGGCGAGGACGCGAATCTCGTTGGAGACGATCGCGAACCCGCTTCCCGCATCGCCCTCGCGCGCCGCCTCGACCGACCCACTGACCGCGAGCATGCCGGTCTGCATCGCGATCATTGCAATGGCGTCGATGATCTTTTCCACCTGCCGGGCCGCCGCTTCCATGCGTACGATCGTGGCTAAGCTGGCTTGCGTGTCCCGCAGTCCGGAGTTCACGCCTCCAATCAAGCGATCGATGGACGCGCGGCTCTCTTTGATGGCCACGTTGAGCCTTGAAACGCCTTCCGTGGCTTGCGCGCTGCTGGATTGCGCGAGCTTGGCGCTCTTTTCGATCATCGACAGCGCGCTCGACGTCTGCTGCGTCGCCGCCGCCCGTTGTTGCGCGCCACGGTCGATCTGTTGCACGGCCGACATGATCTGGCTGGCCGCGCCCGTCATCTCCTGCACGGCCGCGGAAAGCTCCTCCGCGGTCGAGGAGATTTGCTCCGCCGCGGAAACGCCAGCGGTTCCCCTCCGTAGCTGTTCGGCCAAAGCCGCGAGCGAGCGCGCCGCGGTCTGACTTTGATCCAATGACTTGGCTTGCTCTTTGACCGCCTGTTGCGCTTCAGCGGCCCCGGCCGCCTGATCCTCCGCCGCCTCGGCCACCTGCTCGGCGCCCTTTTGCGCCTCGGAGGCCGCGCGTTCCGCTTCAAGCGCCGCGAGGACCATATCCGCGCTGACTTTGACGATATTGGCCATGTCGGAGCGCCGGTTTTGCAGCGCTTCTGCGACCCCCGCGGCGGCCTTGGCTTCGGTCGCGGAAACCTCAGCCGCCTTCCTCGCGGCCGTCGCGACGAGCCGAATGTCGCCTTGAAGCTCCTCGGCACGGGAGAGCACGTTGCGCGCGCTTCTGTCGGAGGTCTCCGCCAGGGCGCGGACTTCGCTCGCCACGACCGCGAAGCCGCGTCCGTGACTGCCGGCGCGTGCGGCCTCGATCGCTGCGTTCAAAGCCAGCAGGTCGGTCTGCTCGGAGAGCCCACTGACGGATCGGGTGATCTCGCCAATGTCCTTGGCCCGGCGTTCGAGTTCGAGAATGACTTCGCTCGTCGCCTCCTGCCGGGCGGCGTTGCGTTCGATGGCGCGAACCGACCCCATGATTTGCGACGAGGTCTCAGCAAGCAGAGACTGCATGCGTTCCGTGCGGCCGCGCAGCGCGTCCGATTCCGCCCGCCCTGACCGCAAGCCTTCGAAAATGCTAGTGATGGACTCGCGTTGTTGCTGCGAGGCGCCGGCCGCCTCTTCAGCGCCGCTAGCGATCTGCTCCATGGCCCGAGCAAGCTGCTGGGCGGCGCCCGAGGCTTCCGTCAGTCCGCTCGCCAGTTGTTCGGTCGCCGCACCGACCCGCTCGAACAACGTCTCCTGGAATCGTGCCGGTTGTGGCGGCCGAACCTTCGCCGCTCCATTGCTCGCGGCGGGCTTCGCTTTCGACGGTCGCGGCGCCGTCTCTCTGTTCGCGCCCGCCGAGATTTTTGTGGTTTTCACCAAAGTCATCCGGAATCCTGCGCGCACAAGACCGCCTGGAGGCCCAGGAGGTCTCCTAGGATCAACGCTTGGGAAACGCGACGAGTTTCGCGACGCCTTGCGATGCGCGTTCCCCTGGTTGCCAAACCTTGGTAAAACGTCGCGTGTCGATTTTCGTTCCCGCTAAGCAAACATTTATTCGCCTGCAGGTCTTCGCCACGCTAGCGACGTTCGAACCGCCTAGTCGCCCGCAATCTCTGGTTGCAAAGTCGACGGCGCCGAATTCAGCCCAGCGCAGCGACGCCGTGATCGCCAAGGTCGGGGCGCTTGGCGGTGACGATCGCCTTCGCCATTTTAGCCAGCGCAATGATCCGCGACGAGCCCTCCCAATATTCCGCGCCGAGCGCGGCCGCCTCAAGCAGCACGACGCCTGGCGTTTTGGGTCCTTCCGGCCAAAACGCCTGGGCTCCGGCGTTCCAATTTTCAGTGATCGCCTGCGGATCGGCGTTGACACGCGCCTCCGCTGAGATCGTCAGGAAGGTCGTGCCGCCGTCGGTGAAGCAAAGCAAGACTTCCGGCTTCCGCCCGATGTGCTCCACCGCCTCCGAATCCGCTGCGGCGAAGAACAGAATGTGGCCTTCCTCCTCCTTGACCGTCGGCGTCATGGGCCGGGCCATCATCGCGCCGGCAGCGTTTTGCGTCGTCAGGAAGCAGACATGGAATTTCTTTGCGAGGTCCCAGGCGCGGTTGATTTCCTCAATCATCGTGGTCGTCCCTCTTTCGGCGCGGGGCCTCGCCCGCTAACGGGAGAGGCAACGCGGCGACGTGACGATGGTTCCTGGCGGGGTCCCGTCCGTTGCGCGCCCCTTCAGCCGGCGACGGCCTGCGGTTCGGGCCGCCCCGCAGGGGTACCCAATGAGGCGCCGACGGCTTCTCCCGCCCCCGAGGCGCGATGAATGATGGCGTGGATGAACGACAGCTTGCGGATCACGTCAGGCGCCAGAATGAACGGATAAAGATCGACGTGCCCCATCGCTCTGTTGATGTTGTTCATCGCGGCGACGAAGGGAAGCCACGCGTCGATGATTTTCGAGAAATCGGCTTCGACGTAAGGGTCAAACGCCAAATTGGACTTGAGCTGCACGCCTTGGCCAATTTGCGGCCTGATTTTGAGCCCGAAAGCGCTTCCCATTTCCAGCGTGTCGACGATGTGGAGATAGTGCGCCCAGGTCTCGGCGAAATCTTCCCACGGATGCGTGGTCGCGTAGGCCGTAACAAAACGCTCCTGCCAGCCGTCGGGCGCTCCGTTGGCGTAGTGAATCTTCAGCGCCTCGTCGTAATCAAGGCGATCGTCGCCGAAAATGGCGCGCAACTCCTCCAACTGCCCGCCGTCGCGGACAAGTACGTCCCAGTAGTGATGCCCGACTTCGTGCCTGAAATGGCCTAATAACGTCCGGTAGGGCTCGGCCATCTCGATGCGGCGCTTTTCCCGCTCCAGGTCGTCTGCTTCGGCGAGCGCGATCGTGATGATGCCGTTGTCGTGGCCGGTAAGAACCCGATGTTGCGGGGGCGCATCGGACCGGTCGGCGAGAATACGGAAGGCGAGACCATGGTCGGGATCTTCGAGCCGCGTGCGCAAGGGCAGCTTCCAGCGGATCAAGCCATAGAACAGGCGATGTTTGGCAAGTTCTACTTTCGCCCACAGCGCGACCCGCGTTGAGTCCGACGCGTCGGGTATGATCTCATTGTGGCGGCACGCGGCGCAAAGGGCTCCGTGCTCCTCAGCCGGCAATAGCCAATTGCACACGCCAGCATCCGCGTTGGCGCAAAATCGGAAACTTTGAGGGCCGGCCAGATTCCCTTGCGGTCCGGCCGCAGTTGGTGCGGCGTCGAAGGCGCGCATCACATTGGCGGCAGCGTCATACCCCAGCCCGTGCCCGCATCGTTCGCAGGAAAGGCTTTCGAAATAAACCACGTTGCCACAATTTGGGCACTCGAACAGCTTCACGATGCACCTTTGCGTAAGCGGGAAAGCCTTCAGACGGGCGCGACTGGGAACAGCCAAATCCCCGCCAGCGCTCGAACCGCTTTTAACGCGCGAAGCAGGCCAGAGTTCCGGCGCGCTGCCCGATTATTCCGCCCTGCGTGAAAAGCGCGGCGATTTCGACGCGCTCAGGGCGTCGATCGCAATGCACGTGGCTATGCGTAGCGCGGAGGCAGAAGGCCGAAGCGATCGGTGGCCAATCGCGTCCAACGGTCCCCCGCGAGGCCGCCGACGAACAGCTCATCCTTGGCGATACATTCGGCGACGTCGGCGCGGTGCGAGAAAATCATCACGCCGCCAGCGTTATAGAGAAACATACCCGGAAACGGATGGACGAGCGGCAGCAGGTCTTTGCGCGCTGCGCCATGAACGCCGATGCATCCCATCGCCTCTGTCGTTTCTAGCACTTTCGCCAGCAACGCGCTCCAACCGTTACGCGCTGCGCCCGTATGGATCACTCGCGCTACCCCTCCCCGCTCGCCGTAGAAGGCGTAGCAGCCCACGGCTTCGCCGGACGCGGCGCGGACGATGCGAAAATTGAGCGGGCCGGCGCTTCGACGCAAGGCAGCCTGCTTCACCAGCCAGTTGAGCTCCGGTGGCGACCACGTCGGCCGCAGCGGGGTGTCCTCGAGAAATCGCGGCGCTATGTCCACAAACTCGGTTTCGCCGATGGGCGCGTCCGTCCACGCCGACGCCCGGCTGCGTGGGAAACGCTTGTTCAGCGCAGGCACAGCCACAAAGTCGGCCGCCGCCGCGAACGGCCGCAGCAGGCTTTGCGCGATCCCAGGCATCCGACCAGCGAGTTTGTGCAAGACCACGGCGGCGGGCTGAAATATATGCGCCCACTCCAGGCCGCCCGACGGAAGCGTTTTGTATTTCATGGCCGCGCCTATCGCCATGGACGAGGCGTTCGCCGAATCGGTGAAGATCATGTCGAGCCGCTGTCGATGCAGCTCGCGCAGAAGCTGGATGGCCGCTAGGCTGTTTGCGCTTTCAGACGCCATGAGGGCGCCGCTGATGCCCACTTTGAGCGGGTCCCCATTGAGCTGAAAGGTCATGGGAATGACGCCGATGAAGGCACCGACATCGCCGTGCGAGTCGATTTGGATCAACGACGCCGTGCCTGCGGCGCCGTCCGGCCCCTTGAGATAGAGCTGCCGCATATAGCTGACGAGATCGTCCCGCGCCCGGCTGTCCTTGGGCGCCGACCTCTTGCGGAAGCGGGCTAGGAAAAGCCGCGCGACGAACTCCAGGTCGCGCTCCTCCAGGGGTCGAACGAGGCTTCGCGCCGACCGGCCGGGCGCTTGACCTAACTCCACAGGCGCGGATTGCGAGACGCGCGTCGCCAATGCGCTCGTCATGGACGCCCCCACTCCGCGACACCCGCGGCGATGGCCGCATTCAGCGGCACGGCGTTGACCTCATACGCACCTCGGGGAAGGACGGGCGGCGCGACATAGAGCGCCGTCGGGGCCAGCTCGCCCCGCAAACACCTCGCCGTAGTAAGCCATACGTCTTAAAAAATGGCTCTGCTGGTGTCCGAAAACGGCGATGCGCGGCGTGTTGAAACGGAGGAACACGGAGCGTCGACGGCCCTTTCGGCGCGCTCGGCGGCTAGTACGCGTTTTGGCGCGTACGCGAGGAGAACACCGTGAAAAGGATGATCTTGACGTCCAGCCAGAGCGACCAGTTGTCGATGTAGTAGAGATCGTGCTCAAGGCGCTCCTGCATGCGCGCGTCGTTGGCGATTTCGCCACGATGGCCGCACACCTGGGCCCAACCCGTGATGCCCGGCTTTACGTTATGGCGGCGGGCGTAGCGCGCGAGCCGGTCGACATAGAGCTGATCGTGCGACATGGCATGCGGCCTCGGCCCCACGATCGACATCTCTCCGCGCAGCACGTTCAGCAATTGCGGCAATTCGTCGACGCTCAATCGGCGCAAATACGCGCCAAGGCGGGTGATACGCGCGTCGCGGCGCGTCGCCTGAACAACCCTCGCGCCATTGTCCATCGTCGACATCGTGCGAAACTTGTAGATCAGGAAGGGCTCCTGATTGAGCCCGTAGCGCGTCTGCCGAAACAGCGCCGGACCCCGGCTGTCCAGCCGGATCAGCGCCGCAACGAGAACGAGCACAGGGGAAAGCACGACAAGCGCCATCGCGGCGACGACGATGTCGAACGCGCGCTTCTCCATCTGCTCCAGGTGCGTCTGCGGCGCTCGCGTCAGCGTCAGCCCCGACATCGTGCCCATGCGCACCATCTTGCCGTCGCCAAGCCGGTCGAGCGGCTTCTCGGCGCAGAGGTGAACTTCCGTCGGCAGCTTCAGGAATGCGTAAAGGCTCGACTCGATCACGTCGGTCCGCCACCAAGGTAACGCCAGACAGACATCGTCGGGGCGCAACAAGCGCACCGCGGCGGCCGCCAACGCCAGATCGTCCGCGATGTAGGCCTCGTTGTCGCGAAGGGCGAACATCGAGACCAACTCGACACCCTCCCCATCCGCATCGATCTGACCCCCCAGCGCCATCAGGGAGTCGTCGAAACCCACGGCGACGACGCGGCGGCGAGGTCCGAGGCCGCTTTGGCGCATCGTGGCCGACACCTGCACCAGCGCAACGCGCCCCAGCACAATCGCGGCGAGGCCGAACGCATAGAAGAGGGCCAGCGCCCCGCGGGGATAGTCGGTGATCGTCTTGGTCGCGAAACCCAGGGCGATGGCGGAGAGGAACACCACATTCCACGTTGGAAACGTCCGCGCGAATTGTCCCTTGCGGGCGAGGTAGCGCGAGAACGCATAGCCGCCGTTCTGCGCCGTCGTCAGCACGATCAGCAGCGCAACGGCCGCGCCGAACGAGGTTTCGCCGCGCACGCCGGGAACGTGGAGCCAGCCGACGGCGCCGACCGCGACGCTCGTCGCCATGACGGCGAAGGCGATGGCGATGACGTCGACGAGCGCAGCCGAACACGAATAAGCGAGCAGAACAAGCTTCTGGCTACGACGGCGCGGACTCCAAATGCGGGCAGAGGCCCGCGGAGCGGCTTGGACGGGCGCGGCCCATTTTGCCGCAGCCGCCCGACGCCCTGTCCGCAATCGACCAAAATCTAACTGCGCTTGTCCCATTTCAACTCACGCAATGCGCCGAATCGGCGACGTGTCCGTTTCACTGCGGAGTCATGCAAACCACGCGCCATTGGAGGCCTTTGACGCACCGCCAATTCGGCGGCGGCGGACGACGAAAGGGCATGCGCAACTTATGATTTTCGAAGCGCGCTTTTTGAGCGCACAAACGCCGCTGCGCGCACGCGATTGCGCACGTCAGCCATCGCCGCTTGCACGACAATTCATCGGCGTTTGCGGTATTTTTTGGGGAATGTCGTGATTCGGCGGCGTCGGAATTTCCGCGTTGAGAGTCGCTCAACGCTTCGCTCGACGCGACGACGGCTCACACGATTTTGTGTTCGGGCGCCGCGCCCTGACGTCGCGACCGATCGTCAGAGGCCGAGATTGCTCTTCACCGCCGACGGCCACTTCGTGACGTCGACCCCATGCCGCGCAAACAGCGCGACGGCGAGGCGATCCATGCCGAAAGCGACGCAGGCCGTGTGCGCGGCTTCGCCCTCGGCGGTCTTGAGGCCCCAGGTCTGGCCGAAATGGTCGCGATGATAGTTGAAGCTCATGCACGCGGTCGGAGTCTCCAACGCGCGCACCGGAATGAGCATCTCGAACTTCAAAGCGTTCGCCGCCTGCATGCGGCCGACCAAAGTCCCTTCGCGGCCGAAGAACGGATCGTTGGCGACCTCGATACGATGCGACAGCTCCAGCGCGCCGGCGATTTCGGGCGCGCGCGCGATCCAATGTTCGCGGAAGGCGCGGACCTGCTCCGGCGCCGCGATCAGCACGAATTCGCGCATGCGGAAAGACTGCAGACGATCAATGTCGCGCGAAGGCTCGCGCCGAAAGCAATCGCCGGCGACGTCGAACGTCAGGCCGTCTGGAGGAAGATCGCCACGAGCGGCGGCGATGGGATAGATGGGGTAGCAGGCCGCGGGCGCCAGCACGAGGTCGCTGGCCTCAAGACTGTCGGTCCAGGTTCCGCCTGACGTGAAGCGCGCCACCGCGTCGCCAACCTTCGCTTCGTCCGTCCCCAGGCCGCAGACGCAGCCGAGCAGGTGAGGAAAGCTCTTGAGATAGCCTGACTTCTCGATCAGCGCCCGGCTGACGACGGGCGGGAAGCGGAAGACCTCAGCCGACTTCGGCCGCAACCGGTTGATAAACGCGCCCAGCCCGTCGACGACATCCTCGTAAGCGCCCGTCCGCGCATAAACGCCCATCGTTCCGGTCGGCCGGAACAGGGCGCCGAGGATTTCCTCTGACGAAACGAGTTTCTGAGCGAGATCAACGTCGAAGGCGGTCATGGTGCGGGCCCCACATGCACGGCGGAAGGTTAGAGACTGATGGCGACCGGCGGTTCGCTCATCAGCACGGCCGCCTCGGAATTGGCGAGGATGCGGTCGTTGTTGATCATCAGCGGCGCCGAGAGGATGTCGCGGAGTTGCCGGCCAATGGAGAACTCACTGTCGTTGCGATAACCCGCCAAACCGCAGGCGCGCATCGCGCTCGTCACCGCTTGCACCGCCAGGTCGGACGATTCGACTTTGAGGAAGTTCAAAGCGAGCTGAGCGTCCATCGCCGACAGGCCGCCAGGCTCAGCCGCGTGCTTTTCAAACGTCGCCAACCCCGATTGAATCGCGCCGCGAAGCGTCTCGAGAGAGACACGGGCGCGCGTGAGATGAGAAGCGCCCGGCGGCATGCGGCCGCCGGAGTTGCGCGACGCGTGGCGCACGAATGCGCGAGCGCGCTGAAATGCGCCGGATGCGACGCCCTGCCACGCCGAGCTCCAGAAGAGATGGGCGTAGGGCACCATTGTCTGGCTGTGGATGCGTTCATAGGGTTGCGTCAGCACCTGCTCGGCGTCGCCCTCCGCGCGCAACATGTAGCCTTCGCTGCAGGTGCCGCGCATGCCGAGCGTATTCCACGACCCTGTCCGCGTGAGCGTATAGTCGTCACGTTCAAACACGGCCAAGACCTGATCGGAGCTCGCCGCGCTCTCGGCGCGTCGCGCCGTGGTCACCACGGCGTCAGCCTTCGCGCCGTAGGAGATGACGGAAGCGTCGCGCACGAGCGAGACGCGCGCGCCTTCGAGCCGGATCGCCGCCTGGCCGGATCGGATGTCGCCGCCGCCCGTGCCCTCGGTGGTGGAGGACGCGAGCAAGAGTTGCCGCTCTGCGATCCTGCGTTGAAAGTTGAGTTGCCAGGCGTTGTCGCGGGCGTGACGGACAAGGCACGCGACCTTGACCTGATGCATAGCGAAAATCATCGCGGTCGAGCTGCATGCGGCGCCGAGAATCGCGCAGATGTCGGCGACATCGGCCGCGCGCGCGCCCTCGCCGCCAAGCTGCGTCGGAATCAGCGTTCCCAACAATTTTTGCGCCCGGATCGCCTCAAGCGCCTCGTCGGGAAATCGCGCCTCGCGATCGACGGCGTCGGCAAACTCGCGCGCCACTTTCGCCGCCTCCTCGGCGCGGCTGACAAAGTCTCGTCTCTGCACAGGTTCGCCGGGACGCGCGCGCCGATTGTGAGATAGATTCAGAGACGTCACGACAGACATGAAACGAGACTCCGCTGACAACGCATGTTTATTCCAGGCCCCGAGTGGGCGCTCGGGGGCAAATACATTTGCTAGAATTTGATCGATTGCTCTTGCTACAATTTGAGCAATAATTTGATACATCAACCCGGCGCGCCGCACTACGGCGCGTCGTTTCAAGAGTTAATATTTCGTTAGGCATTGCGGCGGTTTCAGAAGGTCGTGTTTACCTTTGCTTAAACATATTTGAGTCGGGCGCGAGACGCGGCCGCCGGGGAATCGTAAAATTTGAATTGCGGGGCGTCTCCCGGCGCTGAGGATGAAACATGTTAGATCGCGTCAATGTCGCGGATCGTTTGATCGACATTGTGCGGCACCATGCGCCGCTGCTGCCGGAGGATCGCGTCGCCGCCGTGACGGCAAATCTGCCGAGAGCGGGCCTCTCTTCAATGGCGGCGGTGCGCCTGATGCTTTCCGTCGAAGCGGCTTTCGGAATCGCCATCCCCGACGCGGAGTTGACCCCGGAAAATTTCGCGACGATCGGCGCCGTCGAGACCTTGGTGCACCGCTTGCTGGCGGCTTGATCGCCGCTCGACAAAAGAGCGCCTGTCCTGCTTCTCGACCCCGCCGCAAAGCGCTTCCTCGACCTTTTGAACGCGGCCGCGCGGTCTCGTCCTGCAGCTGCTGACGTGGAGTCGCTGCGGCGAACGACGAGCGATCTTGCGGCGCTTGCCGCGCCCCCGCTGCCTGCCGAGCGACGAAGCGACATCCTCACGATTGACGGCCGTGCGTTGCCTTTGCGTATCTATTCGCCCGCCGGTCTCGCCGACACTGAGCTGCCGGGCCTGGTCTATTTTCACGGCGGCGGCTGGGTGTCGGGGAGCCTGGACACGCACGACTCGCTCTGCGCGGCGCTCGCTGCCGGCGGCCATTGCCGAATCATCGCCGTCGACTACCGTCTCGCCCCGGAAGCACGCTTTCCCGCGGCGCAGGACGACGCCTTTGCGGGGACCATGGCGATTCTCGCGACGCCTCAGCGCTGGGCGCTCGATGCGGCGCGCATCGGCCTTGGCGGCGATTCCGCCGGCGGCCACTTGGCCGCGCTCGCCGCAAGACGGGTCGTCGACGCCGGCGGGTCGTTAGCACTGTTCTTCCTGCTGTGTCCGGTGCTGGATCCGCTCGCGCGCACGCCCTCGCGAACTGAGTTCGCCAAAGGGTTCTTGATCGAGGAACCGACGATGGAGCGCTATTGGGATCTCTACAGAATCGAAGGCCTGTCGCCGGACGATCCGAGCGTCGCTCCTCGCCTTGCGCGCGATCTCGCCGGCATGCCCGCCTGCGCGATCCACACCGCGGAGTTCGATCCCATGCGTGACGAAGGCGCGCTCTATGCCGAGGCGCTCGCCAAGGCCGGCGTGCCCGTCAGCATCACGCAGCACTCCGGGCTGATCCACAATTTCTACGCCTTGGGCGGGGTGCTTTCCGCCGCGACGGCCGCCTTGGCGCAGATCGCAGCGGAGTTGGGCGAGCTTCTCAATTCCAGCGTCGCGTGAAAGCTTAGAGGCGTATCCGCCCTTCATTGATGGCTTCGCAGCGCGCCGCATCGAGCGGGACATAGCGCTCGCTGTCGCCATCGAATACATACAGCGGATCGTCGATACGCGCGCGGTCAAAGCCTTCGTCGACGTAGCGGCTGCGCTTCGGCTTGAACGTCTCCGTTCTCTCGATGTCGCCGGCAAGGCGCAGAAACACCGGGCGGGCATGGCGCGGCAGCGGAGCCAGCGCCGACGCCAACGCATTGACGTCGAATGCCTTCGTCGTGCGCAGCAGCGCCATGCCGGCGCGGCCTTCCATGCCGCCGACCTTGACGCCATAGACGATCGGCTCGACCACGCCAGCGCATTTGGCCAGGGCGTCCGCCACTTCGAGGGTGGCGACGTTCTCGCCTTTCCAGCGAAAGGTGTCGCCGATCCGATCCACGAAGGCGTAAAAGCCTTCGGCGTCGCGGCGCATCAGATCGCCCGTGCGCATCCAGGCGTCGCCCGGCTTGAAAACGTTTCGCAAGATCTTGCGCTCGGTTTCCGCATCCTGGCTGTAGCCTTCGAAGCGTGTCGCCGCATCGTCGCCGATCCGCCCCAACGCCTCGCCAGCTTCGCCCTCGGCGCATCGGCGGCAGAAGCCGTCCGCGCCACGCTCGGGCGCCTGCCGCTCTGGATCGAACGCGACCAGCGCGATCGGCTCGCGCGCGGCGAGATAGGGCGGCGTCCGGCCGATCGAGCCGATTCTTCCCTCGACATTGTAGAGCCAGACATTGCCTTCGGTCGAAGCGTAGAATTCGAGAATGCGGCCGGGCGCGAAGCGCTCCTCGAACGCGCGCCAGACCTCCGGCGCGAGGCCGTTGCCGAGGGCGAGGCGCAGCTTGCGGCCCTGCTCCTGCGCGGCGGGGCGCGCGACGAGAAAGCGGCAGAGCTCGCCGATATATTGGAACGCCGTGCAATCCCAGCGCGCGATGTCGTCCCAGAAACGGCGCGCGGAGAAGCGCTCGGCGATCGACGACCGAGCCGCCGTTGACCAGCGGCGCGCCGACCGCGACGACGCCGCCGACGCTGTGATGCATCGGCAGGCAATTGAAGAGGCGGTCGTCCGGCGTCAGGTCGGCGAGGCCGGCGAACCAGTGGGTCCACGCGATCAGCTTGCGATGGCTGACCTCCGCCGCCTTGGGCAGGCCCGTCGTGCCCGAGGTGAAAATGCGAAGCGCCCGATCGGCGAGCGTGACCGGGCGGCGTTCCTCTGCGGTCAGCAGCGTTCCGTCGAAGGACATCGATGATCGTGCTCGAGGCGCTGCGTCGGCGCCAAAGCTGGGCCAGAGCTCGGCGAAAGCCGCGAGCGCGTCGTCGCACGCGCTCGGCACATTCGGCCGCAGCGATCACCCCCCGCGCGCTCGCGACCTTCAGCGCGTGCGCGAGGCCGGCGCTTTTGAGATCCGGGCTGACGAGCGCGACGATCGAGCCCAACTTGCGTGAGGCCCATCCAGATCGCGAAATATTCCGGCCGGTTGCCCATCATCAGCGCGACGGTCTCGCCTTTGGCGAGCCCTCATGCAGCGCCCAGCGCGAATAGCGGTTGATGCGCGCCGCCAGTGCGCGAAAACTTAAGGTTTCGCGGTCGCTCAAGAGCGCCCGACGGTCGCCATAGGCCGTCGCCCATGTCGCTCGCGATGCGCGGCAGAATAGCGTCGGGGTCGCGCGTGGCGCGCGCTAGCGTTTCCAGCGCACGCGCCCAGTCCTTAGCGGGAGTCGATCGCCGCGGCGGAGCGGCGGCGCTGGTAATGGTCGCCTCTGCGATCATGCGTGATTCTGTCAGCCGCCCCAACGCACCGCCGCAAGCGCAGGCTCGTCGACCGCGCCTTTGCGGCTCGCCACGCTCGCGAGCCAGTTGCGATAGAGCTGGCCGGCTCGTCGCTCGCCAGGCCGCGTGCGGGAAGGCCAGCGCCTCCGCAGGGAAACTGTCGGCGCGCCGTCGATCGGCCCTCGCCGCGCCTGATCCAGCCAGCCCGCTAGCCGCGACGCGCGCTCAGGTTCGTAGTAGCCCAGCCGGCGGCGCCGGAGCGTCGGCTCGCTCGCCGGCCAGGAAGCGGCCGACATCGCGTCGATATTCGCGCGCGAGCGTGTCCGCGTCATATTCCGGGTGGCCCTGCAGAAACACCTGCAAGGCTAGCCATTCCTTGACGAACATGTCGACGCCGGCGCCGGGCGCACGCGTCAGCGTGAGATAGCCTTTGCGGCGAGTTCGTCTTCGTCGAGGCCGTTCCAACGCGAGTGCGGCGGCGGGCGACCCGCGCTCAAAGCCTTCCGATCTCATGTCCGGCGACGACTTCCGTCGCGAACACGCCCGAGCATTTCGCGGCGAGCCGCGGCGGCGCGATACCGATCGCGATGCAACACCGCCGCGTGCGCCGCGAGGCAGGAGACAGCGATCGAGACGGTCCGCGCCTCGCGCCCAGTCGAACAGGGCGGTGAGCTCGCGCCAGTAGGGCTCTCCTCGAGATTCGGGCGCGCGCGGCTCGGCGCCGGTGACGATCACGGCGTCAAGTCCGCGTCCGCGCAGTTCGCGCCGGAGCGATAGCTCGCCGGCGATCTCGCGCCGCGTCTCGGGCTGGCGCTCGAGCGTCGCCAGGCTCCAAAGACTGAGCGCGATGTCGAATTCGCTCGGCGGCTTCGTCGAGCAGGCCCTCGAATTGCCGCTCGGTCGCCATCAGGCGGCGTCGGGCATGTTGTTGACGAGGCCGATCTGCAGCCGCCTGCCGCGCTCGCGAATCGATCCGCGCCGCAGCCGCCGCTCGCGCAGGTCGGCGATATCGGCGTCGGCGGAGCGCATTCTCGATCGCGACCGGCATGGCCTACTCGGCCGCCATGCGGTGCGCGCGGCGGAACGGCGACCGCGAGCGCCTGATCGAGGTCTTCAACGATGTCTTCGACATGTTCGATGCCGACGCTGAGACGGATCGTCTCCGGCGTGACCCCGGCGCGGCGCTGCTCGTCCGGCGTCATCTGCCGATGCGTCGTCGAGGCGGGATGACAGCACAGCGTGCGGGTATCGCCGATGTTGACCAGCCGCTTCACCAGCTTCAGCGAGTCATAGAACGCCTTCGCGGCCTCGAGCCCGCCGTGGACGCCGAACGTCAGCAGCGACGGCGCGCGGCCATCGAGATACTTCATCGCCAGCGCGTGATACGGACTGTCGGCGAAGCCGGCATAGTCGACCCAGGCGACGCGCGGATCGCGCCGCAGCGCGTAAGCGACGGTGCGCGCGTTGGCGACATGGCGATCCATGCGCAGGGCCACGGTCTCGATGCCCTGCAGCATCAGAAAAGCGCTCATCGGCGCCAGCACCGCGCCCGTCGTGCGCTGATAGACGCTGCGGGCGCGGGCGATGAACGCCTCCTTGCCGAAGCGGTCGGCATAGACGAGGCCGTGATAGGATTCGTCGGGCTCGGAGAACATCGGAAATCGCGTCGCCTGCGCCCGCCAATCGAACGCCCCGGCGTCAACGATCGCGCCGCCCATCGCTACGCCATGGCCGCCCATGAATTTCGTCAGCGAGTGCACGACAATGTCGGCGCCGTGCTCGATCGGGCGCAGCAGGATCGGCGTCGCCACGGTATTGTCGACGACCAGCGGAACGCCGGCCGTGTGGGCGACGCGGGCGATCGCCTCGATGTCGCAAATGTTGCCGGCGGGGTTGCCGACGCTCTCGCAGAACACCGCGCGGGTGTTCTCGTCGATCAAGGCGGCGATGTCGTCGGCCTTGTCGCTTGCGGAAAAGCGCGCTTGGACGCCGTTTGACCGAAGCGTGTGCTTCAGCAGCGTGTGGGTGGTGCCGTAGAGCTGCGGCGGCGCGACGATGTTGCCGCCGCGATCGGCCAGCGTCAAAAAGGCGTAAGCGAGTGCGGCCTGCCCCGACGCCACCGCGAGCGCCGCGACGCCGCCTTCGAGCTCCGCCACCCGCTTCTCCAAGATGTCGGTGGTCGGATTGGCGATGCGACTGTAGCGGTATCCGGGCGCCTCCAGGTTGAACATGGCGGCCGCCTCGTCGGCGCTCTCGAATTCATAAGCGACGTTCTGATAGATCGGCACGGCGACTGCGCGCGTCGCCGGGTCGCTCCGGAAGCCGCCATGAATGGCCAAGGTTTCGCTTCGCATGTTTGGCCTCATCCCGCGCGCGGCGAAGGACAATGTCGCGCCGCGACGCGACGTCCGCCCCGAGAGTTGCTCTCGATCAGGCCGATTTTCAACGGCGGGCTCTCGGCAATCGCCCCTTAAGGTTAAGCGGCTACCGTATTGCGACTTGTCGCAGCGCGAGCGCGCGCTTCGTATTAAGGTCGACGCGACCTCACTCCAGAGTTTCCGACATGTCGATGCGAACGATTGTTCTTGATGAAATCCGCGCGGTGGCCGTGGCGCAGGATAGGACGCTGGCTCCGCTGACGGACGACCTTCCGCTGCTGGAAACTGGCCTGGATTCGCTCTGCTTCGCGATCCTGGTGAGCCGGCTGGAGGACGCCACGGGGCAAGACCCCTTCTCCACCGTCGAAGCCTCCGAGTATCCGCAAACGGTGGGACAGCTCGTTCGGCTCTACGAACTTCAGCATGCCTGAGACGCTTACGCTTCGGGATCTCGCCGCCCGCGCTCCGGCGCCGGGGCGGGCGATCGCGACGCGCGATCATACGCTGCCGTTGGACGCGTTGGCGGGAGAGTCTCCGTTCGGCGCCGACCGCGAGCGCCTCAAAGACCGTTCGGTTGCGGTGTTGGTCGCGCGATATGGCCAAAGCGGCCGCAGCGCTGGTCGATCTCGACGGCTTGGCGCGGCGCATCATGCTCGTCCCGCCGGGATGGAGCGCCGAGCGTCTGGCCACCGTCCTGACGGACGCCGAGGTGGACGCCGTTGTCGTGGACGACGAGACCGATGCCCCGGCGCTTCGCCTCGACGTCGTGGTCCGCTGCGTCCTGCCGTTACGACCGGCCGAGAGGCAAAAGGACGAGCGCCGCGAGAGTCGAGTGGATCCTGCCGACCTCGGGCACAAACGGTCCGCCGAAGCTGGTGGTTCATACGCTGAGGACGCTGACCGCCGCCATCGGCCCGTCGCCGCTGCAGCAATGGGCGACCTTCTACGACATTCGCCGCTACGGCGGCCTGCAGATTTTCCTGCGTGCGGTTGCGGGCCAAGGTTCCCTAATGGTTTCGGGCGCCGACGAAGGCATCGACGCCTTCCTCGTCCGCCTCGGCTCCGCGGGCATCACGCATATCTCGGGGACGCCGTCGCATTGGCGCAAGGCGTTGATGAGCCCCGAAGCGCGCCGAATCGATCCCGCCTATGTCAGGCTTTCCGGAGAAATCTCCGACGACGCAATTCTGAGAAGCTTACGTACGACCTACCCGAAAGCGCGCATCGAGCACGCCTACGCCTCGACGGAGGCAGGGGTCATCTTCAACGTCGGCGACGAGCAGGCCGGTTTTCCCGCGGTATTGGCTCGAGCGGTCGGGCGACACGCGCATGAGGATCGTCGACGGCGTTCTGCACGTCCGAGCCCCAGGCCGCGCGCTGCGCTTTTTGTCCGCGACCACGGCGCCGCTCGCCGATGCTGATGGGTTCGTCGACACCGGCGACATGGTCGAACAGCGCGGCGATCGGATATTTTTCGCCGGGCGGCGCGGCGGCGTCATCAATGTCGGCGGCGCCAAGGTGCATCCTGAAGAGGTCGAGGCGGCGCTTAACGAGCACGGCGCGGTGCGCGCCAGCTACGTTTTCGCGCGGCGCAATCCGATCGTTGGCGCGCTGGTCGTGGCCGATGTTGTGCTTCGCGACCCCTCAGCGCCCGTGGAAGGCCTTGAGCAGTCGATCCTTGCGTCCTGCCGCGCGCGTCTGCCGGCCTACATGACGCCGTCAAAGCTCCGCTTTGTCGCGGAATTGGCGGTGACCGATGGAGGAAAGCTGTCCCGTCATGGATAACGTCATCGTCACCGGCGCGAGCCGAGGCATTGGCCTGGCTATCGCCAGTCGGCTGGCCGGCGATGGCTTTCGCGTCATCGCAGTCGCGCGGAAATCGACGGACGAGCTGGCGAAGGCGATCATCGACGTCGAAAGCTCCGGCGGCGGCGGATTAAGCTTCGCCGCGCTCGATCTCTCCGACATCGCCGCCATCCCGCCCTTCGTCCGCGACTTGAAGAGCCGCTTTGGCCCCATCTACGGCCTCGTCAACAATGCCGGGTTGGGAACGGGGGGCCTGCTCGCGAACACCCCTGACGAAGCGCTCGAAGCGCTCATTCGCATGAACACGCTGTCGCCGATCATTTTAAGCAAATATGTCGTTCGCGGCATGATGGCCGAGGGGCGGGGACGCGTGATCAACATCTCCTCGATCGTCGCCTCGACCGGATTCAACGCGCTCGCTGCCTATGCCGCGACGAAAGCTTCGCTGAACGGCTTTACAAAGTCGCTCGCGCGCGAAGTCGGCCGAGTCGGGGTGACCGTGAACGCGATCGCGCCCGGATTCATCGATACGCAAATGACCAGCGAAATGGCAGCGTCGGATCGCGAACGCGTCGCTGCCCGCAGCGCCTTGCGGCGCCTCGCCGAGACCGCCGACGTCGCCGCGATGGCGGCGTTTCTGATGGGCGAGGGCGGCCGCAACATCACCGGCGCCGTGATGACGGTGGATGCCGGAAGCACGGCTTAGCGAACCAGGCTGAGAGTACGGCGACAAGAGCCGGAAGATACGGAAAAGTGATCGCGTTCGATCAGGTCCGCCGGACGTCGCGGAATTTCGCCCAATCCCAGACCATCGATCGATCCCACACGCGCTTTCCGTGGTCGTCGCCCTGCGCCCAACGCCGCTCATAGCGGAACAAACGGCCGCAAGGATCGTTAATCCCGTGCGTTAGGGACTGGACATTGGGCGCTAGCTTCCCAGAGTTGTTTCTATCGCCAAACGCCATACTTGGGCCGTGGGCGACGGTTAAAACTGCCAAAGCGAAAAGGGAAAAAATGACGATGAGCGGCGATGCGAGAACTTCGAGCCCCTGTCCGCCACGCTTCGCCGCTTCGCCCGGACGCTAACCGGATCGTCTACGGCAGGAGACGCGCTTTTCGAGGCCGCGCTTGGGTCTGGCGGAGGCAAAGCGTCTCTGGCGTCATCGTCCAAGGACCGGATCGCCGCCTATCGCGCCCTTGTCGACATCTGGTCCGGCGCGGGCGACAAGGGGCCAGACCGCGCTAAAGACCTGGACGCGGACAGCCTTGAGCCGCGCGTCGCCTATCTCCTCGACAAGGCGGAGGCGTTTTCACTCTCCGAGATCGCCGTGATCATGCGCTCCTCGGCCTCGCATGTGCAGAAGCTGCTGCACGCCGCCGAACAGGACATTCTGGGCAAAAAGGGCGCGAACATCCTCATTGTCGAGGATGAGCCGCTCATTGCGCTCGATCTTCAATATGTCGTCGAACAACTCGGCCATCGCGTCGAGACGGTCGCCCGCACGCAGGTCGAGGCCGTTCGCGTGGCGCTCAAAAGTCGGCCCGACCTCATCCTGGCCGATGTCCAGCTCGCGGACGGCAGCTCAGGCGTGGCGGCCGCAAACGAAATTCTGCAACGCCTCGACGCGCCGATCATCTTTGTTACGGCGTATCCAGAGCGCCTGCTGACGGGACATGCGGCGGAGCCGGCGTTTCTGATCACCAAGCCGTTCAATCCGGAAGCCGTCAAAGCGGCGATCGGTCAGGCTCTGTTTCTCGCTTCGCCGAAGCCGCGCACCGCGCCAAACTGAGCCTTGTGTAGAACGAGGCTCACGTCGCGACGCTGACCGACTCGAACGGAGCCGAGAGCCGCCAAGTGACTCCGCTCGGCTCAAAACGATAGTCCACGGTCGCGCCGAGCCCCTGGGCCGCGAGCTTATCGATCAGGACGCTGCCGAAACCTGGCGTCGGAAGCGAGGCGATGGGCGGCCCATCCCGCTCGCGCCATTCGATGACGAACCGGCGCTTTTCCTCCACCGACTCGATGCGCCACGTCACGTCGATTTTGCCACCGGGCACGGAGAGCGCGCCATGGCGGCGCGCGTTGCTGCCCAATTCGTGCAGCGCTAGCCCGAGCGTTTGCGTCGCGGAAGGATTGAGCAGCAGCGCCGGTCCGGCAAGTTTCACGCGCTCTTCGGACATCGGCAGGCCACTTAGGCATTGCGCGCGTATCAACGGCTCCAGCCAAACGCCGCGCCATTCGGAGCCGGTCAGCAAATCCTGCCCGGTCACTAAGCTGCGCAGGCGCTCGGTGAATTTTCGCTCGAAGTCGACCGCCGATTCCCCTGCCGTCACGCTGCGCCGGGCGATTGAAAGGGCGACGGCGAGCAGGTTGCGCGAGCGATGGTTGACCTCCGCCATCAGCGTCCTGATGTGCTGCTCGCGCATTTTGCCGTCGTTGATGTCGGTGGTGGTGCCGTACCAGCGCACGACAACGCCATCCGCTCCCAGCAACGGCTCCGCGCGGCTCAAATGCCAGACATAGCCGCGGTCGCGGATCAGCAGGCGGTGCTCCTTCTGGTAGACGCTTCCCGACTCGCTCGCGCGCAGCCAGGTCTCTGCCGTGCTGCGGCGGTCGTCGGGATGGATGATCGTGTCCCAATCCGCACGGTCCAGCTCGCCGGCGCCATAGAGGCTGCGCCGCGCGTTCGTGTATTCGATCCGGCCCTCGGGGCCGGCGGTCCAAACGAGTTGCGGCAGGCTGTCGGTCAGCACGCGAAAGTGCTCCTCAGAGCGCCGCAGAGCTTCTTCCGCGTTTTCCTGCTGGCCGGCGCGGCGGCTCGAAGTTTTTTGACGCGGTCGACAACGCGTCCGACAATTCGTCGAGTTCGGTGACGCCGGTATGCGGCGCCGAAATCGGCTGCTCCGCCACGAGTTGCGAGGAGAGGCGCTGCAAGTTGTGAATGTGCATCGCCAGCCGCCGCCCGCTGATGTGCGAGAGCAGCGCGCTCGTCGCCAGCGCCGCCGCGACGAGAAGCGCGGCAAGAAACGGCGTTCCGTAGGCTTCACTGAACGATGGCGTCCTTCGCGCCACCCCCACCGCCCAACCATAGCGCGAGACCGCGTAAGCGGACTCGACGCTCTCGCCGTCGCTCGTCAAATGCACCACCGTGGTGCGCGACAGAGCGTGGGCCGCGGCGCGGAATTGGTCGCTGGCGCGCGCGCCCGGCTGCCCATTCCCTGGCGGATCGCGCGCGACCAGAGCGCCCTCACGATCGATGATGCCCGTCATATATCCGCTGCCGTCCTTTTGGACCTGCAGCAGCTTCTCGAAGCGATCGAGCGTGAATTGCACGGAGAGTTCGTAGCCCGAGACGCCGCCGACGCTGAGCGGCGTCTCGATCGACGCGAAGGCGGCGCCGGAACTCGGGTCGATGCGGACGTTGGAGAGTTCGCCAACGCCGAGCCGCGCGGCTTCTTTCGCCAGCGTAGGATCCTGGCGAACGGCGAGCCCGCTGGGGACGATCGCGGCCGCGTGCCCGTCTGGGCCAAAGACGGCGATGGCGACGCCGGGCATTTCCGAAAGATTCAACTCCGCGAGCGTCTTGAAGCCCGAGAAGTCTCCGCTCTTCAGATAGGCCGAATGCGCAAGCACGTTCGACAACACGAAATATTTGTCGATCTCGCGGCCCACGACGTCGGCCAATCCTTTGGCTTCGCCAACCTGCTCCGCGCGCCTGGCGGCGCGATCGCCGTTCGCCACGATGCCGACGAGAACGAAGGTCGCGACCACGAGCGGCAGCGCGGCGACGTATTTTGTGAGGTTCAAATACCAGCTTAACGGCAGGGAACGCCCGGTCGCGCGGGCGCCCAAAGTTTTGGCCCAGCCAGAAACGCCCGGTTTCCCGGTAGGCTCCTCGAAGCGGGCCGACGTACTCACGCTGTTTCTTCCTTCTTGACCGCTTAGGGTTTTCGCCCCGGCTACAGCCCTACCCCAGCCGAATTTGAAGCATGTGATTGCGGCCGTCCAACGGAATCCTCGGCGGCCGCTCCGCCATCGCGACGCCGTCGAGCATGGCCTCCGCGACGCCGGTTTCCCGGCGGCTTGGATTCTGCACCCAGATGTCGATCGCGCCGCCGCCTTGACGCACTGTCGCGCGGAACTCCGGCCAATCCGCGGGGATCGACGGATCGACGACGAGCCGGCCTCCGAGCATCTGCATCCCCAACAATCCCTCGACTCCGGCCCGATACAGCCAAGCCGCAGAGCCGGTGTACCAGGTCCATCCGCCGCGCCCAGCGTTGCGGCGCGACCGAGTAGACATCGCCCGCCATGACATAGGGCTCGACACTTGATAGAGCGCGGCCTCTTCGGCGCGTGCGCGCGTGACGGATCGGATTGAGCCGGTCGAACATTTTTGCCGCGACCGTCCCGCGGCCGAGCTTCGCCTCGGCCAACACGACCAGGTCGCTGCATGCGTGTATTGGCCGCCGTTTTCGCGCAAGCCGGGCGGATAGCCTTTGATGTAACCGGGATCATGCGGCCGTCTTGTCGAACGGCGGCGTGAACAGCAGCACCAGGTTCAAGTCCTTCGGAACCAGGCGTTCCTCGACCGACTCCATCGCGCGCAAGCGCCTCTGCCGGCTCGGCGGCCCCCGACAGACACGGCCCAGGATCTGCGCAATCGAGTCGATCTGGCACTCTTCGCTGCTCGCGCGAGCCGAGCGGCGTTCCGTCGTCGAACTAGGCGCGCCGATACCAATCGCCATCCCACGCCGTCGCGTTCGATCGCCGCCTGCAAGCTCGCCCGCGTGGGCGCGCCAGCGTTCGGCGCGCGCGCTCGCCGCGTCGCTCGACCAGCGGCGACGAAGCTTGTCGAGGCGGCGAAAGAGGAACCAGCGCGAGCCAGACGCTCTCGCCCTTGCCGCCCTCGCCGACGCGATTCATGCCGTCGTTCCAGTCGCCGGTGCCCATCAACGGCAGACCATGCTCGCCGAGCGTCGAGGCTGTGATCGAGCGCCAGCGCGCAATGCTCGAACAGCGTGCCGCGTCTCGTCGACAACTCGGGCAGGAAGAAGGCGTCGTGCTCGCCGCGGCTCCAGCGCGCGGCCCTTCAGGAACGGACGCGCTCTTCGAGGATCGCGGCGTCGCCGGTCGAGGTCCATGTAATGAGTGACGCGCATAGGCAAGCCACACCCGGTCATCGGAGATGCGCGTGCGCACGCCCTGGCCGGCGTGCGGCAGCCACCAATGCTGCACGTCGCCTTCGACGAACTGCCGCGCTGCGGCGCGCAACAGATGCGCCCGCGTCAGATCGGGATGCGTCAGGCAGCGCCATCGCGTCCTGCAGCTGGTCGCGGAAGCCGTAGGCGCCGCTCGCCTGGTAGAAAGCCGAACGCGCCCAGATGCGGCAGGCGAGGGTCTGATACAGCAGCCAGCCGATTGAGCATGATGTCCATCGCAGCGATCGGGGTGCGCACCTGTACCGCGCCAAGCAGGTCACGCCAGTATGCCTTGACCTCCGCGAGGGCGGCTTCGACATCGAACGCCTAAGCGCGTCGATCAGCGCCCGCGCCTTGTCGCGGTTATCCGCTTCGCCAAGGACCGCGTTGACGGTGATCGAGCCGCCAGGCGGGATTTCAACGACGCACTGCAACGCGCCGCAGGGGTCGAGGCCGCCGCCGGCGCGTCCCGACAGTGGGCTGCCCAGTCGCACCGCGGCAGGGCTGCGCAAGGAGCCGTTACGGCCAATGAACTCGCGGCGATCGGCCGTCCATCCGCTCTGCCGCCCCAACAAATCCACAAACGCCACCGCTTCGCCGGCGCCGCCCCATTTGTTGAAGGCGAACAGCGCTTTCGTCGCGGCGTCGACCTCCGAGACGATAAAGGGCGCATTGGCGGCGCGCTGACTGCCGAGCGTCCACTCGACATAGACGGTCACGCTGATCCGACGCGCGCGCGGCGAACGGTTGCTGAGCGACAGCCGCGACACTTTCGCGGTTTGCTCAAGCGGCGCGAACTGCGTGAGTTCGGCGTCGATGCCGTGCGCGGCGTGCTGGAACGTCGAGTAGCCGAATCCGTGGCGCGCGACATAGAGCCCGTCGTCGCGAATGGGCGAGGCGGTCGGGCTCCAAACGTCGCCGGTGTCGAGGTCTCTGAGGTAGATCGCTTCGCCGGGGGGGTCGGACACCGGATCGTTCGACCACGGGGTAAGCTGATGGTCGCGGCTGTTGCCGCACCAGGTATAGCCTGCGCCGTCCGCCGAGACCTGGAAGCCGAAGCGAGCGTTGGCGACGATGTTGACCCACGGCGCCGGCGTCGTCTGACCGCCCTGAAGAGCGATGACATATTCCCGGCCGTCCGCATCGAACCCGCCCAGGCCGTTGAAAAACTCGAGCGAGCGGGACGTGACGACGCCCTGCGGCGCGACTGCCGGAACGGAGGCTTCGACCGGCGGGGCCGGGGGCGCGAGGATGGGAAGCGCGGACGGCGGCGCGGGAAAATAGCCCAGCCGCACCAACTGCTGCGCCAGATCGCCGCGGCGGGCGACGAGGGCGATGCGCGCCGCCGCCAACAACAACGCGCGGCCATCTTCGCCGATCAAGTCGGTACGCAAGGCATGGATTGCGCCGCCCGCCGCGCCTTCCCGGCGGGTCGAAGGCACGGCCCGGGCGGCGGCTTCGATCGCGTTCTGCAGATCCTGCACGTAGGACGACGTCCGCTCGTTGAGCACGACGAGATCGACCGCCAGCAGCTTCTCTCTGAGGAATTCATGCGCGCGAAGCATCTGGGCGACGACGTCGAAATCTTCGATGTCGTCGACGCGAAGCAAGATAATCGGATTGTCGCCGGAAACCCCGAACCGCCAGAGTCCGGATTGCGGCCCGAAATCCTTGACGATCGTCTCGGAAGAGGAACGCAGGCGCGGATCGCCATAGAGCACCGCGCTGGCGAGCGTCTGGAAATGCACCGCCTCCTCCGGCGGTACGCTCAGGTGACGCAGGACCACCTGCGCCTGCGTCCATGCGTGGATGCGGTCGCGATTGTAGCTATCGGAGTCGAGCCGCGCCTCGATTTGCGCCAGCAACTCCTCACGCGTGGCTGCGACAATCGTCCAGAACGTCACGCGGACGCTGCCTTGGCGCGGCACCAGTACGCGCTGGCGCAGCGCGAAGATCGGATCGATCACCGTGCCGAACGTGTCGGAAAGCGGGCCGGACGCGGCCATGGCGCCGGCGTCCTCGATGGAGCGCCCGCGACCAAGAAAACGGGCGCGATCCGTCTCGAAACTGACCGGCGCGCTCGCGCGCCCCTCGACGACGGCGAAGTGCGCGGCCCACACTGCCGGATCCTCCGGCGAGCGCCGGCGGCGCGTCGCTAGCGCGGCGTGATGGTCCTCGTGCAGTTCGGTCTCGACGAACATTTTCGCGAACGCTTGATGGGCGTCGTCGTCGCCGCCGGCGCGAGGACAAGCTCGGCGTAGGACGTGAGTTCGATCTCGCGAATTTCCCTTTCTGAGTTCGCGAGCGTCACGCGACGCACCTCGGCGTTGGCGGCCGCCGACACCACGATCTCGACGGTCGTCGTGATGGCGCCGTCGGTCCGCTTGAACTCGGCGCGATCCTCGCTGAATGTCGCCTCATAAGACTTGGGGCGCGCGAGGGGCGGCTGATACGTCGTCGACCACGTCAGGCCGTCAGACCGGCCGCGCGTGACGTCGCGCGCGAAAATGAACGATCCCCAGGCGTCGCGCGTCGCGTCCTGCCGCCAGCGCGTCACAGCGACATTCTTCCAGCGCGTGAACCCGGAGCCCGCCGAGGTGAGCATGGTCGCGAAGGTGCCGTTTGAAAGAACATGGGCCTGCGGCGAGGCCTCCACGGGCGGGCCGAATCGCCGCTCGATCGCGGCGTCCGACTCTTGCCGGGTCGGAACCACGCGCGCGCCTTCCACGATCGTGCCGCGAACGGCGTCGAAAGCGGCGGGCTCGTGCAACAGCAATTCGCACGCCTTGATGATCGGCTCGGCGTGAAACCGCTCGCGCATCTTGCCTTGGTGCAGCGCGTTGGAGATGGCGACGATGCTCATGCCCTGGTGATGCGCCATGTAGTTTCGGATCAGCATGTGATCCTCGTCTTCCGGTAGCCGCGCGCGGGTGTAGTCGATCGCCTCATAGAAGCCGTAGCGACCGAGGAAGCCGTGCTTTGCCAGCGAGACCAAGTTCTCCGCCGCGGCGCGGGCGTCGACCATCGCGGCGAGCGCCGTCGCATAGGGCGCGATCACCGCTTCGCTGGACAAGCCGCGCTTCATCGCCAGATCCGGCACGCCGAACGCTTGATATTGATAGTTCTGCTGGAGATCGCGGGCATGAAAGCCCAATTCGGAAATGCCCCAGGGGATGCCGAGCTTGCGCGCGTAGGTGCGCTGGCGCGCCACGATCGAGCGATTGCACTGATGCACCAGGCTGTTGACGGGCTCCCGCATGAGCAGGCTGGGCATCAAATATTCGAACATCGAGCCTGACCACGAGAGCAGCGCGATGCCGCCGTCGACCGCGACCGTCCGCCGGCCGAGGCGCGACCACAACATCGAACGGACGTCGCCTTTGGCGATGGCGAACATGCAGGCCACGCGCGCCTCCGACGCGAGCAAATCGTAGCAGCTGCCGTCGAGCCTGTTGTCGCTGGCGTTGAACCCGATCGAAAGCAGGTTGCGCTGGGGATCGAGCAGGAAGTCGAACTCCATCGCGTTCGCCATCTCGCGCGAGGTGCGCTCCAGGACCGCCAGCCGCGCCTTCATGGCGCCGACGTCCGCCGCCGCGTCGGCCCGATGTGCGGCGACGGAGCGCGAAAACGACTGTAGCCAATAAAGCAGCTCCGCCTGGTCCTTGCCGGGACCGACGCCGACGAAGTGGCCGGTCTGCACGACCGCCCTCTGACTAAGCGGGAAGATACTGGCCAAGGTCCAAGGCAAGTCGGCCTCTTCATCCAGATGCGCCGCGATCTCATCGAGAGCGCCGCCGACGCGCCGGCCGAACTGCGGATCGTTTGCGGCCGGCCCGGCGAGTGCGTCGCGCGCCAGCCCTAAGGTGTCGCGCAGACCGTTCTTGATTTCCTCGGACGCGGCGAATCCGCCTTGCCATTCGCGGCAGGTGTTGGCGAGGGCGATCAGATCGCCCGCCAGATTGCCGCTATCGACGGTCGAGATGTAGGCCGGCGCCAACACTTCCATATGCGTGGTGTCGTACCAGTTGTAGAAATGGCCGCGGTAGCGCTTGAGCTTGCCCATCGCCTCCAGAGACTTCTCCAGCCGCTCGATGATCTCGAGTTGGCCCGACCAGCCGAAGTCGCGCGCCGCGACCGCCGACAACAGATGCAGCCCCAAATTCGTCGGCGACGTCCGGTGGGCGATGACCGGGGCCGGCGTTTCCTGAAAATTGTCAGGCGGCAGCATGTTCTCGCCCGGCGTCACGTAGGTCTCAAAATAGCGCCAGGTCCGCCGCGCGACCGCGCGCAGCGTGCGCACTTGCTCGGCGCTCGGCGGATTGAAGCTGGCGACCGGACGCCGGCTCGCCATCAGCGCGACGGCGGGCGCCGCGCACCACGCGATAACGAAAACGGCGATGATCGGAATCGACCGCGGCGAAGCGAACGCAGCCGCCGCGCCTACGACGAGAGCCAGCGCGACGCCGCCCGCCATCGCGCGCGCAAAACCCTGAAGATCGAGCTCCTGGCTCGCCCGCGCCTGCGCCGCCGTGACCCATTCTAGCAGGTTTTTACGGGAGACGAACAGCCGAAACAGCGTGCGGATCACCGCATCGAGCATCCGGTAGCTCTGATCGGCCAGGAAAAGCAGCCGCAGCGCATTGTTGACGGCGGTCAAGCGCAGTTGCGCGATTGAGCCGCGGATCGCGCTATGGCGCGGCGGTCCGGCGAATTGGGAGACAATGCCCAAGACTGGCGGCATCAGCGAGGGCAGCGCGATCGCGACGACGACCGCAAGGCTCCACAGCGCGGCGGACAGAGGCGACGCCGTCCAACCCAGGGCGAGCGCGCCAACCGTGCACGGCGCCGTCAGCGACCTCCGAAGATTGTCGAGCATCTTCCAGATCGCGAGGGGCGTCAGCGGGCTTCGGCCGCGGAGCCAGTCCGCCATGAACGGCAGGAGCTGCCAGTCGCCGCGCGCCCAGCGATGCTGCCGCTTGACGTCGACGTCATAGCGCGAGGGGAAATCTTCGACGAATTCAATCGAGGAGGCGAGCCCGGCGCGCGCCAGCGATCCCTCGAACAAGTCGTGGCTCAGCAATTGGTTTTCGGGGATCCGGCCCGCCAGCGCGGCTTCGAACCCGTCGACGTCGTAGATGCCTTTTCCGGTATAGCTGCCTTCGCCGAACAGGTCCTGATAGACGTCGGAAACGGCGCCGGCATAGGGATCGATTCCCCCGGCTGCGAGAACGCCCACTGATAGAGCGTCGCATGTTCAGCCGAGGGGATCGTCGCCGAGATTCGCGGTTGCAGGATCGCGTAGCCCGACGTGACGCGATGCGTTTTAGCGTCAAGCGTCGGCCGGTTGAGCGGATGCGACATCTTGCCGATCAAGCGCACTAGAGCGCCGCGCGGCAGACGCGTATCGGCGTCCAGCGTGACGACATAGCGCACGCCAGCGGGGACGCTTTCGGCGGCCCTGGACGAAGCTGGTGTCGGTGGCGCCGCGCAGCAGACGGTTGAGCTCGTGCAGCTTGCCGCGCTTGCGCTCCCAGCCCATCCAGCAAGCCTCTCCGGGGTTGTGCAGCCTCCTGCGGCGCAGCAGCAGGAAACGCTTGCCCGCCGGGGAGGGACCGTACTTCTCGTTCAACTGCTCAAGCTTGCGCTCAGCCGCCGCATAAAGCGCCTCTTCGCCGGGAAGGGTTTCCTGCTGCGCGTCGCGCCCGTCGACCAGCACGGCGAAGGCCAGATCGCCGGAGCGATTGGCCAGATGATGAACTTCGAGATCGTCGAGTGAAGCCTCAAGCTCCTCGGCGGTCGTCAACAAAGTCGGAACGACGACGAGCGTGCGCAGCCCCTCGGGCACGCCATCCGCCAATTCCAGACCCGGCAATTGCCAGGGGCCGACAATGCCGATCACGGCGCGATTGACGAGGGCGACGGCGGCCTCGGAAGCGGGAAAGACGCCAAGCATCGTAACTGCCGCCAGCCACAGCGGCGCGGCGGCGCCAAAGCCGGCGAACGCGATCATGCCCCACAGCACAAGCGCGCTCAGGGCCAGGGAAGCAGCGAAATAAACGCCGCGCCGGCGGCGCCAGAAGGCGCGCCCAACAGCCTGCCAGGGCGAGGGGCGATAACCGATGGCGCGCTCGAGCTCCGGCCGCTTTTCCGCGATCAGATAGTGGCCGTGATCGACCTCGGAGGCGGCGAGCGCGGCGCCCTTGCCGCCGCCATTGACTTGGACGAGTTCGTTGACCCGCTCGACGACCTGGCCTTCCTCGATTTTCGCGCCACGCGCGAGATCCTCGACTGCGCCGCGATAGAGTTCGCGGGTGTCGAAATCCATCAGCCCGAAAGCGCTCGAGCGGCGGAACGCGGCGTCGACGACGCTGAGTCCGCTCGCAAATACGGACCAGTCGAATTCGGAGAGCCAGCGCATCGATGCAAGAATGTTGCGAAGCGTGACGTTTCCAGCGCCGTGGCGCCGATAGGCGTTGTGCACCGCCTCGTCGACGGAGATTCCTCGCGCCGCAATCTGCTCATCGAGCCAACGTTGCGCCGGCGCATGTTGGGGGTCTTGATCCCTCAGACGCTTGACGAGCTGCGCAAGGGCGACGTCGGGCAGCGGCCCACCGCCCACCGCCGCCGTCGCGGCGTCGCGCGCTACGCCTTCTGGCGACGTCGCTCCAAGGAATTGGTCGGCGGCGGCGTCCGCCTTCGCCCGCCACGCCCGATCCACAACCAGCTCCTCGACGAGTTCGACGGGCATTGTCGACCAGCAGAAAGCGCAACAGCGTCGGCATCGCCCGGAGTTCCGCGATCGTCAGCGGCCGGACCGTTTGGTAGGCGATGCAGAAGCCGTTGAGGGCGTTCGGATCGACATAGCTGTCGGTATGCGCGAGGTAGGAAAATAGCAGCGCAAGCACGCGCGGCTGGCCCGCCATCGTTCCAGCGTCCAGACAGGGCAGACGATGGGGCTTGAGCGCCCACAGTTCGACGGTGCTGGCACGGACTTGCTGTTCGATTAGGTGGTAATTGTCGAGAAAGCGGACCGCCGCCGGCTCCATGCCGCCCGGCAACAGCGTTTGCGCTTCAAGGTTGCGGTTCGCGGCCGCAAGCGTTTGGGCGTCATCGTCCAGGCGACGGCGCAGCGCGCGACGCGTTCCTGCGGCGGAAGCGTCCCCTGTCTCGCTGGCTAAGGCCGCCGCAAGTTTCTCCAGTCGATCCGCGCCATACACTTCCGCGCGAATGACGCTGTCGTCGATCCACGACGCGGAGGCTGGCGCTCCGCCGAAGAAAAGCAGGCTAAACAAATGGCTTACTCGCGTGGGAGGGTCGAAACATCCGCCCTCAACGCGCGCGCTCCAACGTCAGCGAGGCCACGCCGGCGGCCAGCGCCAGCCCGGTCTGCGTCTGGATGGAGAGCGGCTGCAGCGCGATCGAGCGATTGAAACCGCCGACCAAAGCGTTTGCGCCAATGCCGGCGCCAACCGTCGCCGAAGCGTCGACGCCGATGTAGTCGCCGGCCAATGCGCCTCTCAAGGGGCCGGCCGTCGGCGCGAAGACGTCCCACGCCAGCACGCCAGCCGCGGTGGCTCCGATGTCCAGGCCGAACTTACCAATCGTGCCGCTGTAATATTCTCGATGTCCGCGCGCGGGATGAAATACGCAGGCCATTGTCTTGCTGGACGCGATGATGAGGCCGAGTCCGGCTGAGACATCGCAGCGCAAGAGGCCCACTTTTACGTCATCCGCATGCGCGGCCGGGGCCGCGAAAGCCATCAAACCTATGATCGACAAGCTCTTTACGAGGAGACGTTTCATCGTTTCGCCCTTATTTCCCGCCACTGCCGGTTCAGCGTTCGGCGCAACTTAGGTGTTAAACGCGCGGGCCTGCAGAAGGTTCCGCGTAAAGAGCGTGAAGTTCCGCCGCAGCACTGGTCTGAGACCCACGCGGTTTTCCCGGGCGACAGAGCCAAAGGCTGCGCCGGGAACGCTCCGCCGCTTCGCGCGTTGGTGCGGAGAGCGCGACGATTTCGTACGTTTAGGAAGACGCCGAATGTTCATTCATTATGGTTTTGACATCAAGATACGGCTCGCTGGGCCGACGACGATGGTCACGCTGCTGGACGTTCGTCCGGAATTGCGTCGCGGCGTCGTAGCGGAAAGCGGACTTCATACCGATCCAAGGCTGGAGAACGAGTCCTTCATCGATGCGTACGGCAACGCGAGCCGACGTATCGCGGCGCCCGCAGGCCCGCTCAGGCTGACCCTCACAGGCGATTTCCTCGATAGCGGAAAGCTCGAGGCGCGTTGCCCGACCAACCGCGAGGCTCTGGTGCGCGAAATGCCCACCGACGTCCTGCAATTCTTGATGGCGAGCCGCTATTGCGAGGTGGACAGTCTTTCGCAATTCGCCTGGGCGAAGTTCGGATCGATCGTCGGGGCGCGCGCGAAGGTCGAGGCCATATGCACTTTCGTCCATAATCATCTCAGCTTCGACTATCTCCAGGCGCGCGCGACCCGCACGTGCGGCGGAAGCCATGAACGAACGGGTCGGCGTGTGCCGCGATTTCGCGCATCTGGCGATCGCGCTTTGTCGCGCCATGTCCATCCCCTCCCGCTACTGCAACGGCTATCTCGGCGACATCGGCGTTCCCCCGGACCCGATGCCGATGGATTTCAGCGCCTGGTTTGAGGCCTATCTCGATGGTGCGTGGTACACCTACGACGCACGGCACAACGAGCGCCGCATCGGACGCATCGTGATCTCGCGCGGCCGCGACGCCACCGACACGGCGATGATCACCTCGTTCGGCGCTCATACGCTGGAAAAATTCGAAGTCGTCACGCAAGAAATCCGCCACGCCGCCGTCGCCTAGACGCGTCGACGAAGTCCTGACGTCGCGCGCCTTTTCGCCGGCGCGGGCTTCGATTCCCAAACGGAACTTTTTGCCTGCAAAGGGGTTAATCCTAGTTCGCGTCGTCCGTGAAGGATGACAGCGCGTGTGGGCGACGCCGCGGGACTGCTCCGTCGCCATTGTGCCCCGAGGCTCTGCATGGCGAAAATACTTGTTGCTGAAGATAGCGAGCCGATCTGGGAGTTTCTGCAGCAGCGGCTAGAACGCAAAGGTCATATCGTCCTGCACGCCCAAGACGGAGAGACCGCTGTGTCCGACGCCAGAGCGGCGCACCCCGATCTCATTCTCATGGATATGGCCTTGCCGCGCATGGACGGCCACGCCGCGGCGCGCGCCATCAAGGGCGATCCTCACACCGCCGCAATCCCCATCATCGCCCTTGCTGCGAACGCCAGCGCCGAGGAGCGCGATGCGGCGCTGCAAGCCGGGTGCGACGCGTTCCACCCCAAGCCCATCGATTTCGTTTTGCTGATGCGGCAGATCGACGCCTCGCTGACGCCCGGCGAGGAGGATCCTCCGTCGGAGAACGACGGCGACACGCCGCCTGCCGCGCCGTGAACGTCGGCAGCGACACGTCCTTGCGCACGGCGATGCCGCTGTTCAGGGCGCTGACGATCGTCTTTCTGACGCTCGGGATCGGCGCGATTCTCGTCGTGGCCAAGGACATTCTCGTCCCGGTCGCGCTCGCCGTATTGCTGAGTTTTGCTCTGTCGCCGATCGCCAACCGCGCGCAAAAGCTGGGCGCGCCGGGCGGTGTGGCGGTGTTCGTCTCGCTTTTCTTGGCGCTGTTCTTCATCGCCGCGCTGGTCTCCGCCATCGCCGGCCAGACGGCGGATCTGGCGTCGAAGCTGCCGGCCTATCGCACCACAATCCTTGAGAAAATCCATGGCGTCGACTCGCTTTTCGGCGGCCGAGGCGATTTCAGCCGCGCCTTCGACGTCCTTCAGGAAGCGACGCAAAGTCTCGGCTCGGTCGATGCCGGCGGCGCATTGTCCGCGGCCAAGCCGACGCCGGTCGTCGTCGCCGTCGACCACGGGTCGGACACGCTTACGAAGGTCAGCACCTACGCCTCGCCGCTGCTGCAGCCGCTGGGGCTTGCCATCGTCGTGTTTCTGTTAACCGGCTTCATGCTGGCGCAGCGCCAGGATCTACGCAATCGCGCGATCAGGCTGCTCGGCACTGACGACATTCAACAAACGACCGCGGCGTTCGACGACGCGGGATATCGCGTCGGCCGGCAGCTGCTGTCGCAATTGCTATTAAACACGATTTTCGGCGCCGTTATCGCCTTGAGTCTGGCGGTCATTGGCGTTCCCAATGCCGTATTGTGGGGCGCTCTTGCGGGGGTTCTTAGGTTCATCCCCTATATAGGACCGGTCGTCGGCCTCGTGCCGCCGCTCCTGGTGGCGTTCGCGTTCGATCCGAGTTGGCGGCCGTTTCTGGAGACGCTGGCCGCGTTCGCGCTCGTCGAAGGCGTGACCGGGCAAGTGATCGAACCGATGGTCTACGGCCATAGCTCTGGCCTCTCCCCATTCGCCGTGGTGGTCTCGACAATCGTGTGGGGGTTCCTATGGGGTCCTGTCGGCTTGGTCGTGGCGACGCCGCTCACCATCTGCCTCGTCGTGCTCGGACGGCATTTCCCGCGTCTGGAATTTATCGAAATCTTGCTCGGCGACGAGCCGCCGTTGCAGCCGCATGAGTTATTCTACCAGCGGATGCTGGCTGGCGATCCTGCGGAGGCGGTGGCGCAAGCGCGCGAACTTCTGAAGGTCCGCGCGGTGTCCACATACTACGACGAGATCGCGATGGAAGCGGTGCGCCGCGCGCATCTCGACGTCGTTAACGGCGCGGTGTCGGGCGAACGGCTCGAAGTTCTCGCGAAGTCGACTGACAAGCTGATCGCGGCGGTGGAGAGAATAAAGATCTCGCCGCCCCTCCTGGGCCGCCGAAGCCTTGAGGCGAGGGCGGCGCTGCAGCGCATTCGCCCTGATCGCACCGACGCTCGGCTCGTCGTCGAGAAGGGGCAGCTTCCCCCTAATTGGCGGCAGGAGCATCCGGTCGCCGTTCTGCATGGCGCCGATCCGCTCGATCCGACCGCGGCGGCGATGCTGGCGCAGGTTCTGACCAAGCACGGGCTGGCGGCGCGGGTGATGGCGCTCGAGGCCGCGGCGAAGCTGGGTCCGGAGGAGCGGGATTTCGCTCTGGTCTGTCTGTCTTTCGTCGAGCCTCTGAGCACCTTGCACTTGCGCGCGAGCGGCGCCGCGGTCCGCCGCGGCGCGCCACAAGCGAAAATCATGCTCTGCCTGTGGCAGCGCACAAGCGACGGCTCGCTTCCCGCTTACGCCGAAAAGCTGAGAGTCGACGCGATCGTGACGACGATCTCGGACGCGCTCGACGCCGCTTTCGACTTCTGTCTGAGCGACCGCAAGCGCCGAGTGGAGATCCGCACGCGCCAACAACGGCGGCGACGGCGAGACGACGCCGCCGTCGTCAAAATGGTGACTTCATAACGCTTGTCGGCGTCAGCGCGACGCCGCCGCCAGCACTTTCTTCACGGTCGCGTCCAGCATGGCCTGCGTGAACGGCTTCCCCAGAACGGCGACGCTGGAATCGCCGGGAAAGGCGGAGAAGGACGGATCGCCGGTCGAAAACACAATGGGCAGACCCGGCCGGCGCTCCCGCAACCGGCGCGCCAACTCTTCCCCTCCTATGCCGCCCATGCGGACGTCGGTGATGAGCAGATCGATTGGCTCATCCACCGGCGTCGCCAGCGCCGTCTCCGCGTCCCCCGCCTCGCGAACGCGGAAACCGAGGTCTTCCACCATCTCGACGAGGGCCATGCGGATGAGCGCATCGTCCTCGCAGATCAGGGCGGCGAGCGTCATGAAGCCTTCCGGCTGGCTCGGCGGTCGAAGAACAGCGCCTGGCTGATCGCCGCCTTCACCGCCTCGGCCTCGAACGGCTTGGTGATGAGGAAGGCCGGCTCGGGCTTGTCGCCGGTGAGCAAGCGCTCGGGAAACGCCGTGATGAAAATCGCGGGCAGCGCCGTCACGCGCAGGATTTCATTCACCGCGTCGAGACCCGAGCTGCCGTCGGCGAGCTGGATGTCGGCGAGAACCAGCCCAGGCTCGCTCTTGCCTACGATCGCCATGGCTTCGCCCAAGGTGCGGGCGATGCCGAGCACTTCGTGGCCGAGATCGGTGACGATCGCCTCGATGTCCATGGCGATGATCGGCTCGTCTTCGATGATCAGGACGCGGGTCGCCACCTGTGCCGATATTTCACGGCCGGCGATTCCGACGAGATCGGCGGTCTGCGCTGCGGTGCGGTCAAGGATCAAGGCCGCATCCTCGAGCGTGAAGCCCTCCACCGCCCTGAGCAGGAACGCCTGCCGGCTCAGCGGCGTGAGCGCATCGAGATTGCGATCGGCCGCACTGCCCGCCTCGGCCGGCACGAGATGCGCCCCTGGAAGGCTGGCGGAGGACCATAGCGCCAGGAAGATCTTGTAGAGCGCGATGCGCGGCGGCAAGTCGCGCGGCAGCATGGACGGGTCCGTCACCAAAGCTTCGAGGGTCGCCGCCACATAGGCGTCGCCGGCGCTCTGCGAGCCAGTCAGCGCGCGGGCGAAGCGGCGGAGGTAGCCAAAGTGCGGGGCGATGTCAGACGCAATCGACATTTTCAGCGCCCCTTTCCGGTCTTGAGGGAGCTTGGCCACCCAACGCGCGAATTGCAAGTTGTTTCTATCGTCACGAAAAGTCCTCGCTTTTGCAAACTCTGCCGAAATTTCCCGCCGCACGCCGACGACGTCGGATCGCGCGAATGGAACTCTTTTGCCGCCAAGTCGTTTGGCTACGACGGGAAACGAGAATATGAGCCCCAGAGGTAGTAGCCATCGTGCGACCTGCGGTTATCCAGGAAAAGTCAAGCATCATGCCTGAATCTCGCAAATCCGGCGTCGGGGCAGCAAACTCTCGCGTGGTTTCCGGCCAGAAAAAGCCGGCCGCCGCGCGTTTAGGGCCGCAAGTCTCTCAAGCCTTGGGCGATGCGCTCCGCGCGCATTACCAGTCTCTTGCCGAAGAGCCTCTTCCGGACCGGTTCCTGGTGTTGCTTGCTGAACTCGAAGCCAAGGAACGTGGCGATGCCAAGTAACGCCTCGGAGACCCCCGCGGCAAAGCCGGCAGCGGAAAATTTCGTTTTTCGCGAGGCTTTGATCCGCGAGATTCCGCATCTGCGCGCCTTTGCGTTGTCGCTCTCCAACAACGCCACCAAGGCCGATGATTTGATGCAGGACACGCTGCTGAAGGCGTGGGCCAACGCCAAGACGTTCGAGCCGGGATCCAATCTCAGAGCCTGGCTCTTCACGATCCTGCGCAACACGTATTTTTCGGCCTATCGACGCCGCGGCCGGGAGGTGCAGGACACCGAAGGCTATTATTCCGCGCGCATCGGCGTCCCCGCCGAGCAGGAAGGAGCCATCGACCTCGCTGACTTCCGCGTGGCGTTGGCCAAGCTCCCCGACGAGCAGCGCGAGGCGGTCACCCTCGTCGGCGCCTCCGGGCTTAGCTACGAGGAGGCGGCCGCCGTCTGCGGCGTCGCTATCGGCACCATCAAGAGCCGCGTGAACAGGGCTCGTACGCGATTGGCGCAATTGCTCGGAATCACCAACGCATCCGATCTGGGTCAGGGACGCGTCGCTGACGCGGTGGTGCGCAAACATGCCGGTGGAGCTTTCAGAACCTGAGAGCGAAAACTGGATGTGGGGAACGCGACCGAGCTGGCTCGGAATAGCGTTGCAGGCTTTCAAAGACACTGGCCACCCGGATGACCGCACCGCGGTGTATGGGCGGCGCTCAATGCGACCACCGTCCGGTTAATCGCGGAAGGTAGCGAAAAGAGCGGAACGGCGTACGTGTACGCCGCCCGCGAGAGTTTGCGTTTCGCCTTCGCCAACAATGTCAGTATGCCGGCGGTCACGATGTTCAGCGCGTCGCCATCACGCCGAGGACAACGCCAATCGCCGCCGCCACCGCGAGCGCGGCGACGGGCCGCGAACGCACGGTGTCGACCAGCGCTTGCTGCAATTGCCCAGCTTGGTCCCTCGCCACCGCCTGCACGCGGCCGGCGTCGACGCCGTAGGACTTCAGAGAGCCGGAGACCTGGTCGGCGAGATCCGACGTCGTCTGAGCGACACGGTCGGCGGCTTGAGATCCTTTTTCGATGACTTGACCCGCAAGTTCGGAAGCCTTGTTGGCCACGCGGTCCCGATTTTCCTCGTAGGACATTTTTTCACCTCTTATCGCCGAGCAATTTTCGGCATTCGATTTTCGCTGAACGCGGATCGGCCAATAAAGTTCCGTAGCGAACGAGCGGCGCCGCGACCCATGGCCTCCTTTTCAGCGCGTTTTCAGCCAGCTGACTTTTCGTCACGCCTCGATGGAACCCGAGGCCCAGGTTCCGCGTTTTTTGGTTCTGCGACGGCGCGAAGGGTTCGGCCCGACCAGTGGAGGCGCATATGGAAGGCTACTCAATTATCGCATGGCTCATCATTGGGGGCGTCGCTGGATGGCTCGCGGGGTTGGTCATGAAAGGCGGCGGCTACGGCGTCGTCGGCGACATCGTCATCGGCATCATTGGTTCCGTCGTCGCCGGTTGGCTGTTTGGCGCTATTGGCGTCGCTCCCGGCGCGGGCATTATCGGGTCGATCATCGCCTCTGCGATCGGCGCCATCGTGCTGATCTTCGTGCTCCGATTGATCCGCCGCGCGGTCTAGGACATTGTGAGACTCGTATGTCTCGGGGAGTTCGCGTCAGGCACGCTTGCCGAAAGGTGAAGCGAGCCGCGGCGAGGGCGCCCGGAAACAAGACCTTTGAAATCGAAGGCGCCCCCGGGCGCTTTCCAGCAGAACGTCGAGAAGCGAAAGACGCGGTCCTTTGGGCCGTCGAATTCGCTAGACGACGTAGGCGCCGCGCGGGCTGCCCCCCACGGTCCGCGCGGCGAACTCCAATCCCGAATTTGAGGACGCCATGGATGATGCAACGAAGGGCGCGTCTGCGGCCCTCAAAACCCCTTCGGACCTCGCGCAGGCCAAGACGACGAAAATTGCCAAGGCGCTCAATGCGATTGTCGCCGACACGTTCGCTCTCTATGTGAAAACCAAGAATTTTCACTGGCACATGAGCGGACCGCATTTCCGCGACTACCATCTTTTGTTGGATGAGCAGGGCGAGCAGATTTACGCCTCGATCGATCCGCTGGCGGAGCGGGTGCGCAAGCTGGGCCAGCCAACTTTGCGTTCGATCGGCGACATCGCCCGGCAATCTCGGATCAAAGACAACGACGAAGCGTTCGTGCCGCCGCTGAAAATGCTGGACGCACTGATCGAGGACAACAAGGCCTGCGCCGCGGCGATGCGCGAAGCCCACGCGCTGTGCGACGACGCCCAGGACAGCGGCACCGCGGGCCTGCTGGAAACGTTCATCGACGAGACCGAGCGGCGCACTTGGTTTCTTTTCGAGGCGAGCCGCGGCGCGGATTCGTCCGGCCACTAGCTAACCCCTTTTCGATGTGCGACTGCGCTAGGGAACCTGGAGAGCGCGTCGCGCGTTAGGTGTTCGGACGTGGGGCCTGTCGCCAGACGACGCTCACGCAACGGGAGATAGATATGCGTGCTGTTCTTTTGGCTGGCCTCACCGCGCTTGCGCTCACGGGATGCGCGACGCAGCGCGAGACAAATGGAGCCCTGATCGGGGGCGGAGCTGGGGCGGTGATTGGCGGCGTCGCCACGCATTCGGTCGGCGGCGCTGTGGTGGGCGGCGCGGTCGGCGCAGTCGCCGGAGCGACCGTGGCCAACATTACCGCCCCGCGGCGGTACTGCCACTACAGCTCCTACTACGGCCGCACCATCTGCCGTTAAGCCCACCGTCCCAATGCGTCGCCGCCGCGACCGCTCGAAAGAGCGGCGCGGCGTTTTTGCGCCTGCGGCGCTAGGCGCAGACCCGGCTCTGAGAAAATCAGCATCCCGTAAGAAACAACGCGAAGCCGCTTAACGTTGTTTCGCGGACCGGATCGGTCTGTCTCAAGGCTCCGAACCCAGGGGAGTTCATCATGACGCGCGCAAAAGCCCTCCGTTTGGACGATCTGGATTTGGCGCTTGAGCCGTTTCTTTTGCGCGGGCGCAACAGCGGCGGAAACGAAGTTCTGTTTTTCATCGCGCTCGCTGGCGCGATGTTGCTGCTCGCGGCGCTGATCTAAAGTTGTAGCGAAAGCGGAGTTAAGCGATCCGGGCGTAAGCGGGTCGTCACTGAGCGTTCTTCCGCTGTTCGCCGTCGTCATCCTGCGGCGCGTCAGGCTTTTTTGCGCTCGACTGAATCAGCCCGTTTAGCTGCCGTTTCAGCACAGGGCCGCTGACCTGCTCGCCGCCGTAGCCGTCGCGTTGCAGAATTTTGACGATCTCCGCAACGCTCGTAACCGTCCCCGATTTAGCGAGCTCGAACGCGCGCTCCAATGCTGTTGGCCGGTTAAACATTTTCGTTCATCCGCCGAGTTTTGCGCGCACGCCTGCGCGCGACGGCGCCCTCAAGGGGAAAGCTGGACATTCCTGACCTCATATCCCCCACGCGTTGGAGTCTAACGCTGGGAGAGCACCAGGGGTTCCCGCCGGCGGGTCGAAACCAAGAGCGTGACAGAAAATCCTTGAACCGCGTGGGAACGACGGCGGCGATTGGCGCGTTCTAAACGGAGCGCGTTGCAACCCGCGCCTTTGGAGGGTGACATGACTGCAGCTGCCGCCGCGACCTCATCAAGTTTCGCCGATGCGCCGATGGCGCGGGATCACGCTCCGGACCAGAGCACCCCCTCATCGCTGTTAAGCGACGCGAAAGCCACGGCGGGCTCCTACGTCAATTCGGCGGCGGAGTTCCTTTAAATCCGCCGTCGAGGACCAGAAGACCGCTGGCGCCGCGGCGATCGGCGATCTCGCCCGCTCCGCCAAGGGCGCAGCGGACGGATTTCAGGAGCAAGCCCCGGAATTGGCGAGCGCCGTGCGCACGGTCGCCGACCGCGTGGAAGGAATCTCGAACGACATTCGCGATTCCTCGCTCAACGACCTCATGGGCTCCGTCGCGGGTTTCGCGCGCGAGCGGCCGATTGCGTTTTTCGGTTGCGGCGTGCTGGCGGGACTGGTCGTGGCGCGGCTCCTCAATTCCCCGCGCCCATAAATGGCCGCCCTGATCTTCCGCGAGCTCGGCGACTACGTCGAGAAGGTGGGAAAGCTGTTTCGCCTCGACGCGGCTCTGCTCTCGATCGAGACCAAGCAGAACCTTCGCGCCGGCGCGGTGGCGCTGGCGATGTTCGCGGCGGCGGCGTTCGCCGCGGTGCTTGGCTTCATCTTTCTCATCGAGGCGGCTTTCCTAGCGCTGCTCAGGCTCGGGTGGCCCCCGGACCTGGCGGCGGTCGCCGTGGCGGTCGCGCTGTTTGTCGTCGCCGCGCTGTTGGGCGTCCTCGCGGCGTCGCGGATGCGGCGATGGAATCTCACGCCTCAGCGCACGCTGACGCAGTTCAGGAAAAACATCGAGGCCTTGCGAGCGGGTTTTCAAAATGAGCAAAGTTCAAAGCGCTGAAGAGGTCGAGCGGCAAGCCGCTGCGGTCAGAGCGCAGTTGGCGGCATTGGGCGCCGACATTCGCCGCCGCGCGAGTCCGGCAGCGCTGATGGATTCGGCGCGCGCATCGGTGACGTCGCGCATCGGCGTCGTGCCCGCGCGATTGAGCGCGCAGGCCTTTCCCGTCGGGCTGGTGCTGGCGGGCGGCGCGCTTGGGGTTCTCGCGACGTCGCTGTTCTCGAAGCGCGGCCCTCCAGCGGCTTCAGTGGCGCGCGAGCCACGGGACGCCGCGAAAGGTGTCGAGGGCGCCAAGCTTGCCGTCCCCCAAAGCGTAGCTGCGGCCGCTCCCCAGCGCGCGCCGGCTAAAGCGGTCGCGCTTTCAATTCTCGGCGTCGGCTTTGGCTATCTCGGCGGCCTGTTGCTGCCGGAAACCCCGACCGAGGACCGCATGCTCGCGCAGCCCAAGGCCATCCTCCGCGATAATCTCGATCGCTTTCTGCAGTCTCACACCAACGGGATGAAGCACTCGGCCTTCGCGCTGTTCGGCGCCTCGCGCTATTCCGCAGCGACCTTGATCGGGCTCGGCCTGCTAGCGCAAGCGATGGCCGCGCCCACGACCGGAAAGCCGCAGCGATGAAATCGGGCGCGATGATCCGGCTCGGTCTGGCCTATGCGCTAATCGCAACCAGCGGCGAAACGCACGCCGAGACTCGCGTGTCGCCGCCGTTCTCGCCAAAGCCGCCGGCGGCGCAGAGCGCGGCGAGCCCTGCGTCGATCCCGACCGGGCGATGGCTGCACATCGCAAAAACCGTCGGCGGCAAAATCAACAGCAACCGCGTTTTGGCGGTGGCGGCGGGGCTGACCTTTTATGCGATCCTCGCGCTGTTTCCGGCGATTACCGCCTTGGTGTCGATCTACGGACTGTTTGCCAACCCCAGCCAGATCGAGCGCAATCTGAGCGGATTGTCCGGCGTCGTTCCCGACGGTGCGATCTCGGTGGTCGGCGATCAAATCAAGCTGATATCGGCGAGCGGCGCAACAGCCTTGGGTTGGGCTTTCGCCGTCGGCCTGGGAATCGCGCTATGGAGCGCGAACTCGGGGATGAAGGCGCTGTTCGACGCGTTGAACGTCGCCTATCAAGCCAAGGAAACGCGCAGCTTCATCCGCCTCAACGCGGTCGCGTTGCTTTTCACGCTCTCCGGCATCGTGCTGGCTCTCGCGGTGCTCCTCGGCATCGTCATCCTGCCTTGGGCGTCGGACACGCTGTCTTTCGGCGACCCCTTCATCGCCACCGTCATACGCTGGCTCGCTTGGCCTGCGAGCGTCGCCGCGGCGTTGTTGGGGTTGGCGGTGGTGTATCGCTACGGACCCGACGTTGAGAAGCGTGCGTGGAAATGGGTGACGCCCGGCAGTGTGTTCGCGACGTTCTTCCTGTTCGCCGCCTCCGCCGGATTTGCTTATTACGCGTCCAATTTCGGCAACTACAACAAGGCCTATGGCACGCTCGGCGCCGCGATCGGCTTTATGACGTGGCTATGGATTTCCTCCATTGTCGTCATGGTCGGCGCGGAGCTTAACGCCGCGGTTGAACAAGAAGCCAAAGGCAAGTCCGCGGCGCCGGCGGAGAAGCGCTAAGAACCCTCTCCCTACGGGAGCTAATCGATCAACCGCGCCCCGCGCTCATAGGTAAAATAGCTCCACGCCCATTGCGCGATCACCAGCGCGCGGGCCTCGAAGCCGATGAGCAGATAGACGTGGACGATCAGCCACAGCAGCCAGGCGATCCGTCCCGTCAGTTTGAATCGTCCAAAGACATAGACCGCGGCGTGCCGCCCGATCACCGCGGTGTCGCCTCGAGTTTTATAACGATAGGGTGGAGGCGATCCGACGTTTCGCAAGGCGCGGCCGAGGTGATGGCCCTGTTGCTGCGCCACCTGCGCCAACGCCGGCAAAGGCTGGCCATCCTGAACGAAGAGCGCGAGATCGCCGAGCACAAAAATGTTGTCGTGTCCGGCGACGGCAAGATTGGGTTCAACCTTGACCCTTCCGCCGCGGTCGGCCGTTCCGCCCAGCCATTGCGCGCCCGCCGCCGCGCGGATTCCCGCGCCCCAGATCACGGTCTCAGCCGCGAGCCGCTCGCCAGAGATGACGACGCCATCGGCGTCGATGCTCTCGACCGCTGCGCCAAGGCGGACTTCAACGCCGAGCCGGCCGAGGGCGCGCGCGGCATAGGCGCTCAGTTCGTCGGGAAAGGCGGCGAGAAGTCGCGGGCCCGCCTCGACCAGGATCACCCGCGCGGCGCTCGGGTCGATGCGACGAAAGTTGCGGCGCAGCGTATGGCGCGCCAGTTCGGCGATCGCGCCCGCCATCTCGACGCCAGTCGGCCCGCCGCCCACCACCACGATCGTCATCGCCGCGGCGCGCCGATCGGGCTCCGCAGAGCTCTCCGCGTCCTCGAAGGCTTTCAGCAGCCGCGCCCGGATTTTTCGCGCGTCGGCGACCGCTTTGGGCGCCGGCGCGCTCTCCGCCCATTCGGGATGGCCGAAGTAATTGTAGGCCGAGCCGGTCGCCAGCACGAGTTGGTCGAACGGCAGATAGCCGCCGTCGGCGAGCTGCACCTGGCGCTGCGCGATGTCGACGCCGGCGACCTCGCCCAGCACGACGTCGACATTTTGAGCGCGCCGCAACACCCCGCGCAGCGGCGCCGCGATGTCGGCGGGCGACAGCGCGGCCGTCGACACCTGATAGAGCAAGGGCTGAAACAGATGGTGGTTGCGCCGGTCGACCAGCACGACGTGAACGTCGGCGCCGGCCAGCGCCTGCGCGCAAGCCAGCCCGCCGAAGCCGCCGCCGACGATGACGATGCGGCGCTGACCAGAGGCCGGGCGCGGCGTCCTGTCGAGATAAGCGGCCGGGTGCATGGGTTCCCTCGGCGATCAAGAGCGTGGCTCAATAACACGGAAAGACGCGCCGTTGGGGAGAGGCTATGAGCGCGGTCTTGCCGCGGGCCGAAGCCGAACTACCTTGGGGCGTTCGCCACTCCGACGGACGACGCCAAGCGCAAACGAGGACACATGAGCGACAACGACCTGGTTTTGCGCTTTCCGCATTCGCTCGGCGCGGCGGAGGCCAAACGGCGGATTGCCAATGGCGTCGAATCCGCCCGGACCCAATATGCCGCCCTCGTGAGCGCTTCGAACGTCGCCTGGACCGGCGACACGATGGCGTTCAGCCTTACAATCATGGCGCAAACGGTCGACGGCAGCGTCGAGGTCGGCGACGATTATGTCGAGCTCAGGGCGAAATTGCCGCTCATGCTGCGCATGCTGACCAAGCGCTTCCTGCCCACGGTGCAGGACGCCGGCCAAAAGCTGCTGCTGACAAAGACGTCATAGCGCGCGTCCGCGCCTCACTCCGGCAATGCCGAGGTCACGTAGACCGACTTCAGCATGTCCGGCGGCGCCACGTTCGCGCCGAAGGTCGCTGAGAACACCGCGCCGATCTCGGCGGATTTGTAGATGTGGCTGAGCGCGCGATCGACGGCGAGGCGGAAGTCGGTGTCCCCGCGCGCCAACGCCAGCGCATAGGGCTCGACCGATAGATACTGGTCGGCGACCCGCAGATTGTCTGCGGGGTTGACCCCGACGAGATAGGACAGGATCGCGCGGTCGCCAAAATAGGCCGCGACATCGCCGGCCTTCAGCATCGCCAGCCCTTCCTCGTGCGACTTCGTCAGCACGACGTCGGCCTTAAGATTGGCGGCGGCGAGCGTGTCGCGCAGCTCTTGCTCGGTGGTGGTGCCGGCGAGCACGCCGATCTTCTTGCCGGCGAGCGACTCGAACGGCACGGGATCGGCGCCCTTCAGCATGACGCTCGCGCCGTCGATGAAGGTGGGGATCGAGAAGTCGACCTTGGCGCGGCGCGCCAGCGTCTCCGTCGTCGGCTCGCACAACAGGTCCGCCTTGCCGTTGGCGATGGCGTCGAACCGGTCGGCGGCGGTCACCGGGACATAGGCGATAGTGAGGTCGCCGAGGCTAAGGTCCGCCGAAAGATGTTTCGCCACGGCCCGGCAGAGATCGACCATATAGCCGGCCGGCTGGCCATCTTTGCCCTTGTAGGAGAACGGCGGCGCATCGTCGCGCACCGCCAGACGGATCGTCTTGGCCTGCTTGACCGTATCGAGCGTGCCGGCGGCGGCGAGGCCGGGCGTGAGCGCGAGCGCGGCCAGCGCGATGAGGCCGGCGCCAAGGCGCTGCGATGTCGACAAGCCCATAGGATTCCCCCAAAAGTTTGGCCGGCGTCTTAGCCGACGGCGATGCTTACCAAAGGACCGGCGCAAAGCCCAGGCACGCCAATTTCGCCAAATTAAAACAAGCCAAGCCCTGTCTGCGCCAAGGGCGGACGACAGAAAACCAAACCAGGCCAAGTCTTTCCAAGCGGAAACAAGAGCAATTTCGCGGACAAGTTCAACAGTTTCAAAGTGATAGCGAGATTGAAGCGACCCCGCAGCCTGAATTTGGCTCCGCGGGGTGCGCGACCGCCGAGCCTTCGGCGGCCCTGAATCGCAAGTAGGGACGATTTTCTGTTTTTCAAGAGGACGGAGTGGCATAAAATCTTGGCGGCGGGCTTTAGCACCGCTTTAGCGCCTCGCGCAGACCTCGGCGGGGAAGTTGCAGCTTTGCCCCGATGGCAGCGCCCGGCCGCCGGGGAGCGTATAAAATACCTGGCTGACGCCGAACCGCCCCACCACAAAATGCACCTCGCAAAGGCCGCCAGCGTTCAACAGGTTCAGATCGAGCGGGAAGAAAAACGACAGACCGTCCGCGGTCAGCGTGCCCATCGGATAGCTCCAGATCGAAGCCAGGGCGATGCCCCGACGACGCTCAGGCTGGCCGTAGCAAGCGCGCAGCGCCTTGCCGGAAAGGCCGAACAACGCGCTCTGCGCGACCTGATCAACCTCCGCCGCCGAAGCCGCCGTCCCCAGCAACGCCATCGCGACGGCAAGCGCAGCCGCGAACGGATGTTTGAGGAGAGAAAGCGAACGGCGCATCGGCGGGGAAGTTACCCCCCTGCCCCGGGCACGACAATCGGCGCCCAACGTCAGAACGTCGGCGGCGCGTTCAAATGCTGCAGCGGCGGCGGCGCATAGTGTGTCGACCGCATATAGTGAGGAGGCTGACGGGGCGTCGGCGTCACTGTGGGCGATGCGTTGCACCCTGCGAGCAAAAGGCAGAACCCGCAGCAAAGAAGCGCAATACGACGCATCGCCATTTTCGCATCCCCCAACTTCTGTAGCATTCTACGTTAGCATTTTAAATGCGCGCGGGTGGTCAAAGGAGTCCCTTCACTACGATCGGCTGCGTTCGAGGTGTCACATTGGTGGGCGCTTGGAACCGATTTCAAAACGCCGATTTCTCGACGCGCATATTAGCCTATTCTTGGCCCGCTCTTCGGGCGTCTCGGACAAGCTATTGAAATGATTGGCGCTCCCAACCGGAATCGAACCGGTGTTTTCGCCGTGAGAGGGCGACGTCCTAGACCGCTAGACGATGGGAGCCTGACGCACTTCTATAGGCGCCATGCGAGCCGAAAACAAGCGTCTCAGCGCTTGGCGGCGTAGGCCGCCATGAACACGTAGACCGCGCCGTTGACGGCCTTGGCGGCGTTCTCCGGGGTGACGCCCTCGACGGCGCAGAACAGCGCCGGCTTGACCGCCGCGCCGTGCACCATGTCGAGATATTGCCGCGCCGCGGCGCGCGTGTCGTCGATAGCGAGCACGCCGCGATCGACGAACCCCTGCAAAACCTCGGCGAATCGGTCGGCGCCGTAGCAGGGCCCGGCCTCGAAGAACGCCCGGCCGAGATTGGGAAATTTGGCGCAGGCGGAAAACACCATCCGGCTTTGCTGCAGCATTTCCGGGCGGATCATGGCCTCGATCATGCGGTGGCCGAAGCGGCGCAACAGGTCTTCGACGTCGTCGCCGTCATGGGAGAAGTCGAGCATGCGCTCGGCCTGTTTGGCGCGGTCCTCGCGGATCATCGCTTCGAACAGCCGCTCCTTGGATTCGAAATAAGCGTAGAGCGTGCCCTTGGACACCCCGGCCGCCTTGGCGATGTCGTTCATGCTGGCGCCGTCGAACCCGACCTTAGTGAAGACCGCGCGGGCCCCCTCCATCACCTGGCGGCGCTTGGCGCTGGTGTCAGCCGTCTCCTCTCCGACACGCCCCGGGTCGGGGAGTTCGAGTGTCGTTACGGAAAGGGTTTCGCTGGCAGGGTCGATCATTTTTTTGAACTGAACCGTTCGGTCAGGGTTGCATATAACGATCAAAGGGGCTAAGTCAACGGCCTAAACCGAACCGTTCGGTTCGATGGAGTCCTAGAAGTGTCCGACACTGTTCAGCCTATCGGCGGCCCGGCCGCCAGCGCGCCCGCCGCCCCTGCTCCCGCAGCCGCCCCGGCCGCCAAACCCGCATTTTCCATCCGCAAAGTGGCCCTTCCGGCCATTATCATTGTCGCCTTGGCCTTTGGCGCCAACAAGGGCTACCAATATTTCGTCGACGGGCGCTTCATCGTCAGCACCGACGACGCCTACGTCGGCGAGAAGAATACCATTCTCTCGCCGAAAATCCCGGCCCATGTCGTCCAGGTGCTGGTCGAGAACAACACCCGCGTGAAGCAGGGCGACCTGCTGGTGAAGCTCGACGACGGCGACTATCAGCTGACGTTGGACGGCGTCGTCGCAAAGATCGCGACGCAAGACGCCACCATCGACCGCATCGCCAGGCAGATCGACGCCCAGGGCGCCAATGTGCAGAGCGCCGAGGCCCAAGTGCAGGCGAGCGACGCGCAGGTGCAGAGCGCCCAGGCCGATCAGGAGCGCGCCGGGCTCGAGTTCGACCGCTCGCAGAAGCTGGCGCTAACCAGCTTCGGCTCGCAGCAGCGCTTGGAGCAGGCGGCCGCCGATAAGGCGCGCACCACCGCGGCGCTGGCCTCGGCGCACGCCTCCAATGCTTCGGCGACGGCGCAGGTCGCCTTCGCCAAGGCCAATCTTGAAGTGCTCAAGGCGCAGAAGACCGAGGCCGAGCGCGGCCGCGATGAATTGGTTTCGACCAAGTTGCGCGCCGAGCGCGACGTCACTTTCACCGAGATCCGCGCGCCGTTCGACGGCATCGTCGGCAACAAGGCGGTGGAAGTGGGCATGTACGCCCAGCCCGGACAGCGCTTCATGGCGCTGATCGCCACCAACGACCCCTATGTCGACGCCAACTTCAAAGAGACGCAGCTTGGCGACATCAAGGTCGGCCAGCCCGTAGACGTTGAAATCGACGCGCTCGGCGGCCGCACGATCAAGGGCTATGTCGCTTCGTTCGCGCCGGCTTCGGGCGCGCAGTTCTCGCTGCTGCCGCCCGACAACGCCACCGGCAACTTCACCAAGATCGTGCAGCGTCTGACGGTGCGCATCCGCTTCAAGCCCGAAGATCTCGGCGACGTCATCCTGCGCCCGGGCTTCAGCGTGGTCGCCAGCGTGCGCACGCGCGATGAAAGCCAGCCCAAGCCGACGGTGCTCGGCAGCATCGGCCTGGGGAGCGCCTTCTAATGAGCGACGCCGCCCTCCCGGCGCCGGCCCTGGCCGCCCCGGCGCGGGCGGCGGCGGCGCCCCCGCCCGTCGCCGCCGACGCCATCGATCCGAAAAGGCTCGTCGCCTTTATCATCATGGTGTTCGGCATGTTCATGGCGATCTTGGACATCCAGATCGTCTCGGCGTCGCTGTCCGAAATCCAGGCCGGTCTGTCGGCGTCGTCCGACGAGATCACCTGGGTGCAGACCTCTTATCTGATCGCCGAAGTCGTGATGATCCCGCTGTCGGGCTATCTGTCGCGGGCGTTCTCGACGCGGATCGTTTTCACCGCTTCCGCCGCCGGCTTCACCTTGATGAGTTTCCTGTGCGCGCAGGCGACCTCGATCGACCAGATGATCGTGTTCCGGGCGCTGCAAGGCTTCATCGGCGGCGGCATGATCCCGACGGTGTTCGCCTCGGCCTTCACGATTTTTCCGCGCTCCAAGCAGCCGATCATCGCGCCGATCATCGGCTTGGTGGCGACGCTGGCGCCGACGATCGGACCAACGGTCGGCGGCTATCTCACCGATCTGTTTTCCTGGCATTGGCTGTTTCTGGTCAACGTGCCCGCCGGCATCCTCGTTGCGGCCGGCTCGTGGTTCCTGATCGATTTCGACAAGCCCGATCTTAAGCTGCTCGATAACTTCGACTGGACGGGTCTGTTGTCGATGGCGGGCTTCCTCGGCGCGATGGAATATGCGCTTGAAGAAGGACCCTCGAAGGACTGGCTCGAGAGCGATCTCGTCTCCGGCGCCATTGTGTTCTCGGCGATTTGCGGCGTGGTGTTTTTCGCCCGGGTGCTGAGCGCCAAGCAGCCGATTGTCGATCTCGGCGTGTTCTCCGACCGCAATTTCTGGACGGGATCGCTGCTGTCGTTCGTGATGGGCATCGGCCTCTACGGCCTCACCTATCTCTATCCCGTGTATCTTGCGGCCATCCGCGGCTTTACGCCGCTGATGATCGGCAAGACGATGTTCGTCACCGGCGTCTGCATGTTCCTGACGGCGCCGATCTCGGGCCGCCTGATGACCAAGGTCGATCCGCGCATCATGATCGGCGTCGGCTTCTCCTTGTTCGCCTTCGGCACCTGGCGGGCGCACTACATCTCCGTGGATTGGGACTTTTGGGAGCTGCTGCTGCCGCAGGTCCTGCGCGGCGTCGGGCTGATGCTGTGCATGGTGCCGATCAACAATCTCGCGCTCGGCACCATGCCGCCGCAAAAGATCAAGAACGCCTCCGGCATCTTCAACCTGACCCGCAATCTCGGCGGCGCCGTCGGCCTCGCGCTCATCAACACCCTGCTCAACAAGCGCATGGACCTGCACCTGGAGTATCTCCGGGAGAGCGTCACCTGGAGCCGCGACGTGGTGAACCAGACGGTGACCGCAATGACCCAGGCGCTCGCCGACAAGGGTTCGGACGCGGCGGTGGCGGCGACCCGGGACCTCGCGCTGACGGTGCGTCGGCAAGCGATGGTCATGGCGTTCTCCGACGTTTTCCTGACCCTGACTGTACTGTTTATCGGCATGATCACGCTCACCGCGCTGATGCGGCGGCCGCAGCGGGCGGGTGGCGGCGGCGGCGGACATTGACGCGAATTAACCTTCGCTGGCGGGCGCTTTGTTGCGCCAGCCTTGCATCGGACAGGCCCGAGGATCATATTGTACCGGTGAAGCTGGCCCCGTCGCGCGTAGCGTAAGGCGGTCGCCGACAAAGTCACGCGAGGATGATCATGAGCAATTTTGACCGTTATACCACCGCCCGTCCGGCGGTTGCGGTTGGACGGTCCGCAGCCGTCGACCTGGGCCTCCGGGCCTATATGCTGGGCGTTTATAATTACATGGCCATCGGCCTCGTCATCACCGGCGTCGTCGCCTTCGGGGCGTTTAGGCTCGGCACTGTCGACGTGGGGAGCGGACATATTGCCCTGAACAGCTTAGGTCAGGCGCTTTACGTCTCGCCGTTGCGTTGGGTTTTCGCGCTCGCGCCGCTGGGGGTGGTGTTCTACCTCTCCGCGCGCATGCAATCGATGTCGGTCGCTTCGGCGCGCAACGCGTTCTTCGTGTTCTCCGCGCTGATTGGCCTGTCGATGTCGGCGATCTTCGTGATCTACACGGCGGGCTCGATCGGCCGGGTGTTCTTTGAGACCGCGGCGGCCTTCGGCGCGCTGAGCCTTTATGGCTACACGACAAAGCGCGATCTCACGGCCATCGGTTCGTTCCTGGTGATGGGCCTGTTCGGCTTGGTCATCGCCAGCGTCGTCAACGTCTTCCTCGGCAGCAACTCCCTGCAGTGGACGTTGTCGGTCCTCGCGATCGGCATCTTCGCCGGCCTCACCGCCTGGAACACGCAGTCGATCAAGGCGCAGTATTATGCGGGCTACGGCGCTGAGGCTCTGCAGAAAGCCGCGATCTTCGGCGCGCTGCAGCTTTACCTCGCCTTCATCAACATGTTCCAAGCGCTGCTCTCGCTCACGGGAAGCCAGCGCAGCAACTAAGGCGCTAAGCGGCCTCACAGGCCGCAACGTAAGAAGCCCCGGTCCGTTGGACCGGGGCTTTTTTTTGTTCCACGGACTGGAAATTAACCACCAACCGGTTATCAGACGCCCCGAAAGTTCGGGGGTTGCGTCTTGCGTCGTCGTTCCTGTGTCATCCTTAGTTTCTTCATGCTCGGATTTTGCGTCTCGCCCGCCGTGGCGGCCGACGTAAAAGTCGAAGACGTCAAAGCCTTCTTGTTTCTCGAGCAGGCGGGCAAGCTGTCCGATAACATCGCCGACGCTACGCCGCTCACCAACTTGCCGCGCGGCGGCGCGCCGGGGAATGACGCGGCGACAGGGGTGATGCTGCAGTTCACCTTCTCCGGCGACAAGAACAGCCATCCCAAATATGCGACGGCGACCGTCGACATCACGCAGTCAGGCTATTCCCGGCAGCCGATCGTCACGCACAAGGCGTTCGCCAACTTCGCTTTTGGCGCCGACGGCGTGACGCACAAGGCGGTCTACATGGAGAACGCCACTTGCTTAACCCTGGACATCGAAGTCCACGCGGGAAAGTCGACGAAAGACGCCAAGCTGGTTTTCGAATGCCCTCAGGACACTGGCAAGACCGGACTTTGACGCTTATATGACCGGGAGGAGACGCTAGGCCGCCCTTGGCCAATAAAGCGCGACAACTCCCAAGGACGTTCATGACGGACGCTGCGCTCGAAGCAACCAAGCCGGAAATCCATGACTTCCGCTTGCGCAATGGGCTTCAAGTCGTGGTCATCCCCGACCGGCGCGCGCCGGTGGTCACCCACATGGTGTGGTATCGCAACGGTTCGGCCGACGACCCGTCGGGCAAATCGGGCATTGCGCACTTTCTTGAACACTTGATGTTCAAGGGCACCAGTAGCCACCGCATGGGCGAATTCTCGGAGCGCGTGACAGAAATCGGCGGCCAGGAAAACGCCTTCACCAGCAACGACTACACCGCCTATTTCCAGCGCGTCGCCAAAGAGCATCTTTCGGAGATGATGGCGTTCGAGGCCGATCGTATGACGGGCCTCGTCCTCACCGACGAAATCGTCGCGCCCGAGCGCGACGTCGTGCTCGAAGAACGCCGCATGCACGCCGACGCCGACCCGGGCGCGCAGCTTTCCGAGGCCGTGCAGGCCTCGCTGTTCACCCATCATCCCTACGGCAAGCCGATCATCGGCTGGGCCCACGAAATCGAAGGCCTGTCGCGCGAGGACGCGCTCGATTATTACAAGCGCTTCTATACGCCGCAGAACGCCATTCTCGTCGTCGCCGGCGACGTCGAGCCGGACGCCGTGCTGGCGCTGGCGGAGCGCCATTATGGCGCTGTGAAACCGCATGGCGGCGACATCGTGCGCAATCGCACGAAGGAGCCGCCGCCGGTCGCAAAACGCTTGGTCTCGGTGGAGGACGCCAAGGTCGAGCAGCCGAGCTGGCAGCGTTGCTACATCACGCCGTCGTCGCGCACCGCGGCGCCGGGCGAGTCCGAAGCGCTTGAAGTGCTCGCGCATTTGCTCGGCGGCGGCCAGACCAGCGCGCTTTACAATACCCTCGTGGTCGAAAAGAAAGTCGCCGTCGCGGCGGGAGCCTATTACATGGGCACGGCGATCGACGACACACGCTTCCTCGCCTACGCGATTCCTGCGCCGGACGTCAGCCTCGACAAGATCGGCGAGGAATTCGATCACGCCTTGCGCGATTTCCTCAGCCAGCCGATCGACGCAGCAGCGTTGCGCCGCGCCAAGACGCGGCTCGTGGCGGACGCCGTCTACGCCCAAGACAGCCAGGCCTCGCTTGCCCGCTGGTTCGGCGCGGCGTTGGCGACGGGCGAGAAGATCGAGGACGTGCAGTCCTGGCCGGAGCGGATCGAAGCCGTCGAGGCGCCGGAGATTCTCGCGGCCGGCAAGAAGTGGCTCGAAATCAAACGTAGCGTGACCGGGCACTTGTCCCCGGCCGCCGCCTAACCTGCGACACGCGAAAGCCAGACAAATGAACAAAGTGGTTTCGGCGGCCGAGGTGAAAAGTTCGGTCGCATTGCGTGCGGTGGCCTCCCCCAAGGGCGTGCCATACTGGCTGGTCGAGGACTATTCGGTTCCGGTCGTCTCGCTCGAGTTTGCCTGCGAAGGCGGCGCGGCGCAGGACGACGACGGCAAAGAAGGCGCGGCGGAAATGCTGGCCGGCATGCTCGACGAAGGCGCGGGCGACCTCGATTCGACGGCGTTCCACGAAGCCATCGACGACAACGCCGTCGAGCTCGGCTTTCACGCCGACCGCGATCATTTGGGCGGCCGCCTCAGGACTTTGGCCAAGCGCATCGACGAGGCCGAGGGGCTGTTTGCGCTCGCGCTCAATGCGCCACGCTTTGACGAGGAGCCGTTCTCGCGCGTGCGCGAGCAGATCGGCGCGCGGCTGCGCCACGAGGCGAACGATCCCAGCGCCATGGCCAGCAAGGCCTTCCGCGAATTGGTGTTCGCCGGACACCCCTATGGCCGCCCCTCCGAAGGCACTTTGGAAAGCCTAGCCAGAATTGAGCGCGCCGACATGGCGGCCGGGACGAAGGCGCTGATTACTCGCTCCGACCTGACGATCGCGGTCGTCGGCGCGCTGTCCGAAAAGCGGGCGGGCGCGCTCGTTGACCGCGCCTTCGCTGGCCTGCCCGCGTCGGCCCCGCTCAAGACGATCGCTCCGCCGACGTTCGGCGGCCTGGGCAAGACGGATGCCGTCGATCTCGACGTGCCGCAAACCACCATTCGCTTCGGCCGGCCGGCGATTCCGCGCGACGATCCCGACTATATCGCCGGCATGGTGGTGATGCATGTGCTCGGCGGCGGCAACCTGACCTCGCGGCTGTTTCGCGAAGTGCGCGAGAAACGCGGCCTCGCCTATTCCGTGTCCGCAGGCGTCCACGCCAATGCGATCTCGTCGCACATCTTCGGCGGCACCACGACCAAGAACGAACGCGCGTTCGAATCGCTCGCCGTCATCCAAGAGCAGATCAAGGATCTGGCCGGCGGCGGCATGCAAGAAGAAGAGTTCGAGAAGGGCAAAACCTATCTCATCGGCTCCTATCCCTTGCGCTTCGACACCTCGACCAAGATCGCCAACCAGCTCGTGGCGATCCAGCGCGAGAAGCGCGCGCCGAACTGGCTGACCGAACGCAATCGCCTAATCGAAGCGGTGACGCTGAAGGACGCGCAGCGCGCAGCGGCGCGTCTGCTCGGCGACGGCGCGCTGGCGATCAGCATGGTGGGCCGTCCGGTCAAGCCGGCGTAAAAAGCCGCGCCCTTGAAGATCCGCCGCCTTGAGCCGCTGCTGATCGACCGGATCGCCGCGGGCGAGGTGATCGAGCGGCCGGCGGCGGTGGTCAAGGAGCTCGCCGAGAACGCGCTCGACGCCGGCGCCGCGCGCATCGACATCGCCATCGAGGAGGGCGGCCGCAAGCTGATCCGCGTCGCAGACGACGGCTTTGGCATGGAGCCCGAAGATCTGGCGCTGTGCATCGAGCGCCACGCCACCTCCAAACTGCCGACCGGCGACCTCGACGCCGTCGCCACGCTCGGGTTTCGCGGCGAGGCCTTGCCCTCGATCGCCTCGGTGTCGCAGATCGAGATCGCCTCACGCGCCGCGCATTTGCCCGACGCCTGGAGACTGCAGGTGATCCACGGCGCGCCGAGCGCGCTCAAGCCGGCGGCACGCCCCAAGGGCACCACGATCGAGGTGCGCGACCTGTTCGCCTCGACGCCGGCGCGGCTGAAATTTTTGAAGACCGACCAGGGCGAGCGGGCGGCGATCGTCGACATGGTGCGCCGGCTTGCGCTGGCCAAACCGAACGTGCGTTTCAGCCTGCGCTCTGACGGCGTCGCAATGTTCGACTGGCTGGCGATCCCCGATGGCCTGAAGAACCGCGCGGCGGACGCGCTGGGCGCCGATTTCGTCGAAAACGCTATTACCGTCGAAGCTTCGCGCGGCGGCGTTACGCTGACCGGCCTCGTGGCCCGGCCGACCTTCCACAAACCCAACGCCAACGGCCAATATGCCTTCGTGAACGGACGGGCGGTGCGCGACAAGTTGATTAGCGGCGCCCTGCGCGCCGGCTATCTCGATACGATTCCCCGCGGCCGCCACCCCTCAGCGGCGCTGTTTCTGACCTGCGATGCGCGCGAGGTCGACGTTAACGTCCATCCCGCCAAGACCGAAGTGCGGTTCCGCGACGGTGCCAATGTCCGGGCGCTGATCGTCGGAACGCTGCAGAAGGCGCTTGAAGTTGTCCCCTTGAGTGCGCGTCAAGGCTCGCCGCCGGCAGCCTTCTTCCGCGCCGGTCCGCCGCCCCCAGGGCAGGCATGGGACTGGCGGGCGAGCCCCGCGGCGCCGAGCGTTGACGTTCCGCCCGCGGCAGATCAAGGCGTACTCGACCTGCCGGACGTTACGCCCGGCGCCTTCGTCGCCGAGGCGGCCGTGGAAGCGCCGACCTCGACGGTGCCGCTGGGCGCCGCGCGCGGACAGCTTCATGACACCTATATCGTCGCCGAGACGCAGAACGGCTTTGTGCTGGTGGATCAACACGCCGCCCATGAGCGCATTGTTTACGAGAAACTAAAACGGCAACGCATTGAGAATGGCATTGAAAGGCAGCTGCTGCTTGCGCCGCTGGTCGTCGACTTGGCGGGCGATGCGGTGCAGGCGCTGTTGAGCCATGCTGCGGAGTTGGAGACGCTAGGCCTGGCCATCGAAGGCTTCGGCCCGGGCGCGGTGCTCGTTCGGGAAGCGCCCTCCCTGGTCGCCAAAGGCGATTTGACCGGCCTCGTCAAAGATCTAGCCGAAGACGCGCTCGCCGAAAACGGGATGGAGAGTTTGGAGAGGCGGCTCGATCACCGCCTGGCGACAATCGCCTGCCACTATTCCGTCCGCGCCGGCCGAACCCTGAAGCTCCCCGAAATGAACGCGCTGCTCCGCGAAATGGAGCAAACGCCGAACGCGGCGCAATGCAATCACGGCCGGCCAACGTATGTGACGTTAAGCTTGGCTGAAATCGAGCGAATGTTTGGGAGGCGATAGGCACCTTTTCAGAACAATACCGTCATTGCGAGCGAAGCGAAGCAACCCAGGGGCGGCAAGCAAATGTGTTTCCGGCCCCTGGGTTGCTTCCTCGCTGCGCGCCTCGCAATGACGGCTGAGTGCGACGCCGATATCGTTTAAAAGAAGTTTGAGATTTTTATTTACATTTTTCAGAAACCTAGATATGGTTGGATTTGGGTTGCACCATCCCCTCGCCCCTCTGGGGGTCAGCGGCCTGAGGAGTAAAAAAAATAGGCCGATTAAGCGTCAAGCCATTCAAATCCCTAAATCGGCGACGCTTATTAAGCGTCAAACGACGCTTAATAAGCGCGGTTTAGGCGCGCATTTGCGCTAAATAAGCGCCGCGGACGCTTCGTCTACGGCTTAAGCCGCGCCTCGACCGAGCGCGCGTGCGCTTCCAGCCCTTCCGCGCGTCCCAGCACGATCGCTGGCCCCGCCAGCGCGGCAAGGGCGCCGGCGTCGCACTTCAGGATCGAGGTCCGCTTGAGGAAGTCGTACACCCCGAGCCCCGAGGAGAACCGCGCCGTACGCGAGGTCGGCAGCACGTGGTTGGAACCGCCGACATAGTCGCCGATGGCTTCCGGCGTATGGCCGCCGAGGAAGATCGCCCCGGCGTTGGTGATCGCCTCCGACAGCGCCTCCGCGCCCTCAGCCATGATCTCCAGATGCTCCGGCGCGAGCCGGTCGATTAGCGGCGTGGCGTCGGCCAGCTTGGCGACGAGGATCACCGCGCCATAGTCGCGCCAGCTCGCCCCGGCGATCTTGGCTTTCGGCAGGTCAACGAGCTGCCGGGTAACCTCGGCCTCGACGGCGTCGGCCAGCGCGGCGGAGTCGGTCACGAGGATGGATTGGGCGGCTTCGTCGTGCTCGGCCTGCGCCAGCAGGTCGGCGGCGATCCAGCGCGGGTTGGCCGCGCCGTCGGCGAGCACCACGACCTCGGACGGGCCGGCGATCATGTCGATCCCCACCTGCCCGAACACGCGCCGCTTGGCCGCGGCGACGAAGGCGTTGCCGGGGCCGACGATCTTGAACACCGGCGCAATCGACGCCGTGCCATAGGCCAGCGCCGCAATCGCCTGCGCCCCGCCGATCCGGTAGATTTCATCGACGCCGGCGATGCGCGCCGCCGCCAGCACCAGCGGATTGACCACCCCGCCCGGCGTCGGCACCACCATCGCCACGCGGGCGCAGCCGGCGACCCGAGCGGGCGTCGCGTTCATCAGCACCGACGACGGATAGCTCGCCAGGCCCCCCGGCACATAGAGCCCGACCGCCGCCACCGCCCGCCACCGCCAGCCGAGCTCCACGCCCTGCGCGTCGCGAAAGCGCAGGTCCCCCGGCATCTGCCGTTGGTGATAGGCGCGGACGCGCGCGTGCGCGAACTGCAGCGCCTCCAACTCCGCCCGCCCCGCCTGGGCGACAGCGTCGTCGATCTCGCGCTCGGAAAACCTGAGGCCGGCCTTGGCGGCGTCGAAGCCGTCGAACTTCTGCGTCAGCTCGATAAGCGCCGCATCGCCGCGCTGGCGCACGTCGGCGATGATGCCCGCCGCCACGGCGTCGACATCGGCCGCGCTCTCGCGCTTGGCCGCAAGCAGCGCCTGAAAGCCCTGCTCAAAATCGGCCGCATCGGCCCGCAATCGCATCGGCATGGCGGGCGCGGCTAGACCGTCTCGGGATGCGTCAGGCTATGGCCGTCGCACTCGCAGGCCGGAGCCCTCGGGCCGATGTCCCTGAGCTCGGCTTCGACGCACTCGACCTCGAGCCGGAGCACGCCGCCATCCTCGAAAGCCAGGATCACCATGCCCGAGGGCGGATCGACCTTCTCGAACCGCGCGCCAATCACGTTGAGCGGACGGCCGGGCGAGAAGGCGCCCAGGCGCGAAACGCGGGAAACGCGGTCGAACCGCAGCACCGCCCCGACGCGCTCGTCGCGGCCGTCCTTCGCGGCGGCCCAGTCGTAACGCATAACCTTGGCGACGAACCGCCCCTGCTTTTCGAGCCAAGCGACGTCCGACGCACTGAGGCAGGAGTTCTGCAAATAAGCGGAGATGATCTCGAGGCCGGGGCCGTCCAGCGCGACGAGTTTGAGCTCGGCCGGCTGCGCCAGTTCGCTCATGCGGCCATCCTCACCACGTCCGCCCCGCAGGCGCTCAGCTTCTGCTCAAGCAGCTCGAAGCCGCGGTCGAGGTGGTAGACGCGGTTGACGATCGTTTCGCCTTCCGCCGCCAGCGCGGCGATGACGAGCGACACCGAGGCGCGAAGGTCGGTGGCCATAACCGGCGCGCCGCGCAGGCGCTCCACGCCTTCGACGATGGCGGTGTCGCCCTCGAGCCTGATCTTGGCGCCCAGCCGCGCCAGCTCCTGCACGTGCATGAAGCGATTTTCGAAGATCGTCTCCTGGATTCGCGACTCGCCGCTCGCCCGGGTCATCAGCGCCATGAACTGCGCCTGCAGGTCGGTGGGGAAGCCAGGAAAGGGCGCGGTGGCGATATCGACCGCCTGAATGCCGCCGCCGTTGCGCGCGACCCGGAGCCCGCGATTGACCGGCGTGATTTCGGCGCCGGCCCGGCGCAGAATCTCAATCGGCTCGCTGAGCAAATCCTCGCCGATGCCCTCAAGAACGACGTCGCCGCCGGTCATCGCCACGGCGATTGCATAGGTGCCGGCTTCGATGCGGTCGGGAAGAACGCGATGGCGCGCGCCGGACAGTTTGGCGACGCCCTTGATTTCAATGGTCGAGGTTCCCGCGCCTTTGATTTTCGCGCCCATTTTGGTCAGGCACTCCGCGAGATCCTTGACCTCAGGCTCGTTCGCCGCATTGCGGATCACCGTCGTGCCCTCCGCGGTCACGGCGGCCATCAGCGCGGTGTGAGTTCCCCCGACCGTCACTTTCGGAAACACGATCTCCGCGCCCTTCAGGCCGTTTTTCGCACGCGCCACGGCGTAGCCGGCGTCGATTTCGATCTCGGCCCCCAGGGCCTCAAGCGCCATCAAGAGCAAATCCACCGGCCGCGTCCCGATGGCGCAGCCGCCCGGTAAGGAGACGCGCGCTTCGCCCATGCGGGCGAGCAGCGGCGCGATCACCCAAAAGCTCGCCCGCATCTTCGAGACGAGCTCGTAGGGCGCCGTGGTGTCGACGATGGTCCGCGCGGTCAGATGCGCCGTCGGCGCGGCGCTGGAATCCTGGCCCGCCTGACGGCCGGCGATCATATAGTCGACGCCGTGATTGCCCAGGATACGCGCGAGATTGCCGACGTCGCCGAGCCGCGGCAGGTTTTCCAGCGTCAGCGTCTCCGAAGTCAACAGGGACGCGATCATCAACGGCAACGCCGCGTTCTTCGCCCCCGAGATCGGGATAGCGCCCTTAAGCGGCGCGCCGCCACGAATGTGAATGCGATCCATAGAACCTCACTGCGTCTTTTCAGGCCGATCGCGAGGATCGGGGTCTGCGGCGATTGGGCTGTCGACGTGGCGTTCCGCGCGGATGTCCGCCTGGGCCTTCCGCTTTTGCAGATTGGCGCGCAGCGCTTCAGCCTGCCGACGGCGGCGCCGTTCCGAATCAGGCGTCGCGGCCGACATGGCGTATAGTCCTCGACACTGGGCAGGCGTGATAAAGGCGCTTCGCCCCGCGCGCAAGAGCGCCCAACCAGGCGGCCCAGGTCTGCGCGCTAGAGGATCGCGCCCTTGCAGAGGCCGTGGTTCGCCGCAGAGCCGCGGAGGAGGCTCTTGAAGCCGGCGTTGACGGCGCCGTCGGTCAGTTCCAGGCGGTCGATCACGCAAGAGAGCGCCGCGAGGTCGGGCTTCACGCCATTCGCTCCGCACAGCATGCCGGTCATGCGCTTGTCGTCGGCCGGCGCGGCCTGAAACGCCAGGCAGGACTTGGGGCCCGTGCTCGTTGAAATCGCCAGGTCCGCCCATGCGATCGGACCGCGCGAGGTCGCAAGCGATTGCTGCGCCCCGAACTTCCGCACGTTCACCGCCATCTTCGCCATCGAACTCGGTCAAAGCTGAGGAAAATCCCGCGGTCCGGCCCAGCGGCGCCCGAGAGCGAAAATCCAGCCGCAACGTCGGGTCGGTGCCAGAAATGGTGCCCGAACCGTAGAGCTCACGAACCTCGCCGCTTCCGGCGTCGACATTCGCCTCGATTCGCGTCAGCGACTTCAGACGCGCTCCATTGGTGAGCAGCGTCCGCTCCTCGGCGTTCGGCGTGCCGGTCTCGACCGCGGCCGTCGCCGCCTCGATCGGATTCATGCTCCGGGCGGCCGGGTGGTAGAGGGAAAAGACAGCAAGCGGGACGACCAGCGTCATTCCAAGAAGCAGAGTTCGTTTGAGTTTTCGCAAGGTCGGGCGCTCGCGCGTCTGGCGGACGTCGATGTCCTCCCGCTGCGCCGTACGCGGATCTTGGTCGAAGCGATATCTTTTGCCTTGAATGGCGGCCATCGGAACACGTCCTTCTGCCCCGATCATGGACTTGCGAACGTGCTTAATTCCTAAACGGCAACCAGGAATTGGCGGGTGGGGTAAAGCGGCTGTGAATTCAATTTGCGGGCGCTTGTGAACGTCCGCTTAAGATTTAAGCAAGCTTTTCGCTGCGGCACGCGCCGCCTTGGTGATTTCGGCGCCTGCGAGCATCCGCGCGATCTCCTCCTGGCGCTCGCCCTTGGTCAGCGGCGCGACGATCGTCACGGCGCGCGAACGCTCTTCAACGGTGGCCTTGGTGATCTTCATATGGCGGGTCGCGCGCGCGGCGACCTGCGGCGCATGTGTCACCGCCAGCACTTGCGATTGGGTGGCCAGCCGCGCCAATCGCTGCCCAATCGCGTCGGCGACGGCCCCGCCGACCCCGGAGTCGATTTCGTCAAAGACGGTCGTCGGCGCGCCGATCTTCTCCGTCAGCGCGACTTTGAGCGCGAGCAGGACGCGGGCGAGTTCGCCGCCCGAAGCGATCTTCTGCAGATCGCCGCGGTTGGACCCAGGATTGGTCTGCACCTCAAAAGCCACGCGGTCGCGCCCGTCCGCCGCCACGCGCTTTTCGTCGGTATCAACGACGACGAAGAATTGTCCCTGTTCGAGTTTGAGCGCCGGCAGTTCGCGCATCACTGCGCTTTCAAGACGGCGAGCGGCGGCTGCGCGAAGTTTGGTCAATTCCGCTGCCGCGGCCGCATAACCCGCTTCGGCCTCGGCGAGAGCAAGGCTCAGCGTGGCAATGCGGCTCTCGCCGGCGGCAAGGGCTTGGACTTGCGCGGCGAACCTTTGCGCCGCCCCAGGAAGTCCATCGACCTCGACGCCGTATTTGCGCGCAAGAGCGCGCAGCGCGAACAACCGCTCCTCGCTTCGTTCGAGTTCGTTCGGATTGAAGTCGGCGGCCCTGAGCGCGCTTTCGAGCGTCTGCGACGCCAACTCAAGGGCGTTGATCGCCTCGCTCAAAGCCTTCACGCCGGGCTCGATCAGGGCTGGAGCGAGGCCGAGCCGCCGCTCCAACCGCCGGGACATTGCAGAAACCGTGGCCAGGACCGAGCCTTCGCCGCTCAGGGTCTCGTTTGCCTCATGAATGTCCTTGGCGACCTTCTCGCCTTGCAGCATCGCCTGGCGACGCTCAGCCAGCTCGCGCTCTTCTCCGACCTGGGGCGCGGCTTTTTCGATCTCGGCTTGCGCGAACGCGGCGAATTCCGCATCCGCCCGGCGCGCTTCGACGATCGCCTGTTCGTTCGTCAGGTCTTTGCGGATCGCCACCAGCCGCTCGTAGGCGAACCGCACGGCGGCGACCTTTTCGGGGTCCGCGCCATAGGCGTCCACCAAGGCTCGATGCTCGCCTTGATCGAGCAGCGCCCGATCGTCATGCTGCGCATGAAACTCAATCAGGTCCTTCGCCAACTCGCGCAGAATCTGCGCGGTCACCGCTTGATCGTTGACAAAAGCGCGGGTGCGCCCGTCTCGGAACTGCTGGCGCCGCACGATGATTTCGTCCTCGGCGTCGATCCCGCTCGCCTGCAGACGTTTCTGGAGGGTTGCGCTCAGCGCGGTGAAAACCGCTGTAACCTGGCCGAACTCCTCCCCGGCGCGAACCAACGAACCATCGCCGCGCGCCCCCAGGGCAAGCGATAAAGCGTCAAGGACAATCGATTTGCCGGCGCCCGTCTCGCCGGTGAATATGGTCAACCCGGCGCCAAGCTCGAGGTCGATCCTGTCAATGAGGACAATGTTGACGACCGACAATCGAGAGAGCATGGCCGAAAGCGGCGCTCAGCTCGGAATGATGGCGTGGAAGGTCTTCGTTATCCACGACTGCGGGTTATCCTTGGGATCCAGTCCCTGGCCCTTCAGGAGGCTATAGGCGTCCTTGTACCATTGGCTGTCCGGGAAGTTGTGGCCGAGGACCGCCGCGGCGGTTTGCGCTTCGTCGGTGATGCCAAGCCCGAGGTAGGCTTCCACCAAGCGATAAAGCGCTTCTTCCGCCTCGCGCGTCGTCTGGAACTCCGCCAGCACGTTGCGGAAACGATTGATGGCCGCCGTATAATTATGCCGCGTTAGGTAGAAGCGACCAATCGACATTTCTTTGCCGGCAAGCTGGTCGGCGCAGATTTGCATTTTGAACTTGGCGTCTTCGACGTATTCGGATTGTGGATAGTTCGTCACCAATGCCTGAAACGCTTGAAACGCCTTGACCGCTACGTCCTGGTCTCGCGCGATGTCGGGTATCTGGGCGTAATACGAACTGGCTTGTAGATACAGCGCGTAGGCGGCCTCCGGCGTCTTCGGATAGAGGTGCACATAGTGGTCGGCCGAACCGATCGCCGAGCTATAGTCGCCGGACTGATATTGGGCGTAGGTCGTCATGATCAGCGCTTTCCGCGACCAGTCGGAATTTGGGAACTGCTTGCCCAGCTCGGTGAATTTCTTCGACGCCTCGGTCGGGTTGCCGTTGGCCAGTTTTGCTAGCCCTTGGTCATAAACCGTGCTTGCCGGCACATCCGGCGTGATGACCGTCTTGTATTTCTCTCCGCCAAGCGGGTTGAGATCGCTCAAGTCAAAATTGTCGAACACGCCGCAGCCCGACAGGGAGGTCGCGATGACGGCAAGAAGCGGCAGTGTTCTCAGAGCCGATCCAGACGAGAATTGCACTCTTCGAACCTCAATATGGCGAAAGCGTCAAAATTTCGGGACCGTTCCGGCGACGAAAAAACCCGCCGCCGAGCGGGCTTCTATCCCATTGCTTTTTGGAACGCCACCGTACCGGCGGCGCTATGCCCGGCCGGCTCCTATTCAAGGCCGAAAAAGGCGATTGTCTGACCGAGAAGGCGAAAAGGGGACAAATTTCAAAATGCGAGGGGGAATATCGACAACCGGCCTTCAGGCGTAAGCGAGGCGAGGCTGTTCGGGAACGGGATGGGAGAACGCCGGCATCGGCTCCTGAACCATTTCGTAGGCCTTGGCGTCGCTGAAGAGAGCGGCCACCAGCGCCGTATTCATCGCATGGCTCGGCCGGGAGGCCTTGAACGTGCCCTCAAGCGCGACCCCAGCCAGCGAAAGGTCGCCGACGGCATCCAACGCCTTGTGCCGAACAAACTCGTCGGGAAAGCGAAGGCCCTCGCGATTAAGAATCCGGTCCCCGTCCAGGGCGATGGTGTTCTCGAGCGACGAACCGCGCGCAAATCCCAGCGCCTGCAGCTTGTCGAGATCGCAAATATCGCCGAACGTCCGCGCCGCGGCGATTTCGTCGCGATAGGTCTCCGGCGAGAGAACGAAGCTCTTTCGCTGCCGTCCGATCGGGCCTTTGGCGAAATCAATTTCGACGTCGAAGGTCAAACCGTCCGCCGACGGCGAAAGCTCGCAAACGACGGCCCCGCGCGCCACGCGGACTGACTTACGTACTTTGGCGACCCTTTGCGAAACGCCGAGGCCCACGACCCCGGCGTCGTCTATGGCTTGGACGTAGATCTGGGCCGAACCATCGAGAATCGGCACTTCCGGCCCGTCGATCTCAATGACCGCGTTATCCACGCCAACACCGGCCAGCGCCGACATCAGATGCTCGATGGTGGCCACTGAAAAGCCATCCCCATCGCTGATCGTCGTGCAGAGTTCCGATTTGACGACCTGGCGCCAATCCGCTTGCAGAGCCTTGCGTCGGCGCGAGCGCATCGGCTGGAAAACGATGCCGGAGTTGGCCTCCGCGCTGCGAATGCGGATGTGCGACGCCGCGCCAGAATGGACGCCCACGCCGCGCAAATCGATCACGTCGGCCAGCGTCTTCTGCTCGACAATCCGCATCAAGAACCCCGCTTCGCCCGTGCGCCACCCGATCGTTTGGTGAGTCGCTACGGATTTTTCCGAGGCTGAGGTAAGTCCCGCGGCGCTCTAAGCCAAATCAAAGTTGATGAACGAAAGTTACAATCTGAGGCATTCAACGGAGCGAATATTGAGAGCCACCGGCCCGATCGCCACGCGCGACGGGCTCGCCATATAGGCGAGCCCGAATCTAAGACTTCCAGGGGATCAGGCGTTAGCGCGCTTGGCGGCGCAAAAACGCAGGGATTTCAAGATGATCTTCTTCCGCCTGCGCCGGCCGCACGCGGCCATGCGGATCCAATTGTCCCTGCGCTGGCCGGGAGGCGACAGCGCGCACTTGCGGGCGACCGAATTCGGTCGCCGCCGGCGCTCGCGGCGCGGCAGCGCGGGGAGCCGGCGCCGGGGCCGGAGCGGCGCGCTCAGGCTCGTGGGCGGCCGGGCGATCCGCCGCGCGTGTGATGCCGAAATCCCGAAGCCGATCGAGCAGGGAGCGCGACTTAGGTTCCTGATGGCTTTCGCCGCGCGCTTGGCGGATCTGCTCTTGGGCGATCGGAGGAAAGTCCTCCGCTTGCGGGATGCGGGGAGATCGGAAGGGACGGGTGTCTTCCTCGATGAAGTCGTCGTCGGCCTCGTCAGAGATATATTCGGCCTCGTCCATGATCGGGGCGGGTTCCGGAGCGACCGGGGCCGCGGCGATGGTCTCGACCGCGATCGGTTCGTTAACGGGGGCCAGCCTCTGCGCGATCGGCGCCAAAGCCGGCGCGACGAAGACGGGAGCCGGAGCCGGCGCAGGCGCCGGTTCGAGGGCCGGGGTGGCGAGCGCGCGGGCGATCGCCGGAGCGCGCTTGGTAAGTTCGATCTTCGCCGGCGGCGCGGCGGCTTCCATCGCTTCCTGATCGATGCCGGTGGCCACGACCGAGACGCGGACGACGCCATCGAGAGCGGAATCGAAAGTCGCGCCGAGGATGATGTTGGCGTCTTCGTCGATTTCCTGACGGATGCGGCTCGCCGCCTCATCGACTTCGTAAAGGGTCAGGTCAGAGCCGCCAGTGATCGAGATCAGCAGGCCGCGGGCCCCGCGCATCGAGGTTTCGTCGAGCAGCGGATTGGCGATCGCGGCTTCCGCCGCGAGGACGGCGCGCCGGTCGCCCGAAGCTTCGCCGGTGCCCATCATCGCCTTGCCCATCGCCGCCATGATCGCGCGGACGTCGGCGAAGTCGAGGTTGATCAGCCCTTCCTTCACCATGAGGTCGGTGATGCAGGCGACGCCGGAGTAGAGCACCTGATCGGCCATCGAGAACGCATCGGCGAAGGTGGTCTTCTCGTTGGCGACACGGAACAGGTTCTGGTTGGGGATCACGATCAGCGTGTCGACCGACTTCTGCAGTTCGGTGATGCCGGCCTCGGCGACGCGCATCCGGCGGCCGCCTTCAAAATGGAACGGCTTGGTGACGACGCCGACGGTCAAGATGCCCATCTCTCGGGCGCATTGCGCGATGATCGGAGCGGCGCCGGTGCCGGTGCCGCCGCCCATGCCCGCGGTGATAAACACCATATGCGCGCCGGAGAGGTGATCGCGGATTTCCTCGATCGCCTCTTCAGCGGCGACGCGGCCGACTTCCGGCTTGGAGCCAGCGCCGAGGCCTTCGGTCGCCTGCAATCCGATTTGGATGATCCTTTCGGCGCGCGACGAAGCGAGCGCCTGAGCGTCGGTGTTGGCGACGATAAAGTCCACGCCGCTCAGCCCCGAAACGATCATGTTGTTGGTCGCGTTGCCACCGGCGCCGCCGACGCCGCAAACCATGATGCGGGGCTTCAATTCCCTCAGTTCCGGAGCTTTCAGGTTGATCGTCATGGTGTCCCTCTATTTTCGCTATCTGATGAGTTCTGACTTACGCGGGTGCTAGACGGTTCTTTCCTGGGGAGCCGGCTAAAAACTCTCTTTGATCCAACGCCCGACGCGCCGGGCGTAACTCTTCGGCTGACCGGCCTGGGAGGACGACCCCTCCCAGTTCGGGGAAAATTCCGCGACTGCAGCCTCCGGATACATCGCCAGCCCGACCGAGACGGCGAACGACGGATTGCGCGCCGATTCCGGCATGCCGTCGATTGCGGAGGGCGCGCCGAAGCGCACCTGGCTGGAGATGATTCGCCGCGCCAACTCGCTCAGCCCAGTCAGTTGGCTCGCGCCGCCCGTCAGGATCAGCCGCCGTCCGGCCTGCTCGGAGAAACCCGCCGCTTTCAGGCGATCGCGGACCAGCTCGAGAATTTCCTCGACGCGCGGACGGATGATGCGGACAAGGTCCGCCCGCGGCACGTGCAAGGTGATGTCCGCGTCCTCGCCAAGACGCTGCACGCTGAACGTCTCCCGCTCGTCCGAGGGCGATTCGATGCAGGCGCCGTGGAGCGACTTGAGCCGCTCGGCGTCGGCCAGACTGACGGAAAGCCCCCGCGCCACGTCCATGGTCACATGGATGCCGCCGACGGCGACGGCGTCCGCATGAACAAGCTTAGAGCCGGCGAAGACGCCGACCGACGTCGTGCCGCCGCCAAAGTCGATGACCGCGGCGCCAAGTTCGGCTTCATCGCCCGAGAGCGCGGCCAGCCCGGCGGCGTAGGGCGAAGCGACCAGCGCCGATGTCTGCAGGTGGCAACGCTCGACCGCCAGCATGAGATTACGGGCGACGGCGCTGTCACAGGTGACGAGCGTCGCATCGGCGCGGAAGCGCTCGCCGAGCATGCCGATGGGATCGCGAACGCCGGAGGTGGCGTCGATCGCGTAATTTAGCGGGATGACGTGGAGCAGCGAGCGTCCTTTGGCCGTAGGGTCGCTCGAGGCGTCACCGAGCGTCGCGCGCACATCGGCCTGCGTCACCGCCCGGCCAGGCAACCCGATCTCCGCGGCGCTCCGGCGCGACGCCAGTCGTCCGCCTGACAGGTTGACGATGATCTTGCTCGCCTCGAAGCCGGCCATCCGCTCCGCTGCATCGACAGCCAGGCGAATCGACTTCTCGACGGCGTCGAGATCGACGACCGCGCCAGCTTTCACGCCGCGCGACTTCTGGTGGCCGATGCCGAGAACGCGGCGGCGGTAGATGAAGTGCCCCGGCCCGCGCGCGCCTTGCTCTGGCGTGACGCGCGCAATCAGGCAGACGACCTTCGAGGCGCCGACGTCCAGCGTCGCGAAAATCGTCGACTTGCGCGTCGACGGTTTTGGCGTGTTCGAATTGAGCGGCGTGAAGCTCATGTCGGGCCGCCCTTCTTGGGCTTGGGATCGTGCTCCGGCAAAGAGGCCCCCTCGGCAAGTTTGACGAAAAGCCGGCCCGGCGTGCGCAAGTCGATGCTCACGAGGTCGCGGTCGAGAATGCGATGGTCGCGCTGCAGATGAACCAGTTCGGCGGCGGCGGCTTCCGGCGCGATCTCAGGAAGATCGACCAGCATCCCCGAGGCGAACTTCAGGCGCCAGCGCCGCTCGTCCACCAGCACGCCGGCGGCGATCTTGGGCTTCAGTTCCTCGAGCGCTGCGGAGATCGTGCGGTATTCCTCAAGGCGCTTGTTGGCGCCGGCGCCGACGACGAAAGGCAGATCGGCGAAGCGCGGGTTCTTCAGTTGGTCGATGATCGCGCCGTCGGCGGCGATGGTGTGCAAGTCGCCGTCCTGCTGCCAGATCGCGGTCGGCGAGCGTTCGACGATGTCGATCACGATCTCGTTCGGGTAGAACTTGCGGACGCTCGCCTGCTGAACCAGCGGCAGCGCTTCGAGCTTGGCCTTGGCCGCGTCGACGTCGAAGAATGGCAAGGTGGCGTCTTTGCCGACGCCGGCGGAGATCAGCGCGTCGCGGCCGCCCAGTTCGGAAAGGCCGTTGATGACGACGCGTTCGACGCCGAGGCCCACGGCCTTCGCCACGAGATTGCCGAGGCCGCCGGCGCCCGCCACCATGGTGCGATAATGTCCGCCGCCGACGAAGCCCGCCGCGGCGACGACGACGAGCAGCGTCGCCGCCAAGCCGCCGCCCAGGCCGCGCGGCGGAGCCGGCAGCGCGCTGAAATCAAAGACGCGCGCCTTCTTCTCTTCGAGCGCGGCCCCGGGATAGGCCACCGCCACATCGAGCGGCGCCGCCAGGGAGGGTTTTCGCCATGCGCTTAGCGACCGCATGAGGCGTCCTCAACGAGCCATTGGCAGAGGTCGGCGAAACTCATGCCGGCATAGGCGGCGAGGTCCGGAACGAGGGAAGTGCCGGTCATGCCGGGCTGAGTGTTCACTTCCAAACACGCCAATTCGCCGTCCGCGCCTTGCGTTTCATCGAACCGGAAGTCCGCGCGGCTCACTCCGCGGCATCCCAGGGCGCGGTGCGCCTTCAGCGCCAACTCTTGGACCATATGGTAAATATTCGGTTTAAGAGGCGCCGGCAGAACGTGTTTTGAGCCGCCCGGACGATATTTCGCGTCGTAGTCGTAGAGCACGTCGTTGGGCGTCACGACCTCGATGACGTCGAGCGCCCGGTCGCCCATGACGGCGCAGGTCAGCTCTTTGCCGGCGATGAAGCGCTCGGCGATCAGCCAATTGCCGTAAGGCCAGTCCTCGCGGCCGACTTCCTGGGGCGGGTGCGTGCGGTCCTTGTGGACGATGACGACGCCGAAGGACGAGCCTTCGCTCACTGGCTTGAGCACATAGGGCGGGGGCAGGACGTGGCTCTCGGCGGCCTCGTGGCGGCTGACGGTCTTGCCGGCGGCGACCGGGACGCCGGCGGCGGCGAGCACGACCTTGGCGAGGTCCTTGCGCATGGCGAGGGCGGAGGCCAGCACGCCGGAATGGGTGTAGGGGATGGCGAGGATCTCGAGGACGCCCTGGATGGCGCCGTCCTCGCCGAAGGGGCCGTGCAGGGCGTTGAAGGCGACGTCGGGCTTGAGGTCGGTGAGGCGTTGGCCGATGTCGCGGCCGACGTCGACCCGGGTGACGCGATAGCCCTTGGTCTCCAGAGCGTCGGCGATGGCCTTGCCGCTGCTGAGCGACACCGGCCGCTCAGCGGACCAGCCTCCCATCAAGACAGCGACGTGCTTCATTGTAAGGTCTTGCCCCGCCGGTATTTTTTGCGTCCGCGGGGCCTTTCCTCGGAGAGGTAAGGTTCGCGAAAGCAGAGTTAAGTTTGAATTAAGGGGAATCCGTAAACGAGGTCTTAACCGCGCGGGGATGGCGGCGAAAAAGTCGCGCTTTCGCGGCTTTCGCGGGGGCGGCGGGGCTGTGCCGCTGCGGAAGCGTCGCGGCGACGCTCGAGGACGCTTGTTGGCGCGGATTGCCGTTTAAAATGCCGCTTAACCTGTCTGGTTAAGCGTCGTTTGACGCTTAATAAGTGTCGCCGAGGCAACGAATTCAGAGGTTTGACGCTAAAACCGCTGGTCTTTTTTTCGCTACGCGCCTGCTGACCCCTAGCCAAGCCGCAAAGGCGCTTAGCCGTCGCTTCATAAGCGCGAAACGGCGCTAAGGAAGCGTTTGACGACGCTTGTTAAGCGTCGCGTGACGCTTAACAAGCGTCGCAGATTCAGTTATTTCAGTGGCTTAACGCTTATACGGCTCGCTTTTTTACTCCCAGGGCCCGTGATCTCCTCCCCACCTGGGGAGACGCCCAGGAAAAACTGGAGAGAGCAGTGCGACCCTCTCTTTAACCCTCCCCCGCAAGGGGTGAGGGAATGGGCCCGCGCCACGGCTTAAAGCTATTTCTGAAAAATGTAAAGCAAAAAGTCAAATATCGTTTTGCCGCAAACGATATCAACGCGCGGCGGGCTTCCCTCGGGAGGCCCGCCGCGCGCAAAAATCAGTTCAACAGCCCCGAAGCGTGCGCGAGCAGCGTGTAGACCTTGCCGGTGTCGGACAGCAGGTAGCTGCGGGCGCGCGAGCCGTCGGGATCGTTGGCGCCGACGCGGGCGATCAGACGCTCGAATTCCTGCACGTAGCGGTCGCTGGCGGCGCGGAAGGTCGCGTCGGAGCGCATACGGCGGCGCACGGTATCGAAGGTCTCCTGGCCCTGCGCGGTGTAAAGCCGCCGGGTCGCCGGGATGATCTCGCCGTTCTGACGGCGATCCCAGAAATCCACGACCGCGTCGCCGTCGAGCAGTCTGGAGGCGTTCTGCGCTACCGCGTTTAACGCCTCGGTCGCCGGCAGTTCGGGCAGGCTCGGCTCCGCCTCTTCGCGCGAGGCGGCGGCGAGCAGGCTGGTGAGCCAACCGCCCTTGTCGCGGCTCGCGGCCCCGTTCGCCTCGCGCCCGTTCGCCAGATCCCGCGCTAAGGCCGGCTCCTTGGAAGCAATGGGCTCAGGCGGCAGCGGGGCGAGCGGCCGGACGGGGCGCGTCTCGAGCTCACGGGCGGGTTCAACGCGGGGCAAGGCCGGCAAGATCGGTGCGCTATAGGCGCTCGGCGCAGGCGTAGGCGGCGTGAACCGCTCCGGCGCGCGCGGCGCTGGCGGCTGCACGACGTCGAACGCCACTTCCGAATTGGCGACGGCGTCGGTGAGCTCCTTCAGCGCGGCGATCTGGTCAGAGACCACGCGGCGGACCGACTCTGTCGCCTCCTCGACCTCCTGCGGCAGGGCGATGACGCCGTGGCGCAAGTCTTCGCGCGTCGTCTCCAGTTCGCGGCGAATGCCGGCCGACAACGTCTTCACCTCTTCGGCCGTTGTACGGAAGCGCTCCAGCGACGTCTCGACCGTCTCGGTCAATTGCGCGTTTGCCGCCTCGTAGGCGCGTTGCAGCGTGGCGCTGGCGCGCGCGCTCTCGCGATTGGCGGCTTCCTGGATGGCGTTGAACTGGCCGCCGATGGCCAACGTCGAGCTCTTGGAGGTCGCCGCCAACATGGCGTTGATTTCCTGCGCCCGCGCCTGGCCTTTGGTGAAGCTCTCCTCGACCGTATCGGCGAAGCGCTTCAACAGCACGTCGAACGAACCGCTGCTGGCGGTGAGATTGTCGAGCAGCGCGGCGAGCTTCTCCTGGCGCCCGGCCAAGGTCGCATCGACCATGGTCTGCGTCGAGGCGAGACCGCCGGCGATCTCGCTGAGCGCGCGCGTGCGCTCGTCGAGTTTGTCGACGAGGGCGGCGGCGTCGGTCTGGGCGCTGTTGGAAACGCGACCGAGCGAGGCGACCTGGCTCGAGAGCGAACCGAGCGCGCGCTGGAATTCGCTCAGGCGCGCGGCCACTTCGCCGTGCAGCGCGTTCAGGTTCTCGTCCATCGAGGCATTCAGCTTGGCGAGGTCGTCGCTCGTGGAGCCGAGTTTTTCCAGCACCGGCCACAGCTTGCTGTGCGCCTGGTCGCCCGCCTCGCTGAAGGCGGAGGTCAGCCGCGAAGCGCTGTAGTCGACGGCGGCGCGCATCTCGCCGTGCTTGCGATCGACTTCGTCGGCGATCTGGCCGACTAGCCGCTGCGCGGCGTCCGAGCCGTGCGAACGCGCCTTCTCGATGGCTTCTTCGAGCGCCGCGATCGACTGCGACACTTGATTGGCGACGTCGCCGACCAGACGGGTCGACGCCTCGCCGCCGCGCGACAGCGCGGATTCCGAGGCTGCGGCGAGCGCCGCGGTGGAACGGGCGAGTTCCGAGTTGAGCCGCGCGATCGCGCGGGTGGCGGCTTCGTCGCCTTGCTCCTGCGCGGTGCGGCCGGCGGCCGTCATCTCGTCGGTGATCGTCGTCGACTGCAAGCGCGCGGCCTCGGCGGCGCCTTGCAGCTGCTGCACCGCGCGCTCGACGTCCTGAGACAACTGGTTGTTGAGCTCGCCCAGCGAACGGGCGGAGGTCGAAGCGCTGGCGGAGATCGCCGCCTGCAGGTCTTCGCCGCGCCGGCCGATCAGCGACAGCAGATCGCGGCTTTGTCCGTCGAACGAGGCTTTCAGCCGCGCGACCATCTCGGCGAGCCTTTCGACCAATTGCTGGCCGTCGCCGCCGACCACGGTCTGCATCGCCATAACCTGCTCGGACACCGAGCGCGTGATGGTGTCGCTGCGGCCGGCGATCTCGCCGATCAGCCGTTGTTCAAGCTGCTCAAGCGAAGCGTCGAGCATCGCGTTGTTGGCGTTGAACTGCTGCGCGAGCGACGCCGCTCCCTGATTGAGACGGTTGTCGATGGCGCGCGCGTTGTCTTCGAAGGAGGCGTCCAGCGCGCGGGCGTGGCCGCCCAAAAGCTGGTTGAGCGCCGCGTTCTGCGCGTCCAGCCGCGACTGCGCCTCTTGCAACGCATCCGTCAGCACGCCGATGCGTTCGGCGACGCCCGCCGACAGCAGCGCGGAGCCTTGCTCGAGGCCGCCATGGACGGCGTCGATATGGGTGACAACGGCGCCGTCAATCGCCTTGGCGTGGCCGTCGAACAACGCGCTCAAGCTCTGCACGTGGTCGCTGGCGCGCGCTGCGAAATCCGCGCGGGCGCCATCGAGCCGCGCCGCGCCGGCTTCGAGCGGCACGACGACCTGGTCGCGCAACTGCGCGATGTTGGTCTCGAACACCCGCGCGACGTCGCTGGAGCCCCTGGTCATGTAGCGATCAAGGCTGCTCGCGAGCTCCGCCAACGTGCCGGAGATCGCGTCGGCGCGTTGCGACAGCGCGCCGAGCGCCGCATCGACGCCGGTCTGCAGCCCGACGAACAGGTTCTTCGAGCCGTCGGTGAGCGTCTTGGCCGCCTGCAGCGTGCCGGTCGCCATCGTCTCCTGCAGCGACTTTTGCCGAAGGTCGAGGCCGCCTTCGATGCGGCCGATCAGCGAATCGAGCGTCGACGACAATTCGCCGAGGCGCGCGGTGGTGCGGCCGTCCAGGATGCGGCTCTTGGCGTCGATGAGTTCGGCCGCCTCGTCGTTGCGCCGCGACAGCCGGGCGTCGAGTTCGTCGACGCCGACGGTGAGCAGACGCTCGAACGACGACAGGATGTTTTCGAGCCGCGAGGACAGACCGCCCGACACCGATTCGATGCGTCCGAACCAGGTCTCGCCGGCCTTCGCCGACGCTTCGTCCAGCTTGGTGAAGCCGTCGCCGAACGCGCGCTCCATCGCGCTCTGGTGTTCGGCCACCGATTGCTCCAACGCCGTCTGGTTGGCTTCGATCGCGGCGTGCAGCGCGCTGGTGTGCGCCGTCATGGCGCGCACGCGGTCGTCGACCTGGCCGAGCAATTGCTTGGAGGACTGGCCGGTCGCCGTCTCCAACTGCGACAGCCCGGTATTGACGATTTCGGACAGCCGCCGCGCATGGTCGGACAGCGCCAGTTGGATTTGCGATTCGTGCGTCGCGCCGGCGGCGCCGGCGTCGACGATCGCCGCGTTAATGGTCTCAACGCCCTCGGACAAGGTCAGCGACTGCTTCTCGACGGTGTCGGCGACGCGCTGGGACACCACGTTGGCGACGTTGTGGAAGCGCTCGAGCCCCTCGCTGACGGCGCGGGCGAAGCTCTGCACGCTCTCGAGCAGCGTGCGCCGGATGGCGTTCTCGTGCGTCGCTGCGGCGGCGCCCGCTTCCGCGATCGCGGATTCGATCGAAGCCACGCTCTGGGAGAGACCGCCCGATTGCCGTTCGGCGGCTTCGCCGATCTGCTGCGAGAGCGAGGCGCCGACGCTCTGGAAGCGGTCGAGCGATTCTGTGACCGCGCCGGTGAGCCCTTGCGCATGATCGGACATCGTGCGGCGGATCGCCGCCTCATGGGCGGTGACGGCGCCGTCGTGCTCGGCGATGACGGCCTCCATCGCGGCGACGCTCCTGGAGAGCGCGCCCGATTGCCGTTCGGCGGAATCGGCGATCTGCGCGGACAGCGCAGAGCCAAGACCCTGGTACCGCGCCAACGACTCCTCGACCGCGCCGGTCAGGGTGCGCGCGTGATCCATGAGCGTCGTGCGGATCGTCGCATCGTGCGCGGCGACGGTCTCCGCCGCCTCGGCGATCGCCGCTTCGATTGCGGCGACGCTTTGCGAAAGGCCGGACGACTGCCGCTCGGCCGCCTCCGCGATCTGGCGCGACAGCGAGGAGCCGACGGCCTGATGGCGCTGCAGCGACTCGTTGACCGCGGCGGAGATCGCCTGCGCGTTTTCCGCGAGGCTGCGCGATTGGCCGTCGACGCCTTGGGCGATGCGGTCCGAGACATCGGCGCCGACGCGGCGGTAGCCTTCCAGACCTTCTTCGACCGCGGCGTCGAGCCTCTGAGCCTGCTCCAGCAAGGACTGCCGGATCATCGCCTCGTGCAACTCGGAGGCGGCGTTGGCTTCGTACACCGCCGCGTTGACCGACGCGGAATGGCTGGCGACTGCGGCGTTGACCGAGGCGGCGCTGTCCGCGAGGTTGCTCGAATGGCCTTCGAGGCTGTCGGCGATGCGCTGCAGGAGATCGGAGCCGAGCAAGCGATGCTTCTCCAGCCCCTCGCCGACGGCGTCGTCGAGGCGCTGGGTTTGTTCGAGCAGCGACTCCCGGATCATCGCCTCATGCGAAGCGTTGGCGACGTTGACGCCCATCAGCGCGGCGCTGACCGACGCCACGCCCTCGGCGGTGGCGGCGTTGACCGAGGCGGCGCCGTCGGCGAGCAGGCGCGACTGGCCTTCGACGCTGTCGGCGATGCGTTGCGCCAGCATGCCGCCGAGCGCGCGATATTGCTCCAGCCCCTCATTGACAGCGCCGTCAAGGCGCTGCGCCAGTTCCTGCAGAGCGTGGCGGAACATGGCTTCGTGCGCGGCGTGGGCGATGTTGGTGTCGGCGACGGCGGCGCCGACCGCGCCCGCGCTGTCTTCGAGGCTGCGCGAATGGGTCTCGATGCTTTCGGCGATGCGCTGCGACAGATCCGCGGCGACCGCGCTGTGCTTTTCGAGCCCCTCGCGGACAGACTCGTCCAGACGCTGCGCCTGATCGAACAGCGACTGCCGGATGAGCGCTTCCTGCGTGGCCGAGGCGGCGTTGGCCTCGTCCAACGCCGAGGCGACGGACCGCGCGCCTTCCGCGGCGCTGTGCGACTGGCGCTCGATGCTTTGCGCGATTCGCTCCACGAGCTCGGAACCCAGCACCTGGTATTTCTCGAGCCCCTCGCGGATGGCCTCGTCGAGGCGCTGCGCTTGATCGAGGAGCGCCTGCCGGATCGTCTTCTCTTGCGAGGTCGCGACGGCGCCGGCCTCGGCGACCGCGTCGGCGATCGCTTGCGCGCCATCGGCGAGGACGCGCGTCTGCTTTTCCACGTGATCGCCGACCTTGGCCGATACCTCGGCGCCGACGGCTTGATACTGCGCGAGCCCCTGGCCGACAACGTCGTCCAGATGCTGGGAATGGTCGGTCAGCGATTGCCGCACCATCTCCGCATGGGCGGCGCTGGCGGCGGAGAATTCGGCGACGCGCTCGTTCAGCGCATCGGCGTTAGCGGCAAGTTCGGCGCCGAGCGCCGAGCGGTTGGCGTCGGTGGCTTCGCTCAGGCCGCGCAGGCCTTCGTCGAGGGCCTGCCCGACGGCGCCCGAATGGTGGGCGAGGGCGAGCTCGAGCGCGGCTTGTTGCGCCGACAGCGCGCCGTGATGCGCGTCGAACTGATGCCCGAACTCGGCGGTCTGGGCGTCCATTTGCGCCCGGAGTTCGTCGGTGCGCGCGGAGACCACGCCGTGGAAGCGCTCGTAGCCGAAGCCGAGCGTGTTGGCGACGCCGTCGGCATGCTCGGTGAGCTGTTGGGCCAGCCGCAGGCTGTGCTCTTCCCAGGTCGCCTGATGGACCGCGGTGAAGGCGTCGAAATCCGCCGACGTCCGCTGCGCCGCCTCGGCGTGGGCTTCGGCCATCGCCTGGCGCTTGTCGCTGAGCATGGCGTCGAGCGCGGCCGTGCGTGCGGCCAGCGCTTCCTCGAGCTGCTTGGATTGCTCGTCGATCTTCGCGGTAACGCCGTCCGAGCCGAGCGACAGCGTGGAGGTCAACGCGCTCATGCGATCCTGCAGCGAACGGCCGATCTCGTCGACCGTCGTCGTCAAGCTTTGCGACTTGGCGGTGACGCCGCCTTCGAACGCCGCCAATTGCGACGACAAACCGTCCTGGAACGCGCCGCCGGTGACGGCGATGGACGTCGAGACTTCCGCAGTCGCGGAAATGACGCGCTCCACCGCTTCGTCGGACATGCGCCGCCAGCTGGCCAGCAACGCTTCGATCTGCGCGGCGAATTCAGCTTTCGCCGCCGCGCCTTGACCCTCGATCAGCGCCGCGGCGGCCTGCGCCGCCTGGCTCACCTGGCCGACGATGCCGTCGGCCTGATCCAGCAGGATGGTCTGCACCGACTTGAGCTGCTCTTCGATGGCGACGCTCGCGCCGGCCGACCCAACCGAGAACGTCGCATGCGCTTCGTTGACCCTGCGGTTGAAGTGATCTTCCATTTGCGTGGCGGTCTCATCGAGGCGCGCCGCGATCTCGGGGCCTTTGACGGTGAGGGCCTGCTGCAGGCGCTCATGGGTCTGCGTCAGCCGCCCGGCGACCAGCACGTCCATTTGCGCCAGAACGTCGCTCATGCGGGCGTTGGCGGATTCCAGGCGCTGCACCAGATCCTGACCCTGGCCGGCGAATCCGGCGTTGAGGTCCTCGTGGGTCTGGCCGAGGCGCGACGACAGATCGTCGCCTGTCGACTTCACCGCGCTGGCGATGTCGGTGGCGATCGCGGACAGACGGTCGGCGTGGGCTTCGTGGCGGGCCTGAGCGTCGATGACGATCGCCTCGCCGCTCGCCTTCACGCGCTCTTCCATCTCCGCCATTTGCGCGGCGAGATCGGCGCCGGCCTGCTGCGCGGTGGCGACAAAGCGCTGCGACAGCTCCTCGGTGAGCCGATGCATGGAATTCTTCGATCGCGGTGCCTTGATTGGCGATCTTTTCGACGGCCTCGGCGCCGGTGCGCTGAAGGTTGGCGCCGATTTCCTCGGCGGCGGCGCCGAGCGCGCCGGCGATGCGCTGGCTGGCGTCGGCGATCTCCGAATTGGCGTGCACGCTGATGGAGTTGAAGCTCTCGCCCAGCGAGCTGTTGGCCGCCAGCAGCGAAGCGTGCAACTGCCCGCCCTGCGCCACCAAGGCGCCGCGCTGGTCGCTCAATTCGGCGATGAGCGAGCGCACCCGGCGGTCATTTTCGGCGAAGGAGTTTTCGATCGCGGCGACTTCGCTGCGGACAAGCTTTTCGAGTTCGGCGGCCCGCGTCAGCGCGGCTTCGACGCCGTCGCTCATCGCCCGGACCTGGTTGCCGACGGCCTGACCGAGCGAGCCAAGATTTTCGGCGGCGCTGGTGTCGGGCTCGGCCAGCCGCGCCGCAACTTGCGCTATCGCGGCGGCGGATTGGCGAAGTTCGCGGATGCGCCGCGCCAGCGTCGCCAGGCCAAAAAACAGGATGGCGGGCCCAAGCGCGCCGAGCGCCAAAAGCACGAACTCCGGCGTGACGTAGGTCTCGCGCACCGTGAGCCGTTGCACGTCGCCGCCAGCGACGTGGATGTAGAAATAGGCGGCGCACAGGCCGATCCACAGCAGCGAAGCGAGCGCCGCCAGCAGCATCGGCGTGCGGCTGACCGGCCTCATCTGCAAGGCTTGCACGAGCGGAGCGATGGACGGCCGGTCGTCGTTGGCCGGAGGGCTCGCCGGACGCAGCGCCGCGGGAGCGGGCTCGGCGGCGGGACGGCGCAGCAGTTGCTGGGCCGGCTTGGCCGCTTCAGCCGCTGGCGAAGGCGCCGCCGCGTCTGGCTTTGGCGCGGAGGTGGCGGCGGGAGAGGTCAGGTCCAGGCTCAATGCGGACTCGATCGCGCCAAGCGCGGCGTCCATCGCATCGGGGGCTGGTTGTTGTTGCGCCATGAATGCCTCTACCCCTGACGCCGGGCTCAATATGCCGGCGTCTTCCTAGAAAATTATGGCCTTGCGACACGTCGGCATGTCGAGGCTGTTAACCAAACACAATACAGGCGCGGGTCCTTGATGGGAATATTCGCGACCCATTCGTTTAAGAACGTCGTTAACGCGCCCGCGAAGTCCCGCTATTGTCGTGACTTAGGCAATCGTAGGAAAATGCGGCTTTTGCCGGGCGCCGCTTGCTGGAGGGGGTCGAGATGCCGATCGATCGACAACGCGTCATCGCAATCGCCGGCGGCGACATCGAATTGGCCAACCAATTGTTAACAATCTACATCGAGCGGGCGAGGAATATCGCCGAGGCTCTGGCGGCCGGCGATCCTGCGTCCAGCGACCGTCTAGGCGATCTGGCGCATGGCATCCGGGGCTCTGCGCTCGCGGTGGGGGCCGATGAGGTGGCGGAGCTTGCGCTGAGCTGCATGAACGGCGCGGGCGCGGGCGATCTGGCAACCCGAACGCAAGCGCGCGAAGCCCTGATCGCCGGCGTCGAAGGCTCGGCGCGGGAGGCGGCCCTGGCGCTGCTGCAAGCGTCGTGACAAGGGCGGCGAAGGCGGGAGACAAACGCCTTTATTTCCGGCGGCCGAACGCTTAGGCAGTCCGCCGGTTCTTTCCAAGCGAGCGTTCCGCCTGGGCCCCGCGGGCCCAGGGGCGGGCCGTTCGTTTCCTATGAGACGGGATTTTGCATGGTCAAAGTGACCTACAAGGACGCCAAAGGCGGAGCCAAGACGGTGGAGGCGCAGATCGGCGCGACCGTGATGGAGACCGCGATCCGCAACGGCGTCGAAGGCATCGTCGCCGAATGCGGCGGGGCCTGCGCCTGCGCCACCTGCCATGTCTATGTCGACGAGGCCTGGTTCGCCGCGGTGGGCGCGCGCTCGCAGATGGAGGAGGATATGCTCGACTTCGCCTTCGAGGTGCAGCCGACCTCGCGCCTGTCCTGCCAGATCAAAGTGACCGCCGCGCTCGACGGGCTGATCCTCACGACGCCCGGCAAGCAGGGGTGACGCTGTGACCGACCCTGTCCTCACCGACGTCGCCATCATCGGCGCTGGGCCGATCGGCCTGTTCGCCGTGTTCGAACTCGGCCTGCTCGAAATGCAAGCGCATGTCATCGACATCCTGCCGAAGATCGGCGGGCAATGCGCCGAGCTTTATCCGGAGAAGCCGATCTACGATATCCCCGGTTTCCCCATCGTCACGGGCCAGGAGCTCGTCGACAATCTGCAAAAGCAGATCGCGCCGTTCGCGCCGACCTTCCACCTCAATCAGATGGTGACGGCGGTGACGCCGTTCGAGGCGGCGGACGGCAAGCGCTTTCGCGTCGAGACCGACGCCGAGACGGTGCTCGAGGCAAAGATCGTGATCGTCGCCGCGGGCGGCGGCTCGTTCCAGCCCAAGCGCCCGCCGCTCGCCGGCATCGAGGCGTTTGAGGGGACCTCGGTGCATTACGCCGTGCGCAAGATGGATAAGTTCCGCGGCCGCCGCGTCGTCATCCTCGGCGGCGGCGATTCCGCGCTGGATTGGGCGCTCAACCTGCATCCGGTCGCCGAGCGCATCACGCTGGTGCATCGCCGCGATTCCTTCCGCGCTGCGCCGCACTCGGTCAACGCGATGCGCGAGCTGGTCGCCGACGGCAAGATGGATTTCGTGCTGGGGCAGGCGTCAGGGCTGAAGGGCGAGGGCGCGCAGCTCAGCCATGTCACGATCAAGCAGGAAAGCGGGCCGGTAATCGATCTCGCCGCTGACGACGCGCTGCCGTTTTTCGGCCTCACTATGAAGCTCGGGCCGATCGCCCACTGGGGGCTGAACCTGCACGAGAACCTGATCCCGGTCGACACCGAGAAGTTCGAGACGAGCGCGCCGGGGATCTTCGCCGTCGGCGACATCAACACCTATCCCGGCAAGCTAAAACTGATCCTCTCCGGCTTCCACGAGGCTGCGCTCGCCGCGCAAAAGGCGGTGCACTACGTGTATCCGGAGAAGAAGATCGTGTTTCAATACACGACGTCGTCGACGAACCTGCAGCGCAAGCTCGGCGTCGCGGGTTAGGCGTCGCTTTTTTCCTTCGCGCTGCGGAACAGGAACGGCGCGACCTCCCGGACGTTCGGCGCCGGACGGTTGAGGAACGGCGCGGGGCGGCAGGCGGCGATCGCGGCGAGCCCCACGCGCGTGGTCATCAGGCCGTTGAGCACGCCCTCGCCAAGCCGCGTCGAGATGCGCGAGGCGATGCCGTGGCCGACGACCTGCTGCAGCAGACTGTCGCCCGCCGCCATGCCGCCGGTGAGCGCGAGATGCGCGCCGACGGATTTGATGACGCCGAGAAAACCGAGAAAACCGGGCCGGCCGCCATAAATGCCGGAAATCTTGCGCACCATGACGACGAGCTGGGCGGCGGCGAAGAAGAAGTCGAGCACCGCGCGCGGGCTGATCGCCGTCACCATCGAGACGCGCTTGGCCGCGTTGGCGACGGTGTGCTTGGCCCGCTCGTCGAGCGCCGCCAGCAGCTCGCGCTCGGCGATGGCGATGAGGTCGCGGCCGTCGACGATGCCGCGAATGGCCTGGGCCGTTTCGGCGCGCCCACGCGCGGTCTCCGGCCGATCGCGATAGAGGCTCATCAATTCCGTGACGAGCGCGCGCGCCGCGACGCCGTCATCGGCGGCGTGGGCCAGCGCGATGGCCGCGCTCAGCTTGCCGATTTCGCGCTGGCGTAGGATGGCCCTGAGCTCGCGCCAAGCGAGGCCGAGCAGGCCGAACAGCGTGAGCGCGAGCAGCAGCAGGCCGACGTCGCCGAGACTCCGCGACGCCTGAAACAGCGCCTCGATCAGATTGGTGACCCAAAGCCCAAGCGCCAGCGACACCAGCCCCGCCAGACCTGAGGCGAACAGCGCGCCGAAGCGAAAGCTGCGCCGTGGCCGGAGCGTGGCGTCCGGCGCCGGGACGATCTCGCCCGATGGCTCCGGCTCCTCGATCAGGACGACGTTCGGCGGCGGTTCGGCTTCGTCGAGGCGGATGGCGATCGGCCGCGGTTTTCGCTCGCTCATGCCAGGCGATCTCCGAGCAGAAACTGCATCGCCCGGTCGAGGCGTATGGAAGGCGCGCTTGCGCTCGCGGCGATGAGCGGCGGGCGGAACTTCAGGAACCGGAAATCGCTGGCGTCCTCGAGCAGCGCCAGGCCCTCGCCGCTGAGCGCAAGTTCCGGGGCGTCAGGCAACTCGCCCGGGAAGGTCGCGACCTCGCCGACGCCTTCGAACACCTGTCCGTCAAGACTTTCGCCTTTCTCCGGCACGCCAACGATCGCCTGGAACGCCTCGCCGCTGTGTCGGATCTCGGCTTCGCGCGTCGCCCGCACCGCCGCCAGCGCAACAACGTCTATCTGCGCGCCCAGGCCGGTCGCGCGCGCGATGGCGCGCGCGGTGACGAGGCGCACGATCGCCTCAAGCCGGTCGTGGCTGGCATGATGAAGATGATCCGCCTTGGTCGCCGCGATGAGAATGCGATCGACGCGCGGGCGGAAAATCGAGCCGAGCAGCGAGGCGCGGCCGGTGCGGAACGCCAGCAGCACCTGCGTCATCGCATATTCGAGGTCGCGCAGCGCCGCCGGCCCCGAGTTGAGCGCGGCGAGCGCGTCAATCAGCACGATCTGCCGATCGAGCCGCGCGAAATGCCTAGAGAAGAACGGCCGCACCACCACGTTGCGGTAGGCCTCGTAGCGCCGCGCCATCATCGCGGCGAGGGACCCCGCCGCTACCGGGACGCCATCGTCGAGCCACAGCGGCGCGAAAGTCAGCGCCGGCGATCCCTCAAGATCGCCCGGCATGAGAAAGCGGCCCGGCGGCAACGTGGAAAGCGCAAAAGACTGATCGCGCGCGGCGCGCAGATAGCCGGTGAACGCCTCGGCGGCGCGGCGGGCGTCATCCTCATGCGCGGGGCCAGCCGCCCGCAGCGTCTTGGCCGTCGCGAGCCAATCCCGCGCGATCGCCAATCGCTTCGGCTGTTCGGCCAGCGTCATCGCTTCAGCCGACCAGTCGGCATAGCTCTTGTTGAGCAGCGACAAATCGAGCAGCCATTCCCCGGGATAATCGACGATATCGAGCGTGAAGGTCGAGGCGCCGCCGGTGAAGGAACGCGCTCGCTCGAATTCAAACACCAGGCGCAGTTGCGAGATGGTGCGCGTCGACAACGGCCAGGAGCGGTTCGCTCCGGCGGAGAGCCGCGCCCATTGCTCTTCGTAGGGAAAGCGCGGCACGTCGTCGTCTGGCTGCGGCTCGAGCCGCACGCGGGCGATGCGCCCTTCCGCCGCCGCCTGAAACACCGGCAGCTTCGCCGCGTTCAGCAGATTGTTGACGAGCGCCGTGATGAACACAGTCTTGCCCGAGCGCGACAGCCCGGTGACGCCAAGCCTGAGCGACCGGCGCGAAACGGCGTCGCCGACCGCGCGCGCGGCGAGCCCGACTTCAAACAGAATGTCGTTAAAGAGGGACATGGGGCTCCGTGCAGGGCCCCATATCTAGGTCGCCGACCGGGCGAAGAGAAGAACCGCCCGGTCGATTGCTAAAAGCGACTTATTCCGCGGCCGGAGCGGCGGTCCCAGCGGCGGCTTCCGCCTTCTCAAGATCCTCGCCGGTCTTCTGATCGACGACGCGCATCGACAGGCGCACCTTGCCGCGATCGTCGAAGCCGAGCAGCTTGACCTTGACCTTGTCGCCTTCCTTGACGACGTCGGTCGTCTTGTTGACGCGCGCCTTGGCGAGCTGGGAGATGTGGACCAGGCCGTCCTTCGAGCCGAAGAAGTTGACGAAAGCGCCGAACTCCATCGTCTTCACCACGGTGCCGTCGTAGATCAATCCGACTTCCGGCTCGGACGCGATCGACTTGATCCAGTTGATAGCGGCCTTGATTTTGTTGCCGTCGGCCGAGGCGATCTTCACCGTGCCGTCGTCCTCAATGTTGATCTTGGCGCCGGTCTTCTCGACGATTTCGCGGATCACCTTGCCGCCGGTGCCGATCACTTCGCGGATCTTGTCGGTCGGGATCTTCATCGTTTCGATGCGCGGCGCGAACTCGCCGACTTCCTGGCGGGAGCCGGAGATCGCCTTGCCCATCTCGCCGAGGATGTGGAGACGGCCCTCGCGCGCCTGCGCCAACGCCACCTTCATGATCTCTTCGGTGATGCCGGCGATCTTGATGTCCATCTGCAGCGAGGTCACGCCTTCGGACGTGCCGGCCACCTTGAAATCCATGTCGCCGAGGTGATCCTCGTCGCCGAGAATGTCGGAAAGCACCGCAAAGCGCGCGCCTTCCAGGATCAGGCCCATGGCGATGCCCGCCGTCGGCCGCTTCAGCGGCACGCCGGCGTCCATCAGCGCGAGCGAGGAGCCGCACACAGTCGCCATCGACGAGGAGCCGTTGGACTCGGTGATGTCGGAGACGACGCGGATCGTATAGGGGAACTCCGCCGGGGTCGGCAGCATCGGACGGATCGCGCGCCAGGCGAGTTTGCCGTGGCCGATTTCACGCCGGCCCGGAACGCCCAGGCGGCCAGTTTCGCCGACCGAGAAGGGGGGGAAGTTGTAGTGGAGCATGAAGCGCTCCTTGTAGGTGCCTTCCAGAGCGTCGACGAACTGCTCGTCTTCGCCGGTGCCGAGCGTCGCCACCACAAGCGCCTGCGTCTCACCACGCGTGAACAGCGCGGAGCCGTGCGTGCGCGGCAGGACGTGAACCTGGCTGGAAATCGGACGAACGGTTTTGACGTCGCGGCCGTCGATGCGCTGGCCGTGATCGAGGATGTTCCAGCGCACGACCTTGGCCTGCGCATTGTGGAAGGCTTCGCCGACCTGCTCGGAGGTGAACTTCGGCTCATGGCCTTCCGCGAGCAAGGTGGACGTCACTTTCGCTTTCGCGGCGTCGACCGCGGCGTAACGGCTCTGCTTGTCGGTGATGGCGTAAGCGGCGCGCAGATCGGTCTCGCCAACTTCGAGCACGGCTTTCTCGACCGCCGAATGGTCCGGGACGTTCAGGACGCGCGGCTCTTTGGCGGCCTTCTCGGCCAGGCGGATGATCGCTTCGATCACCGGCTGGAAGCCGCGATGGCCGGTCATTACCGCCGCGAGCATGGTCTCTTCGGAATGCTCTTTAGCTTCCGATTCCACCATCAGCACAGCGTCGGCGGTGCCGGCGACCACCAACTCAAGCGTCGAATCCTTCATCTCTTCGATCGTCGGATTGAGCTTCAGTTCGCCCTTGATATGGCCGACGCGCGCCGCGCCGACCGGGCCCATGAAAGGAATGCCAGAGATCGTCAGCGCCGCCGAGGCGGCGACCATCGCCAGAATGTCCGGATCGTTTTCAAGATCGTGGCTGAGCACGGTCGTGATCACCTGCGTCTCGCAGCGGAACCCGTCGGGGAACAGCGGGCGGATCGGGCGATCGATCAGGCGCGAAACCAGCGTCTCTTTTTCAGACGGGCGGCCTTCGCGCTTCAGGAAGCCGCCGGGAATGCGGCCGGCGGCGAACGCCTTTTCCTGGTAGTTGACGGTGAGCGGGAAAAAGTCGACGCCCGGCTTGGCCGTTTTGGCGGCGACGACAGTGGCGAGAACGGTGGTCTCGCCCCACGAGGCGAACACGGCGCCGTCGGCCTGACGGGCGATGCGGCCGGTTTCCAGGGTCAGCGTGCGGCCGCACCAATCGATTTCTTCGCGGTGAATTTCGAACATCCTAACGATCCTTGCTTTGAGCGGAGGATGCGAAGGCGCCTGATTTGTAACCGAACAATCAGCGGTCCCATTGGCAAGATTGCGAAAGGCTCAATGCGAAAGCCTTTCGCGATCCTGCCAGGACCCGACGCCTAGCGCGTCTCCTATGTGCGGACGACGGCCCCATGCCGTCGCCATCGGCTTGATCTTCGCGGGGGTAAGTCCATCGGGCGCCGTCCGGGCGCGCCGATGCTCCCCGCGAAAACAGTTTAGCGGCGAATGCCGAGGCGCTCGATCAGAGACTGATAACGCGCTTCTTCCTGGCCCTTGACGTAGTCGAGCAGAGTACGGCGCTGAGAAACCATCTTGAGCAGGCCACGACGCGAATGCGTGTCTTTGACGTGGGTCTTGAAATGCTCAGTCAGGTTGTTGATGCGCTCGGTGAGAATGGCGACTTGCACTTCGGGCGAACCCGTGTCGCCGGTCTTGAGCGCGTACTGACGAACGAGCGCGCTCTTGCGCTCCGCGGAGATCGACATCGCATGTCCTTTCATGAACGGGCCGTTCCGGGATGTCGTCCAGGGCGGTCCAACGTCCGCCATGCCGGCGGAATCGCGCGCCTTATACAGAGTTTTACCTGAAGGGGAAGGGATGGCCGGGCCGAAACGGCGTGGCCAGGGCGTCGGCTTTGCAATACCAAGGACATAACATCCTGATTCGGCTTAAGGAAAGCCATCGATGGGACGAAGCTCCCAAACCCTGTCGGCGATCGTGCTCGCGCTGGCTTTTGCGCTTTTCGCCAGCGGCGCGGCGCGCGCGCAGTCGTGCTCGGCTTCCGCCTCGGAGATCGCCTTCGGCTACGCCAACGCCGCCAGCCTGAATGGCCTGACGACGGTCGGGACCATCGGCGAGGGCTGCGCGAAGGGCTGGGCGACCTACGGCACGCTCGCGATGTGCAATTCGTTCGGAGCCGGCGCCAACAGCGCCAGTCAGACCACGCGAACGATGAAGAACGGCACGAACAAAATCACCTACCAACTCTATTCCAATTCGGCGATGACCACGACATTCCAAATGCCGGGGTCGGCTACCGTGTCGATACCCTACACAAAGACCGCCGGCGGCTACACCACGACCAGCGTCTACGCGAAGATCCTCTCCTCCGCGGCCGGCCTGCCGGCGGGCGTCTATACCGACACTTACGGCGGCAGCGGCAATTCCTGGGTGGTGTTCGACGCCACCGCGCCGAACGACCCGATCGCCTGCGGCGCCTCGAATTCTTATATCGGCTCCTCCCCGGTGTTCGAGGTCAGCGTCAACTATCTCGGCTCGTGCCAGATCGCCGCCGGAGCCTTGAATTTCGGCGCGACGTCAGGCCTTTTGTCGGCGATTAACGCCAGTTCGAACCTGGCGGTGACCTGCACCTCCGGCGCGCCGTACACGATCGCCATGGGCGCCGGTTCAGGCGCCCGGCGCGACGACCTCGTCACGGCAGATGCTGGGGCCGGGCGGCCTGATCAGCTACAGCCTGTTTCGCAACTCGACCCGCACGTTGAACTGGGGCAATACCTCCGGCGTCGACACCTATTCCGGGACGGGGACGGGCGCCGCCCAGGCGATTCCGGTCTATGGTCAGGTCCCGGCGCAGAATTTGCCATCTCCAGGGACTTACCAGGACACCGTCATTGTCACCCTCACCTTCTGACCGCGCGACTTCCGGCGCCTCGTTCGTCAGCGTCGACTGGGGCACCTCGTCCTTTCGCGCTTACCTCGTCGTCGACGGCCAGGTGCGCGAGAAGCGCGCGACGGACAAAGGCATCTTGGCGATTCCCGCTGGCGGGCACGCGGGCGCCTTGCGCGACGCGCTCGGCGGCTGGCGCCATGAAGGCCCCATCGTGCTGTCCGGCATGATCGGCTCGCGGCAGGGATGGAAAGAGGCGCCTTATGCGACCTGTCCCGCCCGCGCGTCTGACATCGCCGCGGCCTGCGTGCGATGGGACGAACCCGGCATCGGCAGAATTCTTCTCGCGCCGGGCCTCAAGACGATCGATCACGACGGCGTCCCCGACGTCATGCGCGGCGAAGAGATCCAGATTCTTGGCGCCATGCGCGCGTTTGGCGTCGCTGACGGCGCCTTCATCCTGCCGGGCACGCATTCCAAGCGCGCGATCGTGCGCGGGGGCGTGATTGTCGCCTTCAATACCTTCATGACCGGCGAGGTTTTTGCCGCGCTCAAGGGTCACACGATCCTGGCGCGGTTGATGGCGGAGGGGGCGAGCGACGGCTCAGGCTTTAAGCGCGGGGTGAAAGAGGGCGCCGCTCTGAAGTCCGCTGGCGGCTTGCTGCATCGGCTGTTCGCGACACGCACGCTGGGCCTGTTCGACCTGCTGCCGCCGCCTGAATTGGCGGACTACCTCTCCGGGCTCTTGATCGGCGCCGAGCTTGCCGAAAGCCTGTCCACGGCGGCGCCGGAGGCCTATGTCATTGGCAGCGGCGCGCTGTCGACGCGCTACGCGCAGGCGGCGAAAGCCCTGGGGTTCCGCCTCATTCCCGCGCCGGAGGACTGCGTCGTGCTCGGCCAGGCCCTGATTTTGGAGCAAGCGGTATGAGTGCGTCCGTAGCTTTCGACGCGGCGTTCGCGCGCTGCCCCGTCATCGCGATCCTGCGCGGCATCACGCCCGCCGACGCCGTGGCCGTGGCCGGCGCGCTGATCGAGGCCGGGGTGACGATCATCGAGGTGCCGCTCAATTCGCCGGAGCCGCTGGAGTCGATCCGCCTGATGACGGCGGCCTTTAGCGATCGCGGCTTCTTCGGTGCAGGGACCGTGCTCGACGCCGCCGATGTCAAAAAGATCGCAGCGGCGGGCGGCCGCTTGATCGTCGCGCCGAACATGGACGTCGACGTGATCGGCGCCGCGGTCCGGGACGGGCTGATCGCCGCGCCGGGCGTGGCGACGCCGACCGAAGCCTTCGCCGCGCTCAAAGCGGGCGCGCATGCGCTCAAACTGTTTCCGGGCGAGATGATACCGCCGGTGGCGGTGAAGGCGATGCGCGCGGTGCTGCCGAAGGCGGCCAAAGTGCTGGTCGTCGGCGGCGTCAATCCGGACAACATGCGCAGCTATCTCGACGCGGGGGCGAATGGCTTTGGCGTGGGGTCGTCGATCTACAAGCCGGGGCAGAGCGCGGCGGAGGTCTCGGCGAACGCTCGCGCACTGCTCAGCGCCGTGGCGGCTGCGCGCCGATAGCCAGTTCCCGGTGCGGCATGTAAAATCATCTTGCCCGACGGCGGCTTTGGGAGTTTTGCATGCGATCCCTCGGGTTTTGTATTGCGGCCTTGCTCGCGCTCACGGCGCTGCCCGCGGCAGGCGAACGACTCGACCGCGGAACTGGCCGCCGGCGGCCTGAAATTCCTCGCCGATCCCGACATTGCGATGCGGTCGGAAGATCTCTTCATCTCCCCGTCCGCCGTTCATGTCAGCTATGAATTCTTCAATGCCGCCAACGCCGACAAGACCGCGCTGGTGGCTTTTCCCATGCCCGACATCACCGGCTCCTATGATTTCACCGTCAGCATTCCCAGCGACGATCTCGACAATCCCTTCAAGTTCAGCGTCAAGTCCGACGGCGTCGAGCGAAGTTAAAGCTGGACGCTCATGTCGTTCTTCAATGGCGTCGAGCAAACTGCGCTGCTGCAGAAATTGCGCTTGCCGCTGCAGCTTTACGGCGACGCGCGATCGCCGCGCTGGACCGGCTGACCGCGCCGGAGAAGGCGCAGCTCGACCAAGCTCGGCATCGTCGGCGTCGACGAGTACTCGACCGACGCCAAGGGCACGATGGAGAAGCATACATTCCACTCTGGACCTATCGCGCCGCTTTCACGTGGATGCAGGTGTTTCCCGCGGGCAAAGTCGTGCATCTCGACCAGGACTATTTGCCCGGCGTCGGCAGCTCGGCAGGCACGGAAGTTGGCGGCCGGCGGTGGCACAGACCAGGATCCGCAGAAAGTCTATGCCGGCTAAATATTGCATCGACAATGTCCATGCTGTCGACGGTCGCGGCAGCGATGAAGAAGGGGAAGATCGAACTATCCGCACTTACTGAACAACGCATCGACTACATCCTGACGACAGGCGCGAATTGGGCGGGGCCGATCGGCGACTTCCATTGACGGTCGACAAAGGCCGGCCGAACGCCATCATCAGTTTTTGCGCGGACGGCGTGAGCAAGACCGGCCCGACGCGCTTTGAAGTCCGCAGGAAGAATTTTACCCCCACGGCGGACCTGCATATTCTGATTTTGGCGCCCGTTCCCGCGCATTGATCGGGACGGCTTCAGCCCAGCCAGCCCGCCAGAGCGATGCCTGCGAACAGCAGGAACCCCGCAGGAAAGTTTGAGCGAAACAGCTTTAGCGCGTTGGCGGGCGAGACGTCGCCGAGCCGACTCACCTGCCAGGCCAGATGCGCGGCGAAGGCGCACCAGCCAAGCGCAGCCGCAAGGCCGCCGCCCGCGCTGAAAATCGCCGCCAGCGCCAACGCGGCGGCGGCGGCGTAGAAAAAGGCGACCATCGGCCGCGCGCTGTCCCGAACAGCCGCGCGGTCGAGCGGATGCCGACGACAGCGTCGTCGCGCGCGTCTTGCAGCGCGTAAATCGTGTCGTAGCCGATCGTCCAGCAAAACGCCGAGGCGTAGAGCAGGATCGGCGCCAGCGAGAGCGAGGCGAACGTCGCGCTCCAGCCGACCAGCGCTCCCCAGGAAAACGCCAAGCCCAAGACGGCCTGCGGCCAGGACGTGACGCGTTTGGCGAGCGGATAGACCGCAACGATCAGCAGCGACGACGCGCTCAGCGCGATCGTGAAGCGATTGAACTGCAGAAGAATGATCAGTCCAACGAGCGATAAGGCGATGGAAAACGCAAAAGCCTGGGCGACGGTGACGCGGCCCGACGGCAGCGGGCGTCCTTTAGTGCGCTCGACGCCGGCATCAAGATCGCGGTCGAGAATGTCGTTGTAGGCGCAGCCCGCGCCGCGCATCACGATGGCGCCGACGGTGACGAGAAAGAGATGCCACAGGATCGGGCCTCGTCCCATGCGCCAGCCCGGCCAGCGCCACGCTCTGCCAGCACGGCGCGAGCAGCAACTGCCAGCCGATCGGGCGGTCGACGCGCGCAAGCTGGACGTAAGGCAGCGCCGCCGTGGCGTATGCCGGAGGATAAACTTTGCGGGCGCGCGTCCGGCAGCGGCTGGAAGACTGCGCCGGCCGCCGCTCAAAGCGGGCCGGCCGGCAACGCCTGGACTTGCGGTCCGCCCGCGCCGCCGCCCTGCGCCGCCTGCTCCTGCATGCTTCTTGATCTGAACCGCCACGTTGCAGGCTTTTGCGGTGAAGCCGAGGCTCTTGGCGTGGTTAGCTTTCAATTGGTCGATGACTTCGTCCGGAATTGAGCACCAATCCTTGTTTTTCAACATATAGGCGAGCATCGTCGCCTCGACGGAATTGAGCGGCTGCGGTCTTGGCGCAAAACGTCGCGGGATCGAGCGGTTTGCCCTTGGCGGCTTTCACTAGGCCGTTGACCATCGTGATCTGCGTCTCGCGTTGCTGCGTGAGCTTTGCCAGATCGCCCTGGCAATCCTGAGCCAGCGCGGCTTGGGGCGCAGCGATCAGCGCGACGAAAAGGCCAAGGGCCGCCACGAGGAGCCAAAGGGCCCGACGTCCGCTCGACAACATTGATCGGGTCTCCGGCAACGCTTCTTCCCAATTGTCCAACAAAAACAGCAACTCGCCAAGCGCTTGCCGCCGCATAAAGCTCAAAACGGGTATTTTTTGGGCGGTTAGCGCCAGCCGCGCGTGTCGTAAGCGATGAGATAGCGGTCGGGCTCGGCGCCGATCGCCGCCATCCCGGCAAGCACCGAATCGGCTTTGGTCAGCAACCGCGTCGGGGATGGCCTTGGCCAGCCGATCGACGGGCGCCTTGGCTTCGAAGGCGGCGCGAAACGTCGTGTCATCGAGGAAATCGACGATGCGCGGCAAGCACGCCGCCGGCCAGCGTGACGCCGCCCTCGGCGACAAAGGTCACCGCCATGTCGCCGGCGAAACGGGCGGCGATGCGCCAAAACAATCTCAGGCTCTCCCCTTCCACACCCCTCGGATTGGCGATCGCCGCATCGGTCACGCCGGGCGCGTCGAGCGTCGACGCCGGAGCGCCAATGCGACGCCAGCCGCGCATGATGCACACGGGCGAGGCCCGAGCCGGAGATGACGCTTTCCGTGGTGATGCGGCCGAACGCCCGCTCCAGATGCGGCCAGATCGCGATCTCCTCGGCGCTTACCGGGCCGAAATCGATGTGGCACGCTTCGGAAGAGACCGGCGTGTAGCGGCCGCCGATGTGCAGCAGCGCGCCGATCCCCGAGCCCGGTGCCCGGGCCGAGAATCACTTGCGGGCCGGCGGCGCCGAACTTCAGCGGCCCGATCTGCCGCGCCCAGCTCTTCGTCGAGCACCGGCAGCGACAGCGCCTGCGCCTCGAAATCGTTGAGCAGCAGGCCCTGATCGAGCCCCGTGCGCTTGGCGACATCGGGGCCGTCGATCACCCAGGGCGCGTTGGTGAGCTTCAGCGACCGGCCGACCACGGGCCCCGCGCCGCAGGCGATGACGGAGTGGGGACGCTCGGGCAGGTTTGGCGCGATGGCCTCGATCGCCTCGGCGAGGCCGGCGTAGTCGCCGGTTTTGACGTGCAGCGGCGCGCTCGGCGCGTCGCCGGGCTTCGCCGTGACGGCGAAGCGGGCGTTGGTGCCGCCGATGTCGATGCAAAGAAGCGGGAAGGGAAAGGAGAAGCCGGCCATGCCGCATTGAAGGCCGCTAGGGATTTTCGTCAAGACGGCGGCGGCCAAAATTGCCGCCGCATCAGCCTTTCATTTGACGACGCTCAGCGCGAGATCGGCGGCGCCGATCAAGCTTGCGGCGGCGCCGAGCGCGGCCGGTTTAAGGTCGGGGCGCAGGATCGCCGGTTGGCGCGCCAATCGCTTCTGCAGCGCCGCCAGATAGCCCGGCGCCAGTCCGATACCGCCGCCGATGACGATCTGCGGCGGGTCGAACAGCAGCTGCAAATTGACCAGCAGATTGGCGGCGGCGTCGACGGAAGCCGCGAGGATTTGCTGCGCCCAGGATTCGCCCTGCGCCGCCGCGTGAAACACGCCCTCTGCGTCCAACGCCTGGCCGGCGGCGCGCGCGGCTTCCGCGATCCAACGCCCGGAGCAGATGTCTTCCAGGCGCGGCGCGGCGAGGTCCGATCCGGCGCGGACTTGGCCGGCGCTTGCGGCCAGGCCCGAATCGGCCGACAAGCAGCTTGCCGTTGATCACCGCGCCGCCGCCGACGCCGGTCGAGATCGTCACGAAGACAAGGTCGCGATCCGGCGCCGCGCGCCGAATTTATGCTCGCCCCATGCCGCCGCTTGCGGCGTCGTTGAAGCAGACGACGGGCGCCGCGAAACGCCGGGTCAGTTCGCGCTCAAGCGGAAAATTGTCGGGCACCGGCAAGATCGCGGGGTTCACCGCCGACCATCGGCCATCGACGATCACGCCAGTGACGGCGGCGCCGACCCGCTCGTAGCCTTTGAGGTCTTGCGCGGCGGCGGCGATGGCGTCCAGCCAATGTTTCGGGCCGGCGTCGAAGTCCGTCGCGGAGCGACGCTGTTCGATCACTCGCCCGCTCTCGACCAAGCCGACCAGCGTTTTCGTGCCGCCAATGTCGATGGCGAGCGCGCGGCTCACGGTCCGGCGCCGCCGTTGGCGACGGCGACGGCGAACCAGCGCGTGATATGTTCGGGCCGCGTGATGGCGGAGCCGACGACGACGGCGAACGCGCCAAGCCGCATCGCCTCGGCCGCTTGCGCCGGCGCCTTGAGACGCCCTTCGGCGATGACGGGGCCTTGCAGTTTGGCCGCCTCGCTGAGCAATACCAAGTCCGGACCCTCCGGCTCGGCGCCTCCGGTGTAGCCGGCGAGCGTCGTGCCGACGACGTCCGCGCCGAAAGCGAAAGCGGCGCGCGCTTCCGCGAGGTTGGAGATGTCCGCCATCGCGACGCGCGCCGCGCGCTTTGGCGACGGCGCACAGGGCTTCGGCGGCGACCGGCCGCACGCGGTGGGTGGCGTCGAAGGCGACAATGTCGGCGCCGGCGTCCGCTAGGGCTTTCACGTCGTCGATGAACGGGGTGATACGAACGGCGAAGTCCGCGAGATCGCGCTTGACGATGCCGATGATCGGCGCGGACGTCGCCCGCCGCACCGCGGCGACATTGGCGACGCTTTCGATGCGCAGGCCGGCGGCGCCGCTCGACAGCGACGCCAGCGCGAAGGCCACTACAATATCTGTGCGATCAAGCGGGCCGCCCGTTTGCGGTTGGCAGGAGACGATCAGGCGGCCGGCAAGGGCGGCGAGCGAAGGGGCCAGAGCCTTTGCAGAAACGCCCGCCGGAAATCGCCATCAAACGCATGCCGCCCCTAGACCTCGAGCGGACTTTTGCACTCGGCCGGCGCCGCTAGCAAGGCAAGACCGGACACGCGGCGTCAGACGACGATGCTCCCGGGTATCTCTGGAGCTATTGCGACGGCGCGGCTGTGGCGATAGGCGCCACGATCTCGGCGTCAGCGGCCTTGCGCTCGGCGATCTCGCTCTTGCCGCAGAGCGCGCCCGTCTTGTCGCAGAAGAACCGCAGCGACTCCGGCGTTTGCATCGCGCCGAGCGCGACGCCGGCGAAAATCGCGAGCGCAACGATGCCCAAACCGACAACGGTGAGCAAGCTCCGGGATTCCGCTCGACTGTACGCCACTTTGACCGCTCGGAAGGATGGGCCGCTTACGCTAACGCGCCATCATAGCCCGCAGTCGTACTGTAGGGCAATTATCCCCTTCGGGCGCCGAATTCCGACGGGGATACGACCTACTTGCCGGCCTCCAGCGCCTTGACGATCGCGTCGCCCATTTCGACGGTCGACGCCATCGTGCAGCCTGGCGAGCGAATGTCGGGCGTGCGCAAGCCGCTGGCGAGCACGTCGGCGATGGCGCGCTCGATCCGGTCGGCGGCTTCGACGAGGCCGAACGAATAGCGCATCGCCATGCCGAGCGAGCCGATCATGGCGATCGGGTTGGCCACCCCCTTGCCCGCGATGTCGGGGGCGGAGCCGTGCACCGGCTCGTAGAGCGCCTTGCGCTTGCCGGTCTTGGGGTCGGCGTCGCCGAGCGAGGCCGACGGCAGCATACCGAGCGAGCCCGTGAGCATCGCCGCGACGTCGGACAGCATGTCGCCGAACAGATTGTCGGTGACGATCACGTCGAACTGCTTTGGCCAGCGCACCAGCTGCATGCCGAGCGCGTCGGCGAGTTGGTGCTCGAGCGTGACGTCAGGATATTCGCGCTTGTGCAGGGCGGTGACGACTTCCTTCCACAGCACGCCGGACTTCATCACGTTGTGCTTTTCGGACGAGGTGACCTTGTTGCCGCGCTTGCGCGCGAGGTCGAAGGCGACGCGGGCGATGCGCTCGATCTCGAAGGTGTCGTAGACCTGCGTGTCGATGCCGCGCTTCTGGCCGTTGCCGAGGTCGATGATCTGCTTGGGCTCGCCGAAATAGACGCCGCCGGTCAGTTCGCGCACGATCATGATGTCGAGGCCTTCGACGATCTCGCGCTTCAGCGAGGAGGCGTCGGCCAACGCGGGATAGCAGATCGCCGGGCGCAGGTTGGCGAACAGCTCGAGGTCCTTGCGCAGGCGCAGCAGCCCCGCCTCCGGACGCGCTTCGTAGGGCACATCAGCCCATTTCGGGCCGCCGACCGCCGCCGAGCAACACCGCGTCGGCCGCATGCGCGCGCGCCATGTCGGCCTCGCTGATCGCCGCGCCATGGGCGTCATAGGCGCGAGCCGCCGACCAGGCCCTTTTCGATCTCGAAGCGCGCGACGCCCGTCTTGGTGAAATACGCGGCGACCTTTTCGGCCTCCGCCATCACTTCGGGGCCGATGCCGTCGCCCGGCAGGAGGAACATTTTGAAGGTGGCCATCATGGTCTCGTTTCGTTGCGGGCGGTCTGCTAGACGGTTTTGCCGCGCGAGGCAAAGCGGTTGTTCTGGGCTCCGCCCGCAACGAGACGAGGCCCTTGTCGACCGTCAAAAACAATTCCGCCGACGCCTACGTGAAGCGGCCGCCCAATGGGGTGGCGCTGTTTCTCGTGCACGGCAACGAGGAAGGCTTGATCCATGAGCGGGCAAGGACGCTCGCGCTCGGACTGGGCAAGGCGTTGGGCGGCGGTGTCTTGCAGATGCACGGCCCCGACGTCGCCGCCAATCCCGGCCTACTGCTGGACGAGGCCTACGCTATCGGCCTGTTTGGCGACAAACGGGCGATCTGGATCGACGCCGACGGACGCGATCTCGCCCGTGCGCTGGAGCCGCTGCTGCAAGAGCCGCCGCGCGACTGCGCCGTGGTCATCGAGGCGGGCAACCTGAAAAAAGGGACGGCGCTTCGCGAGGCGTTCGAGCGATCCCCCGCCGCCGCGGCGATCGAGTGCTACCCCGACGACGATCGCAGCCTGAGCGCGCTGATCGAGGAGGAAGCCTCCGCGGCCGGCCTCAGAGTGTCGCCCGGGGCCAAGGCGGCGCTGCTCGCCAATCTCGGCGCCGACCGCATGAGCAGCCGCGGCGAATTGGCCAAACTGGCGATGTACGCCAAGGGGGCGGCCACAATCGAGGCCTCTGACGTCGCGGCGATCGTCGCGGGCGCCGCGCCGTCAAGCCTCGACGCCATGATCGATCTGGCTCTGGGCAAGGACCTCGGAAAACTGGAGACCGCCGCGGCCCGTTACTTCGCCGAGGGCGGCGACGGCGAGGAAGTGATGCGCCGGCTGCTGCAGCGCGTGATGCTGCTGGTGCGGCTGCGCGCCGAGATGGACCTTGGCAAAAGCTTTGACATGGCTGCGCAGGCGCTGTTCGTCAGGCTGCCCTTTGCCGCGCGCGGCGCGCTGGGGCGTCAGGCGCAGACATGGACCAGCGCCAGCCTGATCAAGCGGCTACCGGCGCTGCAGGCCGCGGCGGCGCGCATCCGCCGCGACCCGGCGCTGGCCGACGCGACGGCGACGCGCCTGCTTTGGTCCATGAGTTCGGGGCGGTGAGCTCGCGATAGCTTTCATCTCTGGAAGCGATTTTTGTTGACAGCGATCCTGCCTTGATCCATGTTTGTTCTCGTTTCGTATCGGGATGACCATGATGATCTCCTCGACGGCTTTCTCCTCTCTCTCCCGATCGCGCGCCTTGGCCGCTGAGCCTTGGAGCGCCGCTAAGACGCCGAGAACGGGGGTTTGCGAAGGCGAATCGCAGGGGCTTTCCTCGCTCGCCGGCTCGCCGCTTGCCGGACGCTATGCGCAATGGCTCGGCGCTTCCGGGCGGCGCTACCTGTTCTCGGTCTACGATCCCCAGTCGTGCCCCGCCTATTGCGAAGCGATCCTTGTCCTGGCGAAGGTCGACGGACACGGCCGGCGCACGATCCTGTCCATTGAGGACACTGGCGATTTCGCCGATCCCGCCGTCAGCCGGGCGCTGCGCATGGCGGCCCGCTGCGCCGAAGGCGCGGAAGTGCATCTGCACCTGCTGGCCTCGAACCGTTCGGAGCGGCGCGAGGCGATCGCCGATCTGCTGTTATACGCGACGCCGAGCCGCAATTGAGCCGGCGCCGCATTAGAATTTTAGTTTTCGCGCGCTATTGGCGAAAAACCGGCATCCACTTTTCGCCGCGCGCTAGGCGGCCTGTCACTGAAAGCCGAGAGGAAAGTATTTGCGCAAGAGTTCGGCGTAGAGGCCTTTTTGCGCAATGCGCGCCAGCGCCCAATCGAAGGCGATGCGCAAGTTGACGTCCTCCTTGCGCACAGCGACGCCTACGCCTTCGCCGAAGAATTTCGTTTCCGTGTAGGAGCCGCCGCGAAAGAGGCAGCACTGCGCCGAGTCTTCTCCGGTGAGCCAGATCGAGAGCGTCAACCCATCGGCGAAAACCAGATCGACGCCGCCGCCCTTCAGCGCGTCGACGGCGGAGATGAGGTCAGGATAGGTCTTGATCGCCGCATCGGCGAAAAACAGCCGCAAATAGGCTTCATGCGTCGATCCCGTGACGACGCCGACATTTTTGCCCTTGACGGTTTCCGGCGACGGCTCGAGCGAAAAGCCGTCCGCACGCCCGGCGAACCGCGCCGGCGTGCGATAGTAGGATGCCGAGAAATCAACTTTCTCGCGCAAGGCCGCGGCTGGGCGCGAGCGACGCGACGATAGCGTCGCCTTTGCCTCCGAGCAAAGAGTCCACCAACGTGTCAAACCGGCGCGCCTGGATGGTGCAGCCGATCACCAATTCTTCGCAGATGGCGCGCGCGATTTCGACGTTGAAGCCGCTGAGCGTGCCGTCCGCCCTCTGGAAATTGAGCGGGGGATAGTCATCCTCCGTGAGAAAGCGGAGCGCCCGCAATCCCGTCAATTCGGGACGTTCGATGTGCCGTTCGGGATCCCATAGGCTGGGCGTCGGCGCGGACTGCGCGCGCCCATCATGCGCCCACAGCAGAGCGCTCAACACTGCGGAAACCAAGGCGAATCGCGCGCGAGCCGTCACGCCGCCGCTATGACCGGCGAAGCTGCGCCCAGGCAAGGTAAATCGGGGGTTCCTCGGCAATCAGCCTCAATTCCTTCGGGATCGCCAGGTTTTGTCTGGCAACTTCGACTTAGGTAGGGTAATAAGTTCGTGATCGATGCCGGGGGTGAGGGAAGCGCACGCTTCCACGATGATGCAGAAAAGCCTGCTTGAAGAGACGGTCGATGCGATCGCCCATTCGGCGAAGATAGACGCTCGCAGTGACGTGCTCGGGGGCTTCGTCAATGCGTGGGGGCTTGAGAACGTCAGCTATCTCGCGCTGAATCTGCCCAATCGCCCAGGCTCCGAAAGAGCTTACGTCACCTCAACCTATTCCGTGGAATGGCAGCGGCACTACGCCCAGAGGGGCTATGTCGACGTCGACCCGGTCATCCGCATGGGGCTCGGCGGCGTACTGCCGATCGATTGGAGTGAGTTCGACCGGCATTCGCCTGCCGTGGCTAGGTTCTTCGGAGAAGCCCAGGAGCTCGACGTCGGACGCCAGGGCATTTCGGTGCCGATCCGCGGCCGCAATCATGAATTAGCGATCTTCACGGTCACCTCTTCGGCGAGCGAGGCGGAATGGCGCACTATGCGCACCGAATTGATGCGCGACCTGATGCTGGTGTCCTATAATTTTCACGATGCGGTGGTGCGCTCGCTCGGCGGTTATGACGGCGCTGACGAACGCTTCTCCATGCGCGAGATTTCCTGCCTCCGATGGAAAGCGCTGGGGAAGACCGACAAAGACATCGGTCAGATTCTCGGCATCAGTCCGAGCACCGTACGCTTCCATCTTGAAACCGCGCGCGCGCGCCTCGGCGCCGCCAATACTCTGCATGCCGTCTCCAAGGCCATCGCCATTGGCGTGGTCACGCTGACGAGCGAACCCGGCGCGTTGCTGCGCTAAGCGAAGCTGTCGTCATTTTCTCGGGCGACCGCCGCTTGGCGGCGTCGCGCGCTCGCTTGCGCCAGCCCTAACTGTGGCCGCGGGTCGCGTGACCCCGGCATCCCAGAGCGCGTCCGTCTGCACGCCGGACTAAATTACATCAATACGTGCGTATTAACGTAACCTCAAGCTCCCGCACGGCCTCACGTGCATTACCTGTTACTTTTGGGAGGTGCTATCGATCGCAGAGCTTATTACCTTGATCCCAAAGGAAATTCCTTAAGGAGGGATAGATGATCACAATTATTCCAGGGCAGCAAAAGACATCTCATCGTGTGCTGATTAATCAAATGCACCGATTACGCAAGAGCGTATTCTCAGACCAACTCGGATGGAACGTCACTGTAATCGGCGATATGGAAATCGACGGTTACGATGCGCTTGATCCTGTATATGTAATCTGTCACGATGAACACTACAATGTACAAGGCGCAGTGCGATTGTTGCCTACAATTGGCTTTAACATGCTTAACGACACTTTCAAGACGCTTTTACCTGATGGCGCGCGCATTGAAAGCCCACTTATCTGGGAAATGAGTCGCTTCACCGTCCAAAGCGGCGGCAGCCGACGCAATGATTTGTTGCGAGTGGCGCGTACGACCGGCGAACTCATCCTCGCCGTCAACAACCTGGGGGTTGCAATTGGCCTCTCACACTTCGTGACGGTCTATGCCGCCTCGATGCATCGCATGTTCGCGCTCAGCGGCATTGCAGGCGATCCGATCGGGCCGCCGGCCATGATCGGCGACGTCCTGACCTATGCAGTCACCTACGAACTCGGCGACGAACTGACAGCACGGCTTCGCCGCATCGCCGGAGACGTTGACGTTAACGTTGACGGCCGGGTTGTCCGGGAGCTAGCTAACGCTGCGTAGGCGGGCCGGCCTCGTGAGGTTTCACCTCATGGCCAGCAGGGCATGTTGCCCTGCTGGAGACCGGGAACCGCCTTGTGTCCACCTGGAATCCGTCTGCGGAGACAGCGTCGCGCGCCGTCGTCATCGAGCGGCGGCCCGTGGCCGCCCGGGCGAAACTGCCCCCCGAGATCAAGTTCCTCGACAACGGCGCCGTCAGCCGAGAAATCCTGAGCTTCTGCGCCGAATATGCGGCCGGGCTTAACGTCACCGCCGAAGCGCCGCTGATCAGCGAGGGTTTTGTCGCTGAGGACGTCTATTACGAGCGGCTCGCCACGCACTTGGACGTCGCCTACCTCGGAAGCGACATTGGATTTTCGGTCCGCGTCGAGCCTTTCCTCGCTTTGGAGACGCATGTCGCGCTCCTCGCGCCCAACGACTTCCATCTGCGGGCGGTCTTCGCCCCGCGCGGCGAGGCGCTGCGGGAACTGATCGCGCGCATGGAGGCGGGAAACCTTTCCACGCGCGCCTTCGCGATCACGGCGCCAAAGCGCTTCGAGACGGCGCTGCGCGCCCGCTTTGCGCGCGCGATCGTCGAACAGTCGGTGCGGGGGCTCGGGCGCCGCGATCGGCGATCTGAGCGCGGCCGGAGGCCTGACGTTTCGTCAGATCGCTGTCTTGGCCGGCCTGGCCTTCGCAGCGGCGGTGTCGGCGTGGCTTGCGCCCGACGTCGCTTCCCTGGGATTTCGGACTGCGCTGTGGACGCTGTTCGTGCTTACGATCGGCCTGCGCACGATCGCGACGGGCGCCGGGCGGACCGGACGCCCGCGTCGCCGACCTCGATGACGATAGTCTGCCGGTCTATTCGATCATCGTCCCGCTCTATCGCGAAGTGGCGATCGTGCCGCAATTGTTGGCAGCGCTCGACGCCCTCGACTATCCCAAGGCCAAACTCGACGTGAAACTCGTGCTGGAAGCGGGCGACGCCGCCACTTTGGCAGCGGTGTCGCGCGCGGCGCCGGCGTGGGCGGACATCGTCGTCGTGCCGGCCGGCGGGCCGCAGACCAAGCCGCGGGCGCTGAACGCAGCATTGCCGTCGGCGCGCGGTGATCTCCTGGTGATCTACGACGCCGAGGATGTTCCGGACCCGCGGCAGCTTCGCGCCGCCGCGGCGCGCTTCGCCGCCGAGCCGGATCTCGATTGCGTCCAGGGGCGCCTGGCGATCCATAATTTCGCCGAGGGTTGGTTGCCCCGATGTTTCGCGCTCGAATATGCCGTGCTGTTCGACTTGTTCGTTCCCGGCCTCGCCGCTTTGGGCCTGCCGTTCGGCCTCGGCGGCACCTCCAACCACTTTCGCCTGCGCGCGCTGCGCGAGGTCGGTGCCTGGGACGCATGGAACGTCGCCGAGGACGCCGATCTCGGCGTTCGTCTTGCCCGTTCTGGGCGCCGCATCGGCTCGCTGGCGCTGGACACGCTCGAGGAAGCGCCGGTCGACCTAGGCAACTGGTTCCGTCAACGCGTGCGTTGGCAAAAAGGCTGGATGCAGACCGTCATCACGCACTCGCGCCATCCGTTGCGTCTAGCGCGCGAACTCGGACCCGCCCGGACGACGGCGTTGTTTGCGCTCACGGTCGGCGGCACGCTTGGCGCGATGGTCTGGCCGGCGCTGACGCTGACCTTGATCGCGCATGCGCTTACGCCCATCCCCGACGACGGCGCCGGGCTCCGCATCTTTGAGGACGTGGTGACCTACCTCATCTCCATCGTCGGCGCGCAGTCGATCGTCATGCCGATGCTCGCCGTGATCAAGCTGCGCGGACTGCAAAAGTGCCGGGCGACCCTGCTGACGCTTCCGGCCTATTACCTCCTGATCTGCGCCGCGAGTTGGGTGGCGGCGTATGAACTGGCGCGCCGGCCGTTCCATTGGAGCAAAACCGAACATCGCGCCCATAGCTTGGCCGATTTCGCGGCGATCGGCGCGCGGCGCGCTTGACAGTCAGGCTCCCGGCCCGCAAGGCCCGCCGCGTGACTTCCCCATCCCATCCGCCGCGTCCGATCGCGGGCCTTTCCGAAATCGCTTCGAGCTACGACGCCTTGCTGTGCGACATCTGGGGCGTCGTCCATGATGGGCTGACCGCACACCCGCCCGCGGTGGCGGCGCTCGAAGCGTTTCGCGGCCACGGAACCGTCGTCCTCATCACCAACGCGCCCCGCCCTGCGGCGGACGTCGCCGTCTTGCTCGAGCGGCTCGGCGCGCCGGCGACTTGCTATGACACGATCATCACCTCCGGCGAGGTCGCCGCGCGCCTGATCGCGGAGCGCATCGGCGAAGCCGTCTATCACCTGGGCCCCGAGCGCGACCGCGGCCTGTTCGCCATCGCCGCCGCGGCCACCGGACGCCAACCCCACTTCGCCTCACCCGAGGAGGCGGACTACGTGCTATGCACCGGCCTGTTCAACGACAGCGTCGAAACGCCCGACGACTATGCCGCGCAGTTGTCGGCGATAAAGGCGCGCGGATTGCCGTTCATCTGCGCCAATCCCGACATCGTTGTTCATCGCGGCGAGCAACTCGTCTATTGCGCTGGCGCTCTCGCGGAAGCCTATCGCAAGCTTGGCGGCGAGACTGTCGTCATCGGCAAACCTTATCGCGCTATCTACGAGGCCGCCTTGCAGGCGGCGCGCGCGCGCCGGCCTGATGTCGCTAAGGCCAAGATTCTCGCCATCGGCGACGCCGTGGCGACGGACCTCAAAGGCGCGGAGGCCATTGGCGTCGACGCCCTGTTCGTCGTTGGAGGCATTCATCGCGATGACGTCGACGGCGGGCGCTTTTCGCCGGAGGTTTTCAAGAGCCTCGAAGCGCCGCCGCGCTATTGGATCGACGCGCTAAAGCCGTAGGGCGCTTGACGCTCGGTAACCTACAGACACGGCTTCGATTGCGCCCCCAGCGCGTCTTGCGTACCATCGCGCCATGCCGAATTCCCTGACGGCCGGCTGGCCGGCGCGTGCTCTGGGCGATGTCGCCGACGCGCTTTCGTTCTTCACCCGTTTGCCGCTTTCGGGCGCGCAAAACCTTGAGGGCAAGCCGTTCGCCTTCGCCCGCTTCGCCTGGGCGGCCCCGTTGGCGGGCGGCATCGTCGGAGCGATCGGCGCCGCGGCGGGCGTGCTCGCGGGCGTGATGGCGTTGCCGATGACTGTCCGCGCCGTGATCGCGGTCGCCGCGATGGCGCTGGTCACTGGAGCCATGCACGAAGACGGCTTCGCCGATTGCTTCGATGGCTTTGGCGGCGGCCAGACGAAGGACGACAAACTCGCCATCATGCGCGACAGCCGGCTGGGAACCTATGGGGTGCTGGCGCTGACGCTGGCGATGATCGCGAAAGTGTCGATGGCGACGATCCTGCTGCGCTCCGGGCCAGTCACGGCCTTCGCCGGCCTCATCGTCGCGGGCGCCGCGGCCCGGGTGGCGGCGCTGGCGCCGCTGGCGTTGCTGCCGCCCGCCCGCGAAGAGGGCCTGGGCACGACAGCCCGCTTGCCGATGGAAGCGTTGGTTCGCGCCGGCGTCACCCTCGCCGTGCTAGCGCTGTTGATCGGACTTACCTCGCTTGGCGTCATCAATGCGCTGTTCGCCTGTGTGCTGGCGCTCGCCGTGGCGTGGGTCGTCGCTCGCCTGGCGCAACGGCAGATCGGCGGTCAGACCGGCGATGTCGCCGGCGCGGCGGCGTTATCAGGCGAACTCGCCGCGCTCGCCGGGCTGCTCATCGCCTGGCACCCCGTTTAAATGCCGGCCTTGAGCTTCGCCGTCATCCTGCGTGCGCTCCCGTTCGTCGCCCTGATCGCGGCGCTGGCGGCGCAGTTCCTGATTCCGACGAACCAACCGATCTTCGGCCTGGACCACGCCCGCTTTGGCCAGGCGTCTTTCGGCGTCGTCGTGCTGCTGTGGCTGTTCACCAGCGCGAGCCGGCGTCGCCTCGCGCCCCGCGCCGCCGGAGCGATCGCCGCCGCGCTCGCCTGGCTCGCCATCGGCGTCGGGCTGATCGCGATCTATTCCTATCGCGATGAGTTCGCGGATATTTCTCATCGCGTCCTCGCTGAGCTTGTGCCTGGAGAGCCTGAGGTCGGCGCCGGTGGGGAAGTGATCATCAATCAGCGCATGGGCGGCGAATTCGTCGTCAACGCCAAGATCAACGGCGTCCGCGCTTCGCTGTTGTTCGACACCGGCGCCTCCGCCGTGGTGCTGACCGCGGACGACGCCCGGCGCGCGGGGATCAATCCCGTCGGGCTCGACTATTCCGTGCCGGTGACCACCGCCAACGGCGAAGCTAACGCAGCAGAAATCCATCTGGCCTCGCTCAGCGTCGGGCCGATCGTCGAGAAGAACGTGCGCGCGTTCGTGGCGCAGCCGGGCGTCCTCACCGAGAGCCTGCTCGGCATGACATTTCTTGAGCGACTAAAGAGCTACGGCGTCGAGCGTGGCCGTCTCGTGTTCAAAGGCGGCTGAGCGGCCGACCTTAGCGACTGCCGCGCGCAGCACCTCAAGCCCGGCGCCGCGCTTGACCGCGTCGGTCGAGAGCGTCTGCCGGTATAGCCGCGCGCCGGGCCGTCCGGCGAACAGGCCGAGCAGATGACGCGTCATGTCCGCCAGCCGGACGCCGGCCGCCAGTTGTTCGGCGATGTAAGGCTCGTAGGCCTCAAGCGCCGCGAAAGCGTCGTCATGCGGAGCCGCTTGGCCGAACAGTTTGGGATCGACCTGCAACAGCAGCTCAGGGTTCTGATAGGCGGCGCGCCCCAGCATGACGCCATCGAGCTTCGCGAGCGGGTCGTCGCAGGCCTCAAGGGAGACGATGCCGCCGTTGATGGCGATCGGCCAGTCCGGATGGGCGCGCTTCAAGGCGTAGACGAGGTCGAAGTCGAGCGGCGGAATCGTGCGATTGTCCTTGGGGCTGAGGCCCTCAAGCCACGCCTTCCGCGCATGCACGATCAAGCCGTCGGCGCCGGCCTGACGCACAGCTTCGGCGAAAGCGAACAGCGCCTCATTGGGGTCCTGCTCGTCGACGCCAATGCGGCATTTGACCGTCACGGGAACGCTGACCGCCGCTTTCATCGCGGCGACGCATTCGGCGACCAACGCCGGGGAGCGCATCAGGCACGCGCCAAAGCTGCCGTTCTGCACCCGATCGGAGGGGCAGCCGCAATTGAGGTTGATCTCGTCGTAGCCAAAATCCTGGCCGATCGTCGCGGCCTCGGCAAGCCGCGCCGGATCGGAGCCGCCGAGTTGCAGAGCGACGGGATGCTCGCTGGCGTCGAAGCCGAGCAAGCGCTCGCGCGGCCCGAACACAATGGCGTCCGCCGTCACCATCTCGGTGTAGAGCCGCGCCCGGCGCGACATCTGGCGATGGAAGACGCGGCAATGCCGGTCGGTCCAGTCCATCATCGGCGCGACGGAAAAACGGAGGTCGGCGGGCTGCAACATGAGAAGTCTCGGCCCGCAATTGGGGGCTGCGGGCTGAGCTGTCAACCGGCCGCCCCGCGGAGCCTCGGCCAACCCGGCGCAATTCCCAATTGACCTCCCATGGCGTTGGCGTATGGGAGCGGCCCCCTCAAACCCAGATCCGCAGCCATGTCCGCGCCCGCCAGCGCCAATGCCCTCGCCTTTCCGCCTCGCCGCCTGTTCGCGGCGGAGGTGGGCGCGTGCGCGGCCTTGGCCTGGCCGATGATCGTCACCAACCTGACGACTTCGGGGATGATGGCGACCGACGTCGCGATGCTGGGCTGGCTGTCGCCGCAGGCGCTGGCCGCGGGTTCGATCGGTTTCAACGTCTATTTCCCGCTCTATCTGTTTTGCCTCGGCATCGTCGCGGTCGCCTCGCCGTTGGCGGCGCATGCGCGGGGGGCCGACCGCTCTGACCGCGTCGGCGTCCGCCGCATCACCCATCAGGCGCTCATCGCTTCGGTGTTGCTGGCGTTGCCGTTCTGGGGGCTGCTGTGGTTCGCCGGCCCGATCCTGGCCTTCATCGGCGAACCCACCGCGCTCGCCGAGGGCGCCGGCGTCTATGTCCACGGCGTGCAGTGGGCGCTGCTGCCGGCGTTGGGCATGGTCGCGCTGCGCGGAACCTTCGCCGCGCTCGACCGCGTCTTTCCCGCCCTGATCGCCGGCGTCATCGCGCTGATCGTCAACGCCGCGTTGGATTACGGCTTGATCTTCGGCAAGGGCGGTCTGCCGGCTTTAGGCGTGTTCGGCTCGGGACTGGCGACGTCGACGTCACAGTCGGTTATGTTTCTCGTGCTGGTGGGTTTTGCGATCTTCGATCGCGAACTCGCCTCCTACGGCGTTTTTTCTCGCCTGCCGCGCTGGGATTGGGCGACGCTGAAGAAGCTGCTGCGGCTTGGCGTGCCCTCCGGGTTCCTGGTGCTGTCCGAGGTCGGGATGTTCGCCGGCAGCTACATGGTCATGGGGTTCCTGGGAATGGCCTCGGTCGAGGCGCATGCGGCGGTGTTGCAGATCGCGTCGCTGGCGTTCTCGGTGCCGCTCGGCCTTGGCCAGGCGGCTTCGGTGCGCGTGGGGCAGAATTTGGGCGCGCGCGACGCCTCCGGCGTCCGGCGCGCGGGATCGGCGGCGGTGCTGCTCACCGTCGTCTTCGCCCTATGCTCGGCGCTTTTCATGATTGCGCAGCCGGCGCTGTTGCTCGGCCTGTTTTTCGATTTCCAATCGCCCGCCGCCGCCGAAGCGATCGCGCTGGGGTTTCAGCTGTTGTGGGTGGCGGCGGCGTTCCAGTTGTTTGACGGCTTGCAGGTGATCCTCACCAGCGTGCTGCGCGGCGCGCAGGACGTTCGGGTGCCACTGATCCTGGCGCTGATCGGGTTTTGGGGCATCGGCGCGCCACTGGGCCTGGTTCTGGGCTTCCTGACGCCGCTTAAGGCGCTGGGCGTCTGGATCGGTCTGGCCTCCGGGCTCGCCGCAGTCACGGCCCTGGAGGGGCTGCGCTGGCGGCGGATCGTGGCCAAGATGATGCGGACGCTGGGCGCGACGGTCAGTGAAAATTCCGTCCTGCCGGCATCGCACGCTTAACCACGCGCGGGTCTTCGACCGGCGGCTGCAAACCTCTTGAATCCGTGAACAGTTGCACTTGGGCGAAGCGGTTGCCTTGGCGCTTTTGCGCCATGGTCTGCTGAGGACGGCGCACTTCGTCGGTCGGCGCGAGCGCGTCGATGTCGGGCCCTTCGACGGCGAGCAGGCCGAGCATCGGCGTCAAATCCTCCATCCGCTCGACGATGACATGGATGACGCCGGACTCGTTCTGCAGCTTGCCGGTGACGCTGGTGAAGCGCGCGCCGATCACGATGGCGCGCAGACGCTCGAACGCCTTTGGCCAGACGATGACGTTGGCGACGCCGGCTTCGTCCTCGAGCGTCATGAAGATCACGCCCTTGGCGGTGCCGGGACGCTGGCGCACCAGCACGAGGCCGGCGACGGTGACGCGCGTGCCGGAGACGATCGCGTCAAGGCCGTCTGAGCGCGTGACGCGCTTGGCTTCCAGGCGCTTGCGCATGAAGGCGACGGGATGCGCCTTCAGCGACAGCGACAGGCGTCGGTAGTCTTCCACGACATGCGCGCCGAGCGGCATCGGCGGCAGATGCGCATCGGGCTCAAGCGCCTGCGCCGGCCTTTGCGCCGCCGCGAACAGCGGCAGATCGTCCTGATCGCCGACCCGCCCGAGGCCGCGCACGGCCCACAGCGCTTCGCGCCGATCAAGGCCAAGCGAGCGAAAGGCGTCGGCATCGGCGAGGCGCTCCAACGCCGCCAAGCTCAAGCCGCCGCGCAGCCAGACGTCGCGCACCGAATCGTAGCCCGCGCCGCGCCGCGCCGTCATTTGCTGCATGTCGGCTTCTTTCGCGCCGATGATCTGACGAAAGCCGATGCGCACGGCGTGCGTCGCCTGGATGTGCGGCGCCATGGCGGCGTGGCGTGGGTGGAGCGCCCGCCGTTCGCTCGAAGGATCGTGCAAGTCGCCCGGCCCCTCACCCTGACCCTCTCCCCGCCTTGCGGGGAGAGGGGAATCTCCGGCCTCCAGCGTGCAGTCCCAGTCCGACAGATTGACGTCGACCTCGCGCACGTCGACGCCGTGCTCGCGCGCGTCGCGCACGAGCTGCGAGGGCGCGTAAAAGCCAAGCGGCTGAGAATTGACCATCGCCGCGAGAAACACATCGGGGTAGCGACACTTCATCCAGCATGAGGCATAGACCAGCAGGGCGAAGCTTGCGGCATGGCTCTCGGGAAAGCCGTATTCGCCAAAGCCCTCGATCTGCTTGAAGCAGCGCGCGGCGAATTCCGGATCATAGCCCCTGGCGGCCATGCCCTGGACCATTTTGTCTTCAAACGTTTGGATCGTGCCGACGCGGCGGAACGTCGCCATGGCGCGGCGCAAGCGGTCGGCCTCCGCCGGGGTGAAACCGGCGGCGACAATGGCGATCTTCATCGCCTGTTCCTGGAACAGCGGCACGCCCAGCGTGCGGCCGAGCACCTCTTCAAGCTCCTTGGAGGGATAGACGACCGGCTCAAGGCCTTGCCGCCGGCGCAGGTAAGGATGCACCATGTCGCCCTGGATCGGCCCGGGGCGCACGATCGCGACTTCGATGACGAGATCGTAGAATTTATCCGGCTTCAGCCGCGGCAGCATCGACATCTGCGCCCGGCTTTCGATCTGAAACACGCCGATCGTGTCGGCGCGCTGAATCATGGCGTAGACGCAAGCTTCCTCGTCCGGGATCGAAGCGAGCGTCAGCGCCCGCCCATAGTGCGCTTCGAGCAACGCGAAGCTTTTTCCCAACGCCGTCAGCATGCCGAGCGCCAGCACGTCGATCTTGAGGAGGCCGAGCGCGTCAAGATCGCTTTTGTCCCATTCGATCGTCGTGCGGTCCTCCATCGCCGCGTTCATCACCGGCGTCACCTCGTCAAGCCGGCTGCGGGTGATGACGAACCCGCCGCTGTGCTGCGTCAGATGGCGGGGAAAGCCGACGAGTTCGCTGGCGCATTGCAGACACATCGCCAGGGTCGGATCGCTGGGATCGAGCCCCGCCATCGTGGCGCGGCCGTTGTCGATGGGCGTGTCGCCATGGCCCCAGGACGTCGCCGACAGCGCGACGATGATGTCCTCGGACAGGCCGAACGCCTTGGCCGTCTCGCGGATCGCGGAACGGCCGCGATACGTGGTCACGGCGGCGGCGAGCCCGGCGTGATGGCGGCCGTAGCGCTTGTAGATGTATTGCATCACCTCTTCGCGCTTCTCGTGCTCGAAATCGACGTCGATGTCGGGCGGCTCGTTCCGTTCGGGCGAGATGAAGCGTTCGAACACCAGTTCGAAACGCGCCGGGTCGACCTCGGTGACGCCAAGGCAAAAGCAGACCGAGGAATTGGCTGCCGAACCGCGCCCCTGGCAGAGGATTCCGCGCGAGCGGGCGAAGCGCACGATGTCGTGCACGGTGAGGAAATAGGGAGCGTAGTCGAGCGTGCCGATCAACCCCAATTCGTAGGCGAGAGCTTTTTGCACGCGCTCGGGAACGCCGGCGGGATAACGCCGCTTGGCGCCTTCGGCGACAAAGGCTTCGAGCGCCTGCTGCGGCGTGGCGAAGCCTTCCCGCACCTCCTCGGGATAGTCGTAGCGGAGCTCGTCGAGGCTGAATTCGACGCCTTCGATGAAGCGGATCGTCTCGTCGACGGCTTCAGGCGCCTCGGCGAATAGCCGCGTCATTTCCCGCGCGCTTTTGACATGGCGCTCGGCGTTGGCCTGCGTCAGCCGTCCCGCGGATTCGAGCGTGGTTTTTTCGCGCACGCAGGCGAGCACGTCGGCCAGCGCGCGCCGCTCGGGAACATGCATGAGCACGTCGTTGCTGGCAATGAGTTTTGCGTCGAGGCTTTTGGCGAGCGCCTGACGTTGGGCGAGGCCGCCGCGCATGGCGGCGCCGTAACCGAGCGCAGCGCCGACCCAAAGCTTTGCGCCGCAAGCTTCGCGCAGGGCTTCCAGACCGTGGGAGGATTCGCCGCTGACGATCACCCGAAGTCCTTCGCTATGCGCGAGGACGTCCTCGAGCCTGAGTTCGCAGGACCCCTTCGCCGCACGCAGATTGCCTGACGTGAGCAAGCGGCACAGTCGCCCATAGGCCGCGCGCGTTTCTGGGAAGACGATGAGGTCGGGCGTGTCGTCGACAAAACAAAGTCTTGCGCCCGTCAGCACGCGAAAGTCGCCCAAGGCTTGTTTGTGTTCGCGCGCGTAAACATGCCCACGCACGACGCCGGCGAGCGTGTTGCGATCGGCGATGCCGATCGCGGCAAGCCCAAGATTGGCCGCCGTGGCGACCAGCTCTTCGGGATGCGAAGCCCCGCGCAAAAACGAAAAATTCGTCGCCGCGCCAAGCTCGGCGTAGCGTGGGACGGCGCGGATCATGGGGTGAGAAACTCAGCGGAAAATCTTTGCCGACAAAGGAATGGAAGCTGAGAGAAGTCGTGCAGCGACGAATCCGCGTTTTCTTCCGCAAAAATCTCGCCGGAAGAACCCTTCTCCCCTTGCGGGAGAAGGGGTCCGAAGGACGGATGAGGGGTCGGTACGACTGGACGCCAGTTTGGTGGTGAGGGCGCGCTGCATCGACTGGGATTGATATCCTCAAGCTTCTTGTCTCGCGGAAGCAACCCCTCATCCGGCGCCATAGCCCGTCGATAGACGGGCGTTTTTATGAACGCCCTGCGGCGCCACCTTCTCCCGCAAGGGGAGAAGGGGTGCGCGGAACTTGCTTCGCTTGACATACGCCCACCAAAACGCTTGAGAACATAAAGAGAACATATTTCTCCCAACAAATCAACCCGACGCCTCACCCAAACGTCCCATGCAAAAACCATTTCGGCCGCGCCGCTTCGCTCCAAAGCCCCTCGCGAAAGAGCCAGAAGCGGCGGCCTTCCAAATCTTCCGCGCGAAAATAATCGCGCGTCGGCCTGTCCTGATCGCGCCACCATGGCGGGCTCAGGCGTTCCGGGCCTTCGATGGCGGCGACGTTGTGGGTGACGCGGCGCCATTTGAAGCTGAGCGGCGGTCCATCCGGGACTTCGGCGATGGTCTCGATCGGCTCGGGACGCTCGAACAGCCGCAAGGGGCGGCTGGGCGCGATCTCCGCGGCGATGAAGATAGCCGAGGGTTCGGCCCCACGCAGCGCGGGCGTCGCCGCGACGGCCTGTTCGGGAAGGTGCGCATCGAGCGGAGTCTGCCGCGTCACGCGGCTGGGGCCGAGGCGGGCGCTTAAATTATCCAGCAATTGGCTGAGCGCCCGCGCCCGCTCGACGTCGATCGCCTGGTCGAAATCGCTCTGCGCCGGCTCCAGCGGTTCGGCGGCAAGGCAGGCGAGGCGAATCATGTCGACGCCGAAGCCGGCGTCGAGTTCGTCTTCCTCTCCGCCCGCCAGCTTTTCCTTGAATAGCCTGACCAGCGCCTTGGGATCGTTCACTGGCCGGCCGGCGCCGACGCGAATGCGGCGCACGTCGCCATCGACCCGGAACAGCGCCAGCTCCAACGATCGCGCGCCCTGGGCCTGGCGCCGCAGCAGCACGACAAGATCGTCCGCTAGTTTTTCCAGAACCGCCGCGACGCCTTCGACGCGTTGCAACGGGCTGGCGAAGCGCCGCTCGGCGATGAAGGCGGGCGCGGAAAAGCGCGGCGAAATGGCGTCGCGCGCCAAGCCATGCAGAGCGTCGAGCCGCTCGATCACTTCAGAGCCGAAGCGCGCGGCGATCGGCGCGCGCGGCCGCAGCGCGACGTCGCCGATGCGCTTTAGGCCGGCGCGCGCCATGTCGGCGGCGGTTTTGTCGGCGACGCCGAGCGCCGCGATCGGCATGTCATGGAACCATTTTTCGAACGGTTTTCCGGACAAGCCTGCGGGCGCAATCGCGATCCGGCCATAGCGGGCGAGCGCGAAAGCGGCGACCGGATTGTCGGCCAGCCCCTGGCGAACAGAGAGGCCCTGCCGCTTGAAGCGCGCTTCGATCTCGTCGACCAGCCCCTGTTCGCCGCCGAACAAATGCGCGACGCCGGAAACATCGAGCATCAGCGCGTCTGCGCCTTGCAGCGCGACCAACGGCGTGAAGCGCGCGCAATCGTCGGCGATGCGCGCCATCAGCTTGGCCTCTTCCTGCGGTTCGGCGTCGATGGCGACGAGCTTTGGCTGACGCGCCCTGGCGTCGGCCAAACTCAAGCCCGGCGTAAGGTCGAGCTTCATCGCATTAGCGTCGACATCGACCAGCCGCTGCGCATTGGCGACTTTCGCCACGCAGACCAGCGGCTCAGCCGGCCCGATGCGTCGCCGTTTTCGCGCGCGGTCGGTCGGCAGATGCGGCAGCCAGAGGCTGAGAAAACGGCGGGTCGGAATCGGGAGCGAAGAAGTCATGGTCTTGACCGCGCCAATGGAGGGAAAACACGCGTTCGGGATCCAAAGCGCCCGGCGGACCCTGACCGAGCCGCGCTTTCACGATGCGGGCGGAAAAAGCGGGCGCGCCGGGAAGCGGACGGCCGCCGCCGGCAGCGTTTTGCGCAAGGCTCGGCGCGGCGGCGATCTCCACTCGCGTCTCGGCCGCGGTGGAGAGCTTGTCGGCCAGCCGATAGGCGCTTGCCTGCACCAGCAAAGCGGGGGTGCCGCCTTTGCGCGCGGCCAGCAGCAGACGGCGGGAGACCGTCAGGCTGTAGGGTTTGAGGTCCCACACTTCGCCAAGGGCGAAAGCCAGCGCGCCGGAGCGCAGGCCTTCCTCCATCGCGCCGAACAGCGCCAGCGCGCTCGGCGCACGCACGAAGACGAGGCGATCGAGATCGAGCCCATAGGCGGCGAAGCCCGGTCCATAAAACGCGCCCTGCTCGCGCAAGGCGAAGTCCTCGGCGACGATCAGCCCGCTCGCCCGCGTCGCCGCCATCGCCCGCGCCGCCAGGGCCAGCGCAAAGGCGAAGGCGGCGGGGCCGTCAGCGGGAGCGGCGGGAGCGATTTCATGCAACGTGCGCTGCGAGAGCAGGCCAAAGGCTCCGCCTGAGGCTTCGTCAGCGTGTTGTCTCTGGGAAGGAAAAGCGCGGTTGCCAGGCGGCCTTGGAAGGGGATCGCGGCCCAGCTCCGCCCGCTGATAAGCCAGCCTCACCATGACAGGCCACAGGCGGCGGCGATGGCGGCCCCAACGATTTCGCGCTCCACCAGCGCGGCCCAATCGCAGACCTTGAGGACTGTATAGCCTCGCCTCTTCAGCCAGGCTTCACGCCGCGCCTCATGGAGGCTCTCCACCGGCGACGCGGCGTCGAGGACCACCCCGTGTGCGACGCAGAAAAAATCTGCGACGTAAGGTCCCAACGACGCTTGGCGGCAGAATTTCAAAGCGTGCAGACGCTGATCGCCGAGCAACTCCTCAAGCGCCCGCCCGGCGTGCATCGGCGCAAACGGAAGGATTGCGGCTTCAAAAGCCTCAGAAGCAGAGGTAAGGACGTCGCCCATGGTGCGCCTGTTTCGCGGGGGGCTTGCCCACCTAATGTTCCCGATTTGTTCACAGTGACTCCGACACCCCCGAGAGTCAAGCAGACGTCGAACGGGCGGTTGGGCTGGCTATTTGCAGATCAACCGAGCGACGGCGGCGCACGGGTGATCTACTATTTCCTTGATGACTCGATCCCGCTTTACGCGCTGCTGGTCTATGCGAAAAACGAAAAGGCCGACCTGACCCGAGAGGATAAGCGAGCCGCTTCCGCGCTCGTCGATTCAATCAAGGCAGCAAGGAAAAGAAAATGACTTGGTTTGGAAAAGATCTAATACAATCACTTGGCGAGGCGCTGTCTCATGCGAAAGGCGAGGGACCGGCGACCGTTCACGAACCGCTTGATCCGCGTGAAGTCCGCAAACAGGCGAAGCTGACACAAGCACAGATGGCCCCGCTTATGGGCATGAGCCTGTCAGGCTATCGCAAGTGGGAGCAAGGGAAGCGCACGATCAGCGGCCCAGCAGCAACATTGCTCCGCGTAATCGCGAAAGAGCCAGAAGCCATCAAAAAGGCGCTTGCGGCCTAGTTCCTTTGGAACGAGCGGAAGTGAGACAAGGTTCTCTCGGTGTCTGGCCCTTTGAGAGAAGCCTGCACGGCCAAGCCGAAACGATGTTCCGCACCGCCCATCGACCGGCTCGATTCCCGCCAGGGAAACGTTGCAAAGCCCACCCTACCCGACCTGCCCGCGATGCCGCAAAAACGCGTCCGCCAGCACGCAGGCCGCCATCGCTTCGCCGACCGGCACCGCCCTGATGCCGACGCACGGATCGTGCCGCCCCTTGGTGACGATGTCCGTCTCCTCGCCTGAGCGCGTGATCGTGCGGCGCGGCGACAGGATCGAGGAGGTCGGCTTGACGGCGAACCGCGCCACGATCGTCTGGCCGGTCGAGATGCCGCCCAAAACGCCGCCGGCATGGTTGGACAGGAACAACGGCCGCCCGTCATTGCCCGTGCGCATCTCGTCGGCGTTCTCTTCCCCCGTCAGCGCCGCAGAGGCGAAACCGTCGCCGATCTCGACGCCCTTGACCGCGTTGATGCTCATCAGCGCCGAGGCCAATTCCGAATCGAGCTTGCCGTAGATCGGCGCGCCCCAGCCGGCCGGGGCGCCCTCGGCGACAATCTCGATCACCGCGCCGACGCTCGAGCCGCTCTTGCGAACGTCGTCGAGATAATCGGCGAAACGCGCCGCCGCCTTGGCGTCCGGGCAGAAGAAGGGATTGCGGCCGACCTCCTCCCAATCCCAGTTGGCGCGGTCGATGCTTAGCTTGCCCATGGCGACCAGTGCGCCGCGAACGCGCACCTGCGGCACGACCTTGCGCGCGACCGCGCCGGCGGCCACGCGCGTCGCCGTCTCGCGCGCGCTCGAGCGGCCGCCGCCGCGATAGTCGCGGATGCCGTATTTCGCCTCATAGACATAGTCGGCATGACCGGGGCGGTACTTGTCCTTGATGTCGGAGTAATCCTTCGACCGCTGATCGGTGTTTTCGATCAACAGCGCAATCGGCGCGCCGGTCGTCACCTGTTGGCCGGTTTCGTCGGTCATGACGCCGGATAGGATCTTCACGTCGTCCGCTTCGCGCCGCTGCGTCGTAAAGCGCGAGGTTCCCGGCTTACGGCGGTCAAGGTCGGCCTGGATATCGGCCGCCTCTAGTGGAATCAGCGGCGGGCAGCCGTCGACGACGCAGCCGATCGCCGCCCCATGGCTTTCGCCAAAAGTCGTCACGCGAAAAAGGTGGCCGAAGCTATTGTGCGACATGGGCGAAACGTAGCGGAACGCGTCCTGAGAGAGGCTCGACGAGCCGCGGGCTTGTGCGCTGCGCCGGCAAAAACTGTCAAGGCGAAGTGATAAAACGTCGCAGGGACCCGAAATTTGCGTTCATTTGCGATTCATCTTGGACGGAGCATGGTCCGCTCGCCCAATCCAGGCCATCGTGGCCGACGTGGAGTTTGAACAATGTTGAAGTCTATTTCTGCCCTCGCCCTCGGCGCCGCCCTGATCTTGGCGCCGGTCGCCGTGTTCGCGCAGGCCGCCCCGGCTGCTGACGCGACCCCCGCCGCTGCCGCTCCGGCGCCGATGGCGACCAGCACGCCGAAGATGAAGAAGCACACGACGCACAAGAAGACCACCCACCACAAGAAGACCATGAAGCCGAAGGCTACCCCGACCCCGGCCATGACGCCCGCTCAATAATTTGAGCGGATTGTCTTGCCCGTGGGGAACGGGCGAGACAGTGCGGAAGAATATTGCGCCGCTTCGATCCCGCGGGATGGAAGCGGCGCTTTCTTTTTGAGCGGGCCTGTCGGATAGACTCCATCCTCGTAGGAATGGAGGCCGCATGGGGATCGCCAAAGCTGATTTTTGGTACGACTTCAGCAGCACGTATTCTTACCCCGCGGCCATGCGCATCGGCGTGCTGGCGCAGGAGCGCGGCGTGGACCTGACATGGCGCCCCTTCCTGCTCGGACCGATTTTCGCGAGCCAGGGCTGGCGTGATTCGCCGTTCAATCTTTTTCCCGTCAAGGGCAAGTACATGTGGCGCGACCTGACGCGCACATGTGAAGCGCTCGGATTGCCGCTGCGGCGTCCCGAGCCGTTTCCGCAAAATTCTGTCCTGGCGGCGCGGGTCGCGCTCGCGCTCGATGGGGACCTCCGCGTGCGTTTCACGCAGGCGGTCTATCGCGCCGAGTTTGGCCAGGGGCAGCCGATCGCCGAGCGCTCGGCGATCGGCGCGATCATCGCCAACCTAGGGCTTTCGATCGAAGCGACGCTCGCAAACGCGCTGTCGGAGGTCAACAAAGACCGTCTGAAACGGGAGTCCGCCGACGCGCAAGCCATCGGTTTGCCTGGCGCGCCTTGCGTCGTCACCGAAGACCGCGAAGTGTTTTGGGGCAACGATCGCCTTGAGCAGGCGTTCGATTGGGCGACGGGAGGCGGCCGCCAAACCTGACGCGTTGACGGCGCGCCTTACGCCCCCTACCAGCGCTTGGCTGGCCGACAGGCGAGGTCCGGCGCCAGGACGAGAATGGCCGTCTACACGGAAGTCAGCGACGAGGCCCTTGCGGGTTTTCTCAAGGGTTACAACCTCGGCGCCGTGCTGGCGTTCAAGGGAATCGCCGAGGGCGTCGAGAACTCGAACTTTCTGCTGCGCACCGAGACCGGCCAGCACATCCTCACGCTCTACGAAAAACGCGTGAAGGCGGACGAGCTGCCGTTCTTCGTCGACCTGATGGAGCATTTGGCGCAGCGCGGCGTGAACTGTCCGCTGCCGGTGCGCGACAAGAACGGCGAGGCTCTCGGGAGTCTGGCCGGACGGCCCGCTGCGATCGTCACGTTTCTCGACGGTCTCTGGATCAAGCGGCCGAGCGTCATCCATTGCGGCCAGCTCGGTGAGGCCCTCGCGAAAATGCACATCGCCGGGCTCAGCTTTCCCGGCCGCCGTGAGAACGCGCTTTCCGTGCAAGGCTGGCCAGTGCTGTTCGCCGCGGCGAAAGCCCGCGCCAACGAGGTGTCCCCGGGGCTCCCCGGCGAGGCGGGCGCCGAGTTGAAGGCGATGCAAAAGCTTTGGCCAAAAGACCTGCCGAGCGGCATCATCCACGCCGATCTTTTTCCGGACAACGTGTTCTTCCTTGGCGACCGTCTCTCCGGCCTGATCGATTTCTATTTCGCCTGTTCGGATTTTCTCGCCTACGACCTCGCGGTCTGCCTCAATTCCTGGTGTTTTGAGCCGGACGCCAGCTTCAATGTCTCGAAGGGCCGGGCGATGATCGCGGGCTACCGGCGCGTGCGCGAGCTTGAGCCTGATGAGGTCACGGCGCTGCCGGTCCTCGCACGCGGATCGGCGCTCCGTTTCATGCTGACCCGTCTCGTCGATTGGCTAAACGTGCCCGCCGGCGCGAAGGTGACTCCAAAAGACCCGCGCGAATATTTGATGAAAATGCGCTTTCACGCGCATGTCAAAGACGCCGCCGACTACGGCTACGCGTCTTGACGAAGATCGTGATCTACACCGACGGCGCTTGCTCGGGGAATCCCGGTCCCGGCGGCTGGGGCGCAATCCTGACGTCCGACGGGCATATGCGGGAGCTGAACGGCGGCGAGCCGCACACGACCAACAACCGCATGGAATTGACCGCCGCGATTTCCGCGCTCGAAGCCTTGAAGCGACCGTCCGAAGTGGAGCTGCACACCGATTCTCAGTATCTGCGCAACGGCATCACGCAATGGCTCGCTGGCTGGAAGCGCAACGGTTGGCGCACCGCGGACAAGAAGCCGGTGAAGAATGAAGATCTCTGGCGGCGGCTCGAAGCCGCGGCTCTTCAACAGAAGATCGATTGGCGCTGGGTCAAAGGCCACGCCGGCCACGCCATGAACGAGCGCGCTGACGAGCTCGCGCGCGAAGGCATGGCGCCGTTCCTGGGGAAGGCGGCCCGAACCGCTTAAGGTTCGGCGACGCGCTGTCCCGCTATTCCTCGAACCGCTCTCCCATCGCCAGCGCCGCCTTTGGCGTCGGCGCATCGACGGGCGCGACGGCGCCGGCGTCGCGAAATCGATTCACGATGGGATAGCGCCGGTCGCGGCCGAAATTTTTCGCGCCGACCTTCACGCCTGGCGCGGACTGCCTGCGCTTGTATTCCGCGAGATAGAGCATGCGCTCGACTCTCTTGACGGTGTCGACGTCATAGCCGTCGGCAACAACGTCGGCCACACGCATCTCTTTTTCCACGAGGCGCTCGAGAATGCCGTCGAGGATGTCGTACGGCGGCAGCGAGTCCTGATCTTTTTGATTCTCGCGGAGCTCCGCGGAGGGCGCCTTGGTGAGAATCGATTCCGGTATGACAACGCCCGCGGGACCTTTCGCCCCTGGCGGACGCCAGCGGTTGCGCAGCGCGGAGAGCCGGAACACTTCCGTCTTGTAGACGTCCTTGATCGGATTGAAGCCGCCGTTCATGTCGCCATAAAGCGTGGCGTAGCCGACCGACATCTCCGACTTGTTGCCGGTGGTCAGCACCATCGAGCCGAACTTGTTGGAGATCGCCATCAAAATCAGGCCACGGGCGCGGCTCTGAATATTCTCCTCGGTCAGATCGCGCGCGGCGCCCTTGAACAGTGGCGCCAGCGTCCGCTCGAACGCTTCCACCGGCTCGCCGATCGGGGCGATTTCGTAGGAAATTCCGAGCGCGTCGGCACAGTCTTTGGCGTCGCGCAGGGACTCTGCCGACGTGTAGCGGTAGGGAAGCATGACCGCGCGGACGCGCTCCGGACCCAACGCATCGGCGGCCATGGCGGCGCATAGCGCCGAGTCGACGCCGCCTGACAGTCCGAGCACGACGCCGGGAAAGCCATTGTTTTCGACATAATCCCGAAGCCCGAGAACGCAGGCGGCGTAGTCGGCCTCGATGCCGGCGAGCACGTTCGCCTTCGGCCCTTCGACGCAGCGCCAGCCGCCGGCGCTCTTCTGCCACACGGTCCGGGCGACGCAGGATTCGAACGCCGGCAACTGGAAGGCCAGCGATCGATCCGCGTTTAACCCAAACGAAGCGCCGTCGAAGACGATCTCGTCCTGGCCGCCGACGCTGTTGAGATAGACCAGCGGCAGGCCGCTCTCGACGACGCGGGCGACCGCAACGTTCTCGCGAATGGCGAGCTTGCCGCGCTCGTAGGGCGAGGCGTTTGGCACGAGCAGCATTTGGCCGCCGGTCTCGTGAATGCACTCGACGGGATCCGGACCCCAGATGTCCTCGCAGATCGGCACGCCGATCTTGATGCCGCGATAGACGAGCGGGCCCGGCGACGGGCCGGGCCGGAAGACGCGCTTTTCGTCGAACACGCCGTAATTGGGCAAATCGACCTTGAAGCGAAGCGCTTCGATCTTGCCGTTCGCCAGCAGCGCCGCCGCGTTATGCAGCGCCCCGTCTTCAACCCAGGGCAGGCCGACGAGCATCGCCGGGCCGCCGTCCGCGGTCGATTTCGCCAGCGTCATCAAGGCGGCGCGGCACGCCTCCTGAAACGCCGGCTTGAGGACGAGATCCTCGGGCGGATAGCCGCTTAGGAAAAGCTCGGGCGCCAGCAACAAATCTGCGCCGAAGGACGCCGCTTCGCGCCGCGCAGCTTCCAGCCGGCGCGCGTTGCCCGCGATATCCCCGACGATCGAGGGGATCTGTGCGAGCGCAAGAACGAAGGAACCGGAAGAGGCGGACATAGTCCGCGCTTTAGACCGGCGGCGCGGACTTGCCAAAGGCAATTTCTCTGAGGCCCGCCTGGCGCGGCGCGGCAATGGCCCGCGTCAGGCTTCGCTCGCGCAGGGCTAAGGGAAGAGCGGCCTGTCCGGGCCTTAGTCGCGTTACTTGGTGGACGCAGAGACTTCGCTGAACACGCCGCTGATGCGCCCGCCCAAGCTCGCCAAAGCCGCGACGAGGAAGACGGCGATCAGGCTGGCGATAAGGGCGTATTCGATCGCCGTCGCGCCGGATTCGTTCTTGATAAAGTCGATCGTGAAATACTTCATGACGGACGCCCTCGCTTCGCCGCTATGACGTCCCTAGAACGCCACCCGCGAGGAACCCTTGCGGGTTTTTATTGAGAGGATGTTACCGCGACGCTAGAATATCGGCCTTACGCAGGTAAGGCCGACGTTCAGTCGCAGTTTAGTAAATAGTCCGACAACACGGGCCAAGAATTACTCCGCGGCGGCGCCCAACAACACCGAAGGAGACCTTTGGCCTTTCAGGAGCTCCGCGACCAAAAAGGCGACTTCAATCGCCTGTTCGGCGTTCAGGCGCGGATCGCAATAGGTGTGGTAGCGGTCATGCAAATCCGCTTCGGAAAGCTCGCGCGCGCCGCCGGTGCATTCGGTGACGTTCTTTCCCGTCATCTCCAAATGAATGCCGCCGGCGTAGGCGCCTTCGGCCTTGCAGATGTCGAAGAACGAACGGATCTCCGAGACGATCCGCTCGGTCGGCCGGGTCTTGAAGCCGTTTGCGGTCTTGATCGTATTGCCGTGCATCGGATCGCAAACCCACAACACTTGCCGCCCGGCGCGCTGAACGGCGCGCAGCAGTGGCGGCAACGAGGCCGCGATCTTGTCGTGGCCGAAGCGCGCAATCAGCGTCAGCCGGCCCGCTTCGTCTTCGGGATTGAGAATGTCGATCAACCGAACCAGATCGTCGGGCGTCAGCGACGGACCGCATTTCAGACCGATCGGGTTCTTTACGCCGCGGCAATATTCGACATGGGCGCCGTCGAGCTGGCGCGTGCGATCGCCGATCCAGACGAAGTGGCCTGAAGTCGCGTAATAGTCGCCTGAGGTGGAATCGCGTCGCGTCATCGCCTGTTCGTAACCAAGCAGCAGCGCCTCGTGGGCGGTGTAGAAATCGGTCGCGCGCAGTTCCTGGTGCGATTCCGGATCGAGGCCGATCGCGCGCATGAAGGCGAGCGTCTCGGAAATGCGGTCCGCCAGTTCCTGGTAGCGCCCGGAAAGTGGGCTGTCGTTGACGAAGCCCAGCATCCAGCGGTGCGCATTCTCGAGGTTGGCGTAGCCGCCACCGGCGAAGGCGCGCAGCAAGTTCAGCGTCGCCGCGGATTGGCGATAGGCTTCCAATTGCCGGCGCGGATCGGGGACGCGCGAAGCCGCGGTGAAGCCGATATCGTTGACGATGTCGCCGCGGTACGCGGGCAGCGTCACCCCGTCGACAGTCTCGTCGGGCGAGGAACGTGGCTTGGCGAACTGACCGGCGATACGGCCGACCTTGATGATCGGCGAGGCTGCGGCGAATGTCATCACCACCGCCATCTGCAGGAAGACGCGGAAGAAATCGCGGATGTTGTCGGCGGAATGCTCGGCGAAGCTCTCGGCGCAGTCGCCGCCCTGCAGCAGGAAGGCGCGGCCGGCGACGGCCTGACCCAGCGCCTTCTTCAGCTTGCGCGCCTCGCCGGCGAACACCAGCGGCGGATAGCCGGCCAGGGTGCGTTCGGCCTCCTGAAGCGCAGCGGCGTCCGGAAACACCGGCGCTTGCGCGACCGCTTTTCCTCGCCAAGACTCAGGAGTCCAACGCTTCGTCGTCACGGAATAAGCCCTCTGGAGCCAATCGCGCCTGGGCGGCGTTTTACGGCGTCGCCCGGCACGAAGGCGGGCTCTATATAGGAGGTTCCGCGCGATGGCGATTCTTTTGCGGGCGCCCGCCCGGCCGGCCCGAGGGCAGATCTCGCCATGGCGCCAATATTTTAGCCGCGCCGGGGCGGGCCGTGCCAAATAGGCCGCGCCCCTGATTCGTACTCTCGCCTTGAAGAACTTTCCTGACATCGCCGCGCTGCTTGCGTCCGTGCTGCTGCTCATTGCGGGCGGCAGTCTGGTCAATCTGTTGGTGCCCATTCGCGCCGACCTCGACGGATTCGGCGATCTGACCATCGGGCTGCTTGGCTCGTCGTATTATGTCGGGATGTGGGCGGGCACGCTGCTCACCCCGGCGATCATCCGCCGCGCCGGGCACGTCCGCGCCTTCGCCGCCTTCGTTTCGCTGGGCGTGGGCGCGATCAATCTCATGCCAGTGTGGATTTCGCCCGCGCCCTGGTTCGCTTGCCGCATCGTGCTCGGCTTCATCTTCTCCGGCGTCTATTCGATCATCGAAGCCTGGATCAACGCCAAGGCGGACAACACCAACCGCGGCGCCGCCTATGGCGTCTACCAGATCGTCAATTTCGTCGCTTCGACCGGCGGCCAGCTGATGCTGAGCGTCCTCGACCTGAAAAGCTTCGCCCCCTTCGCCATCGGCTCGTCGCTGGTGGGACTCGGCATAGCGCCGCTGGCGATGACCAACGCCGAAGCGCCCGCGCCGCCCTCGACGGTGCGGCTCAAAGTGTTCTGGCTGTTGCGGCTGTCGCCGATCGGCGCGGCGGCGTCCTTCGTCGCCGGCGCGGCGAACGGCGCGGCCTCTTCGCTTGGCGGCATTTACGCCTTGCGCATCGGCGTGCCCCCCAGCGCCGTGCCCCTGTTCACCTCGTCAATTGTGCTGGGCTCGGCGCTCGGCGTGCTGCCGGTGGGGCTGCTGTCGGACCGGTTCGATCGCCGTTACATGATCGTCGCGATGATGACGGTCGGCGCTATGGTCGAACTGGCGCTGGCCGCCGTGCATCCGCGGGACGGCGCCCTGATCGCCAGCGGCTTCGCGGTCGGACTGACGACGTACACGCTATATACGTTGGCGACGGCCCACGCGAGCGATCACGCGGAAACCAAAGACATGGTGCTGGTCGCCGCGGGGCTGCTGTTCGTCTACTGCGTGGGGGCGATCCTGGCGCCGACGCTCGCCTCAACGCTGATGCGGGCGTTCGGGCCGAGCGCGCTGTTCGCGCAGAATGCCGTCCTGCACCTCGGGCTGGCGGCCTTCGCGCTGACGCGCATCTTCGCCGCGGGCCGCGCTACTCCTTCACGACGCTGATGTCGGGCGCCGCGGGATTCTTCATGCCGACGACGTGATAGCCGGCGTCGACATGCAGGATTTCGCCGGTGACGCCGCGCGACATCGGGGACAGCAGGTAGACCGCGCTCTCGCCGACTTCCTCGATGGTCACCGTCCGCCGCAGCGGCGCGTTGTATTCGTTCCAGCGCAGGATGTAGCGGAAGTCGCCGATGCCAGAGGCCGCCAACGTCTTGATCGGACCCGCGGAAATGGCGTTCACGCGGATGCCCTTTTCGCCGAGATCGGCGGCGAGGTAGCGAACGCTCGCCTCCAGCGCGGCCTTGGCGACGCCCATGACATTATAATGCGGCATCCATTTCTCGGCGCCGTAGTAGGTGAGCGTCAGCATCGCGCCGCCGTCGGGCATCAGCTTTTCCGCGCGCTGCGCCAGAGCGGTGAACGAGTAGCAGGAGATCGCCAGCGACTTGGTGAAGTTGGCCTCGGTGGTCTCGATGTAGCGGCCGGTCAATTCGTCCTTGTCGCTGAAGGCGATGCAATGGACGATGAAGTCGACTTTGCCCCATAGCGCTTTGGCCTGTGCGAACACCGCGTCGATCGTTGCGCCGTCGGTGACGTCGCAATGGCCGAGCACCGGGGCGTTGAGTTCCTCCGCGAGCGGGCGGACGCGCTTTTCCAGCGCCTCGCCCTGGAAGGTCATGGCGATCTCGGCGCCGGCGGCATGGGCGGCGCGGGCGATGCCCCAGGCGATCGAACGATTGTTGGCGACGCCGAACACAATGCCTTTGAGGCCAGCCATGGGCCCCTGCTTGATCGCCATAGCCACACCCGCCAATTCATCCCGCTTGTTCATCGCGCCGTCCTTTTGAGCGTTCCTTAGCCGTTGGACCGGCCGCCCTCAAGCCAAGCGCGACGCAGGTCCAACAGCAAAAGCTTTAACTCCAGAGCCATTCGGTTTACAAATCATTAAGGATAAAGAAACGTTACAGGCTCGACACGTGCGCACCAGCCAGGACTGGTCGGATGATCTCGGAGGACTCCGCGCTTTTGCTCAAGCGTTGGTGGTCGAGGATGACGATGCGTACGGCGTGGCGATGGCGTCGCGCTTAGCGCGGCAGGCGACGTTCGCCCGGCTGGCGTGGCCCGGCGGCGGACCGCTGTCGCCCAAAGCGCGCATGTTCCACGAGTTTATCGCATTGCACCGGCGGCATGTGCGGCGGCCCGAGCGGGACGAGCGCGAACGCCCGCGCGCCGAGATTCACGTCCAGCCGGCGCGGCAGGACAACACCACCGCCCGCAACGTCCGCCGGTTGCCCCTCGAGCTTCGCGAGGCGTTGCTGCTGGTGGTGCTGGCCGGATTCGCGCACGACGAAGGCGCGCTTATCCTCGACATCTCGCTGCCGCAGATGGTCGATCGGCTGCGCGACGCGCGCGAGCGCTTGATGCATTCCCTGGCCGGCGAGGGCGCACCCGCCTTTCGGCGCACGCCGCATTTGCGGCTGGTGAAATGAGACGCAGCGAGGACATCGCCGAGGCGCTCGCCTTTGTCGACGGCTGCTTAAAGCCGAAGGCGGGTGCGGACTTCGAGCGCCGGCTCGCCGCCGACCCCGAGCTGAAACGGCAGATCGAGGTGTGGCGCAAGCAGAACATCGCGATCCGCAAAGGGTTCGCGACGCGGCGGACCACCGGGGACACGCCCGTCGCGGCGCGCGCCGCCGCCAACGCCAATCGCGCGGTAGACGCCAAGACCGCGAGCAACGTGACGCGATTCCCGAACCGGGAGGCGACCCTCGCGTCCCTCCCGGTGCCGGGCGCAGGGGTCAGCGGTTGCGCGAAGCTGGTCGGCGCGGTCGCGCTGGGGGCGCTGATCCTGACGGCGAGCGCGACGTGGCGGCCGAGCCGGACGGAGGCGTTTCGCGACGAGGCGGTCCGCGCCTGGCAGGCCTATCGCGGCGCCGACCTGAAGCCGCCGACAGACGGACGGATCGAAGCTTCGCTGTCTCTGAGCGCGGTTATGACGTCGGCCTGGGCCGTTCCCGCCGATCCGGCGCCGGCGCGGTTCGCGCTCAACGCGGCCGACGGACGCCGCTTTGGCGTGCTAGTCGGCGAGGGCGATGGCGTCGCGGCCTTCGCGCCCGTGGCCGAAGTGCAGGCGGGAACGGCGTCGGCCGTTTGGAGCGACGGGCGGCGGCTACTTGGCGTCGTGAGCGAAGGCAGCGCCGACGATGCGCTCGCCGAAGCGCGGCGACTGTCGCGCCCCTAGCGCAACGCCGCTTGTTAAGCGCCGAAATGGGCGCTGGTGACGCGTAATGAAAGCGTAGCTATTTCAACGATTACAGTGGCTTGCCAAATCCTAGAACGCTTAACGAAGCGGCGCCGGCTAACGATATCAGCGGCTTAACGCTTAATCCGACGATTTTTTTATCTCCGGTGTTTTCTGCGTCCGGCAAGGAGCCGTTTTCAGTCTCTACGCAGAGACTAGACCACTTTCTGAAAAATGTCAAGTCTTCAGTGTATTTTTGTTTCGCCGTAGCTCCAAACAAAAAACCGCCGGACAGCCTTTGGGGGAAGGCGTCCGGCGGCAGGCAGATCGCGGGGCGGGAAGGGGGGTCGCGCCCGCGACGAAGCCTTTGTGGCGCTTAGCGAAATCGCTCAGCAAACATAGAAACTGCGGTAGCCAGCGAAGTGGCCCCAGACGTTGTAAACCGGGCGGCGAACCCAGCAGCCGGGAGCCGGCTGCGCCTGCGAAGCGATGATCGCGCCGGCCGCGAGACCCGCGACGCCCAGAGCAATGCCCGGACCCCAGCCACCGCCGCAGCCCCAGCCGCCGCAACCACCACCCCAGCCGGGATGACCGTAGTAATAGGCCTCCGCCGGAGCGACGGTGGTGAGCGTCGCGGTCGCCAGCGCGCCGAGCGCGAGAGCGGAGGTGACGAAGGTCTTCTTGAAAGAGGTCATCGGAAACTCCCTGGAATGTGTTGGCGGCGAGTTGGCCGTCGTGCCGGGAATTTACGGTCTGGTAAGAAGGGGGATTCGGGAGGGAGACGCGGGCCCCTACGCCACTCCCCGCAAAAACCTGATAATCGCCGAAAAATCCTCACCCGCGTGCCCCTCCGCTGCGAACAGCGCATAAAGCTGCGCCGCCAGCGCACCCATAGGCGTTGTCGCGCCGACATCGGCGGCCGCCTGTTGCGACAGGCGGAGATCCTTCAGCATCAACGCCGCGGCGAAGCCGGGCGCATAGTCGCGATTGGCGGGCGAGGACGGCACCAAACCGGGCGCCGGGCAATAGGAGGTCAGCGACCAGGATTGCCCTGAGGCGTTGGATGCGACGTCGAACAAAGCCTGCGCGCTGAGGCCGAGCTTTTCCGCCAGGGTGAAGGCCTCAGCGGTGGCGATCATGGTCGCGCCAAGGATCATGTTGTTGCAGATCTTCGCCGCCTGCCCGGCGCCGGCCGCGCCGCAATGAACGATCCGCTTGCCCATGGCTTCCAGCACCGGCTTTCCGCGCGCGAAGGCTTCGGGTTCGCCGCCGACCATGAAAGTCAGCGTCGCCGCCGCCGCGCCGCCAACGCCGCCCGAGACTGGGGCATCGAGCGCCGCGAGGCCGTATTTCTCCGCTTTGGCGTGCGCGGCGCGCGCGCTGGCGACGTCGACGGTCGAGGCGTCGATGAAGAGCGCGTTTTTCGACGCCGCGGGCAAGATTTCGTCCCAGCAGGCCAGCACCTGCGCGCCGGTCTGCAGCATGGTGACGACGATATCGGCGCCCCTGACGGCGTCGACCCCGCCAGGGGCGAGCGTCACCTCACCAGCGGCGGCGCGCGCCCGTGCAGCCTCGGAGACGTCGTAGCCGAAGACGGAATGGCCCGCCTTGACGAGGTTGGCCGCCATCGGGGCGCCCATGTTGCCGAGGCCAAGAAATGCGATTGCGGCCATGTCGCGCGTTTCTCCCCTTGAGCAATGGTTTCGAGTGTAGGCGCGCTCCCAGCGTCTCGCCAGTTCTGCCACGCCTCAGGCTCCTTTCTACCATAGGCTTCGACGCACAAAACCGGCCTGGAAGGCCGGTTTGCGGCGTCGAAGCCTATGGAGAGACAACGCCGCGCCGCATCCGCGCAGTCACCGCGCAGCGGCCGTAACGAAGTGGAGGAGCCGCGCAGCGGCTTGACGGCGACGGGGCGGCGTGGCTGGCCTGAGGCCTCACCGCGCCTAAGCCGTCCGGTTGAAGTTTGGGGCCTTAAGCCGTGTTGTTTCCGGCCCCTAGATTGCTTCGCTTCGCTCGCAATGACGGAGAGCGACGCTCTCTCTACCCAACCTGCGCATGACAAGCGCGCGCATCGGGTCCACCGCGCAGCAGTTCATCGAAGCCCGCGGCTTCGCCGTCGCCGGAAAGACGCAGATGATCGACCAGGCAGCCGAGATCGCCCTCGGAAATCGTCGCGTTCGGCCCTGGGCACAGCAGCCCAGACAGCCGCTTGTCGCCGCCGCCGGTCAGGCGGAAGGCAACGCATTGGCGGTTGCCGGAGGCGTCGCCCACGGTGGCGTCGGCCCATTCCACGTCGGCGCGATCGCCGTGAATGACTTGCGGCAGGGCGAGCTTGACCACGAAGGCGTCCATCCGCGACGCGGCTTCGGCGATGTCGACGAATAGGCTGCTCTTATCGGGCGTCGAAACCTGCCAGCGCGCCTCAAGCCGCAGCACGGATTGCGGCTGCGCGAAGTCGCCGACGCCATAGAGATCGCGATTTTCGCCGTTGCCGGGGTCTTGCTCCGCGGCGAGCCGCTGTGCGGCGGCGCCGGCGAACAGGGCCGGGCGATTGGGCGTTGCGACGGGGAGCAGGACTTTTGCGGTGCGGGCGCTCGGTAGCTGCGCCATCGGCCGTTCCTGGCTGCGGTAGGAGACCAGCCCCACCAGGCCCAAGGCCAGGCCCAGGGCGAGGGCGGCGCGAAATCCAGCGCGGCCGCTCCGCCGCGAGGATTCGTGCGCTACGCCCGCGCCTGTGGGTCCGGACAGCTCTCCGCCGCCCGCGTCGCTCCGCATGTCGATGCCTTTAGAAGTCGCCGTCTTCGCCGGTCGACAAAAGCAAGCTACCGCGAATGGTGAGAAGAGTCCCGCGCCTTTGAGTCCCAGCGTCAATAGGGTGCTAACGCCGGGATGACAGAGTCAACGCCGTCTGAATCTCCCGGGAATGGCGGCTTGCCCTGCCGACGATTTTCGTTATAACAGTCTGCATGTTCGGATTACAGAACGAAATGGATTTGCAGCTCAGGGACTCCCGCCGTGGACCAAGCGGCTGCTGCTGCGTTTGAGGCCGACCGACCTCACAGCGAAGTCTTGCACTTCGCCGCCGACCGCGGGCTGCCGATGGACGCCGGGGTCGTGCTCGCGCCGTTCAACATCGCCTATAAGACCTATGGCGCGCTCAACGCCGCCAAAAGCAACGCCGTGCTGGTCTGCCACGCCCTGACCGGCGATCAGCATGTCGCCAGCCGCCATCCCGTCACCGGCCGCGCCGGATGGTGGGAGACCATGGTCGGCCCGGGCAAGCCGATCGACACGGACCGCTTCTTCGTCATCTGCGCCAATGTGCTGGGCGGCTGCATGGGCACCACCGGACCGGCTTCGACCGATCCGGCGACGCGGCGAGGCCTATGCGCTGACGCTGCCGATCGTCACCATCGCCGACATGGTGCGGGCGCAGGCCATGCTGATCGACGCGCTCGGCATCGACAGCCTGTTCTGCGTGGCCGGCGGCTCGATGGGCGGCATGCAGGTGCTGCAATGGGCCTCCGCCTATAAGGACCGCGTGTTCTCGGCGCTGCCGATCGCCACCGCCGTGCGCCACTCCTCGCAGAACATCGCGTTCCACGAAGTCGGCCGGCAGGCGATCATGGCCGACCCGAACTGGCGCGCCGGGCGCTATCTCGCGGAAGGCGTGCGCCCGGCCAAAGGCCTGGCGGTGGCGCGCATGGCCGCGCACATCACCTATCTCTCCGACAGCGCGCTGCATAAAAAGTTCGGCCGCAATCTGCAGAACCGCGCGCAGCGCACTTTCTCGTTCGACGCCGATTTCCAGGTGGAATCCTATCTGCGCCATCAGGGCGAGATTTTCGTCGAGCGGTTCGACCCGAACTCCTATCTCTACATGACGCGGGCGATGGATTATTTCGACCTCGCCGCCGATCACGGCGGCTCGCTGGCCAAAGCGTTCCAGGGTTCGAAGACGCGGTTTTGCATCGTCTCGTTCACGTCGGATTGGCTGTTCCCGACCAGCGATCGCCGCGCTTTGGTGCGCGCCCTCAACGCGCGGCGGCGCCAGCGTTTCGTTCGTCGAGGTCGACACCGACCGCGGCCACGACGCCTTCCTGCTCGACGAACCGGACCTGCTCGCCACCACGCGCGGCTTCATCGACGCCGCCGCGCGGGCCAGAGGGATCGCGTAGAATGGCGGTCACCGGCCCGGTCGCCGCGCCGCGCGTCGATCTGCTCTACCTCGCCGATCTCGTCGAGACCGGCGCGCGCGTGCTCGACGTCGGCTGCGGCGACGGCGAATTGTTGCGGACTTGCTGCGCGACACCCGCGCCGTCGACGGGCGCGGCATCGAGCTGTCGCAGTCGGGCGTCAACGAATGCGTCGCCAAGGGGCTGTCGGTGATCCAGGGCGACGCCGACGCCGACCTCGTGGACTATCCCGACGATTCCTTCGATTCGTCATCCTGTCGCAGACCCTGCAGGCGACGCGGCGGCCGCGCTTCGTTCTCGAGCAGATGCTGCGGGTCGGCAAACGCGCGATCGTTTCGGTTCCCGAATTTCGGCCATTGGCGGGTGCGCTGGCAATTGCTCGCGCACGGCCGCATGCCGGTGACGGAGAACCTCAGCTATTCCTGGTACGACACGCCGAACATCCATTTCTGCACGATCGACGATTTCGTGGCGCTGGTGCGCGAGATCGGCGCGAAGATCGAATTCGGCGCGGCGCTGTCCGTCCTCGGGGCGTCCGCTGCAATGAAATGCCGTGGCGTTGCAGAATTTGCTGGGCGAGCAGGCGGTGTTTCGGCTGCGGCGGCGGTAGGGGGCGGCTGACATCAGCAGCGCGGTGAAGCGCGGCGAGTGCCTGAGCCGTGCTCGGCGTCAAGCTCAAGCGGGCTTCGCCCGTCGTTTCGCGAAGCTTGACCCCTCCGCTCGCCTCAGGCCCTTTTCTACCATAGGCTTCGACGCGGCAAACCGGCCCTTTGGGCCGGATTTGTGCGTCGAAGCCTATGGAGAGACAAAGCCGCGCCGCATCGGCGCAGTCACCCCGCAGGGGCCGCAGCGAAGCGTAAGAGCGCGCAGCGCTTGACGGCGACGAGGCGGCGTGGCCAGCGCTGCTCTAAGCCGACTCCCGCCATCTCCTCAACAATCGCGCTCGCCGCCGCGCGCAAATCCGGCGCGCGCGTGATCGGCCTTCCCACGACGAGATAATCGGCGCCGGAGCGCAACGCGCCGCCGGGCGTGGCGATGCGCTTTTGATCGCCGAGACTCGGAATCCGCCGGCCGGATGCCGGGCGTCACCAGCTTCAACCGCCCGCCGACGAGGCGCCTTGATCGCGCCCGCCTCGACCGCGCTGCACACGAGGCCGGCGACGCCGATGTCCGCGGCCTGCTGCGCCCGGCGGGCGACGAGATCTTTGACGCCGAGCGCATAGCCCGCCTCTTTCAGGTCGGCATCGTCGGACGAGGTCAGCACGCTCACGGCGAGAATGCCGAGGCTGGATCCGGCCGCTCCGGCGAGCGCCGCACGCATCGTCTGCGGATAAGCATGCACCGTGAGGAAGGTCGCGCCGAGGCCGGCGATTTGCGCGGTCGCGCGCTGCACGGTCTCGGGAATGTCGTGCAGCTTGAGGTCGATGAAGACTTGCTTGCCGGCTTTGATCAGCTCCTGCGCGAACGGCAGCCCGCCAGCGTAAACCAGCTCCATGCCAACCTTATAGAAAGCGACTCTGTCGCCGAGGGCTTCCACCCATCGCGCGGCCGTGGCGACATCAGGCGCATCGAGCGCGACGATCAGGCGAGGGTCGGCTTTCATGCGCCGCGGCTCCCTGCCGCCGATAGACCCAGACATGCGCCGGCGGCAAATTGCGCCAGCACCGTCGGCCTGTCGGCGCGCGTCAAAGCCGGCGATGCGCGATCGGCGCCTTCAGGCCGTAGGTGAATTGCACGTAGACGCCGTCGTCGCCCATCATCGCGAACGCCTCGTCGAGCAGCGCGCGCGCGCGCCGGCGGCGGCTCGTTGAGCAGCGGCAGGCTCGAGACGACGGCGGCGATTTTCTGGCCGCGAAAGTCCGCAAGCGTGTCGCTGAGCTTGAACGCATCGCCCTGGATGACGCGGAGGCCGGCAAATCGCTCGCGCAGCAGGCGGCAGAATTGGACGTCATATTCAACGACTGCCAGACGTTCGGACGGCGATGCCCGAACTCCAGCAGCGCCGACGTCACCGATCCCGTGCCAGGTCCGAGCTCCACCACCCAGCCCTCGGCGGTCTTCGCCGCCGCCGCCATGGCGCGCGCAAGGCCGGGGCCGGAGGGCGCGATCGCGCCGACGCGGCGCGGATCGCTCAGCAACTGGCGCAAGAAACGGCCGCCGTCGGCGAGGGTCGGCTTCGGAGGCGCGGGCTGTCGCATCGCGCTTAGCTCAGCCCCTCGAAAAATTCTTTCATCTTGGCGAAAAAGCCCGACGCTCTCGGGATGCGTCTTCTGCGAGGACTCGCGTTCGAACTCGGCCAGCAGCTCGCGCTGGCGGCGCGTCAGGTTCTGCGGCGTCTCGACGATGGCCTGGACGTAGAGGTCGCCGATGTCGCGCGAGCGCAAGCACCGGCATGCCTTTGCCCTTCAGCTTCAATTGCTTGCCGGACTGCGTGCCTTCGGGCATGCGCACCGTCGCCTCAGTGCCGTCGATCGTAGGCGCGCGGAATTCGCCGCCGAGCGCCGCCTGCACCAGCGAGATCGGCACGCGGCAGTAAAGATCGGCGCCGTCGCGCTGGAAGAACGGATGCGGCTTGACCGAGACGAAGACGTAGAGGTCGCCGGAGCCGCCGCCGCGCAGCCCCGCTTCGCCCTCGCCGGCGAGCCGGATGCGCGTGCCGTCCTCGACGCCGCGCCGGCACGTCGATCGAGAGGCTGCGCTCGCGCGTCACGCGGCCGGCGCCGAGGCATTTCTCGCACGGCTTGTCGATCAGTTCGCCGCGGCCGTTGCAGGTCGGGCAGGTGCGCTCGACGGCGAAGAAGCCCTGTTGCGCGCGGACGCGGCCATGGCCCGCGCAGGTGCGGCAGGTCGCCGGCTTCGAGCCGGGCTTGGCGCCGGTGCCGGCGCAGGCCTCGCAGGCGACCGCCGTCGGGATCTTCAGCGTCGCGGCCTTGCCGCCGAACGCCTCTTCCAGCGTGATTTCGAGATTGTAGCGCAGGTCCGCGCCGCGCTCGCGTCCGCCGTTCGAACGCGCCGGTCCGCCGGCCCATGATGTCGCCGAACAGATCGTCGAAAATGTCGGACATGCCGCTGAAGCCGTCGGCCGCCCCAGCCGCCGCCGCCCTGCTCGAAGGCGGCATGGCCGTAGCGGTCGTAGGCGGCGCGCTTCTGGCCATCGGCCAGATGCTGATAGGCCTCGTTGACTTCCTTGAACTTGACCTCGGCGGTCTTGTCGCCGGGATTGCGGTCGGGATGAAACTGCATCGCCGCTTTGCGGAACGCCGACTTCAATTCGGCTTCGGTCGCGGTCTTGGCGACGCCGAGAGATTTCGTAATAGTCGCGCTTGGCCACTGCGATTTCGCCGCTCTAGGGATAAACTGAGCGCGCCCCGCTCTTTATGAATTTTCTATGACCGCCGCATTGGCCGCGGTCAACCGGGACCTCGCGACACGTGCGCGAGAAGCCCTTCTCCCGCCGGGCGGGAGAAGGGGCAAGGAGAAGTCGGCGCCGTTACGCCTTCTTCTCGTCGTCGACTTCCTTGAAGTCGGCGTCGATGACGTCATCCTTCGGCGCGGCGCCGGCCGCCGCCGCGTCGCTCTGGGCGGCGCTGGCCTGCTGGGCCTTGTACATCGCCTCGCCGAGCTTCATCTGCGCCTGCATCAGGTCGTTGGTGCGGGCCTTGATCGCCTCGACGTCGTCGCCTTGCAGCGCGGTGCGCAGCGCCGCCATGGCGCCCTCGATCGCGCTCTTGTCGGCGTCCGACGCCTTGTCGCCGTACTCTTTCAGCGACTTCTCGGCCGTCATGCAGCAGCGACTCGCCATGGTTCTTGGCGTCGACCTGCTCGCGCCGCTTCTTGTCTTCGGCGGCGTGCGCCTCGGCGTCCTTCACCATCTTGTTGATGTCGGCCTCGGACAAGCCGCCCGACGCCTGGATGCGGATCTGCTGCTCTTTGTTGGTCGCCTTGTCCTTGGCGGTGACGTTGACGATGCCGTTGGCGTCGATGTCGAAGGTCACTTCGATCTGCGGCACGCCGCGCGGCGCCGACGGGATGCCGACGAGGTCGAACTGGCCGAGCGCCTTGTTGTCGGCGGCCATTTCGCGCTCGCCCTGGAACACCCGGATGGTCACGGCGGTCTGGTTGTCTTCGGCGGTCGAGAACACCTGGCTCTTCTTGGTCGGGATCGTGGTGTTGCGCTCGATGAGGCGCGTGAACACGCCGCCCAGCGTCTCGATGCCGAGCGAGAGCGGGGTCACGTCGAGCAGCAGCACGTCCTTGACGTCGCCCTGCAGCACGCCGGCCTGCACCGCGGCGCCGATGGCCACGACTTCGTCCGGGTTGACGCCCTTATGGGGCTCTTTGCCGAAGAACGTCTTCACGACCTCCTGCACCTTCGGCATGCGGGTCATGCCGCCGACCAGGACGACTTCGTCGATCTGGCTGGCCGACAGGCCGGCGTCCTTGAGCGCCTTCTTGCAGGGCTCGACGGTGCGCTGGATCAGGTCGTCGACCAGCGATTCGAACTTGGCGCGCGTCAGCTTCAGCGTCAGATGCTTCGGACCCGAAGCGTCGGCGGTGATGTAGGGCAGGTTGATGTCGGTCTGCGTCGCGCGACGACAGCTCGATCTTGGCCTTTTCGGCCGCCTCTTTCAGCCGCTGCAGCGCGAGCTTGTCCTTGGTCAGGTCAATGCCCTGCTCTTTCTTGAACTCGGCCGCGAGGTACTCGACCAGGCGCATGTCGAAATCTTCGCCGCCGAGGAAGGTGTCGCCGTTGGTCGACTTCACCTCGAACACGCCGTCGCCGATCTCGAGGATCGACACGTCGAAGGTGCCGCCGCCGAGGTCGTAGACCGCGATGACGCCGGTCTTCTTCTTGTCCATGCCATAGGCGAGCGCGGCCGCCGTCGGCTCGTTGATGATGCGCAGCACCTCAAGGCCGGCGATCTTGCCGGCGTCCTTGGTGGCCTGACGCTGGGCGTCGTTGAAATAGGCGGGGACCGTGATGACGGCCTGCGTGACCGGGCCGCCCAGATGCGCCTCGGCGGTTTCCTTCATCTTCTGCAGCGTGAACGCGGAAATCTGCGAGGGCGAATAGTTCTTGCCGTCGGCCGAAACCCAGGCGTCGCCGTTGGGGGCGCGAGTGATCTTGTAGGGAACCAGACCCATGTCCTTCTTGGTCATCGGGTCTTCGAACGAACGGCCGATCAGGCGCTTGATGGCGAAGAACGTGCGCTCCGGATTGGTGACGCTCTGGCGCTTGGCGGGCTGGCCGACCAGACGCTCGCCATCGTCGGTGAACGCGACGATCGAAGGCGTCGTGCGCGCGCCCTCGGAATTTTCAATGACCTTGGGGCTCGCCCCTTCCATCACGGCCACGCACGAATTCGTGGTGCCCAAGTCAATGCCGATTACTTTAGCCATATCCGTACCCCTTAATCTCGCCAGATCGCGCAGTCCCGAAGCGGCCGCGCTGGAGGGGCGCCGATCCGAGCCAAAAAACTCGGAGCGAAGTGCGTCCCGATCCTCGATGAACGTTTCGCCGTAGCCTTGGAGACCTGCCCCAACGCCCGGCAACGCGGCGTATATAGGTTCGGGGTTTTTTGCCCGCAAGGCGCGAGGGGGCCGGATTTTTCTCGAATTTCCCTTTTGGCGGCGATGGACTAAAGGAGCCGGATGCGCCGATCGCTGACGTTACTGTACCTCGCAACAGGCTTGTGTCGCCGTTCTGGTCCCCATGTCCGCGCGGGCGCAAATGGCGCTTCCGGACGCCGGCGGGCAGGCCGCAGCGCCCGCGCCCGCCGACGGCGACACGCCGGCCAAGCCAAAACCCAAGGCCGCACCGAAGACCGAAGCGGTGAAAATCGACTCGGTGCTGGGCAAGCCGCTCAAGCTTAACGGCACGGACGGCGTCATGCTGCTGTCCAAGAACGGCGACGCCATTGCGGTCGACAAGCTGGTGCTCAGCGGCGAATCCACCGCCGACGCTGGCGCCCCCTGCACCATCGAAGTGCGCGGCGACGCCCCGATGTCGCTGAAGCCGATAGGCAAAGTCGGCGGCCTGCAGCATTACGCCATCGGCTTTCCCGCCTGCCCGATCGAATTCGACGTGCTCGACAAGGCGGTGTTGGTGCCGCAGCAGAACTCCGCCTGCGTTTTTCAGGCCGCTGCCTGCCAGGCTAGCCCGAGCGGTCTGTGGGGGCCCGACGCCGCGAGCCTGAAGGGCAGCGAGAAGGACATCGCCACCAGGCGCAAACATGCCGACGACGCGCTCAGCGCCGCGCTCAAGGGCCTGATGAAGCAGAACAAAGGCAAGGACTCCGACGCCGTTTCCGCTGACGAAGAGACCTTCGCTAGCTCCCGCGACGAAATCTGCCGCGGCTACGACGGCGAGACCAATTTCGGCTTCTGCGCCTCGCGCCTGACCATGGCGCGCGCGGCGACCTTGGCGGCGCGCCTGGCCGAGGCAAAACACAGCGCCAAGCAGCCGTAAGGCTTTTTATCGCTTGAGCAGGCGCTTAGCGGCGGCCTTAAGGGCGCGGCGCCATTCAAGGCTCCGCCGGCCCACGCGAAAGCCGAGACTCGCCTGCGCGCCAAGCGGCAGCGCGAAATCGGCAAGGTCAAGCCGGTCGGGCCAGAGGCGGTCGATCATCGGATGGTCGGCGATTGCGCAGGAATTGATGAGATCTAGATCCGGGCGCTTTTTCCAGCGCGCTCGAAAGCTGGAGCGTGAACTGAACGCCGGGCGAGAGCGCCGCATAGCCCTCGTCAAACGCCGTCTTCCAATAAAACCCGCGTCGTCCGGATTTGCAGCACGACGCCGCCAGCGATGAGCGCATCGCCCTGCCGCAGCGTGGCGATCTCGATGGCGCTCGTGCGCCAAGAAATCGTCGACCATGGCGCGGACGAATGCCGCGCTTGCTGCGCTCTGGCTGAGCGCGGTGCCCCGTTGACCCTTCCAGCCCGCGGCCTCGAGCGCCAGGAAGGCCTCGAGGGCGTCGCCGCTGCCTCGTCGCGAAAGCGAGCTTGCCGCCGTCCTCCAGCCGCCGCCGCTGCCGGCCCCATTCCTTGCGCCGCTTGGCTGGCAAGTGCGGCGCCGAAATCCGCGGCATGCGCCGCAAGCCAAGGCCGCGCGCTGCGTCTGATCGGCCGCCTCGGCGGATGCGTCCGGTCAGCGCCCGCCCGAGCGCGGAGGCACGCTCGACCGCCGGAGTAAGCAGGCCCGGACGCCCCGGCCCTTCGCGCACGAGCTTGAGCGCCGCGACGACTTCGCCGGCGTGGTCCCGATCAACTAGGATCGCCGGCAGCGCGGCCAGTTCGTGCATCCAGACCCGCGCCAGGCTGACGGGCGAAACTCCGGGCCTGATCGCCGCGACAGCCGATCAGCTGCTCGCGCCGCGCGTCGCTCCAGATCGCGACGAACCGCAGAGACTTTCGGCGCAAGAATTGAAACGCCGGCAGCAGAAAATCGGGATCGGCGAAGGGTTCGGCTCGGCGCGCGCCGCAAGATCGCGCCACGCCGTGGCGAAACGTCCGGCCTCGGACGCCGCGACCCAATCGAAGACAGGCGCCGCGCTCAAACCGCGAATTCCCCCGCGGCGAGCCTCCGGGCAAAATCCGCGCCGATCCGACATAGACCGCCGAGCGGCGGTCGTCGAAGAACAGGGGATCGGCCGTGCGGCCGGGATCATAGCCTTCCTCGACCAATTCGACCTTCTTCTGCTTGAACGTGCCGGTGATCTCGAGCGCGGGGCGAAAACGCAGGAACAACGGCCGCGCGTAAGGCGGCAGTTTCTCCGCGAGATAGGCGCGCAGTCCGACGAGGTCGAACGTTCGCTTGATCCTCGACCACCAGCGCCGCCATGCCGGCGCGCCCGTCAGCCCCGGGCACGGCGACGCCATAGACGATGCGCTTCATGCACGTCGGGGAATTGCGAGATGGTCTCGGCGACTTCGGTGGTCGACACGTTCTCGCCTTTCCAGCGAAACGTATCGCCGATGCGGTCGACGAAGAAGTAATAGCCGTTGGCGTCGCGCTTCAGCAGATCGCCGGTGCGGAACCAGGCGTCCCCCGGCTTGAACACGTCGCGCAAAATCTTCGATTCGGTGGCTTTGCCGTCGGCATAGCCGTCGAACCGCGCGGCCGGCTTCTTGGGATCGTCCGAAATCTCGCCGATCATCTCGCCGACCTCGTCCGCGGCCGCAGACGATGCAGCGCCCGGCGCTATCGCGCTTAACTTCGTTTTGCACGACGTCGAAGCCGACGATGCACACGGGAAAACGCCGCGCCGCCCAGCCCGGCACGCGGCCGACCGCGCCGGGATGGGAATCGAGGTTGAACATCGCGACATTGCCTTCGGTCGCCGCATAGAATTCGACGATGTCGTGGATGCCGAAGCGGGTCTTGAAGCTGGAGAAGATGTCGGGCCGCAGCCCATTGCCGACGCACAACCGTATCGCGTGCCCGCGATCCTCGGACGTCGGCGGCGCATTCAGGAGATAGCGGCAGAGTTCGCCGATATAGACGAAGATCGTGCATCGCTGCGCGGCGGCTTCGCGCCAGAATTCGGTGGCGGAGAACTTTTCTCGGATGAAGCAGGAGCCGCCCGCGCAAAAGGCGATGCCCGGCGCAATCACGCCGCCATTGGTGTGGTACATCGGCAAGGTGGAATAGACGCGATCGCTCCGGCCCGCGCGCGTCATTGCGGCGAAGCCGACCATGATGCGCAGGGCGCGCGAATGGGTGATGCGCGCCGCTTTCGGCATGCCCGTGGTGCCGGACGTGTAGATGTAAAGCGCGGGGTCATCGAGCGTCAGCGCCGGGCGCTCGGCTGGCGTCAGGGCGTCAGCCGAATGCGCGCCGATCTGCTCGTCGAACCGCGGCACGTTGCCGACAGCGCCGCCAAAGGCGAAGGTCTTCAGCTCGAGGGCCAACAACGGCGCCGCGCTCGCCCAGGCCGCGCTCAGGCCTTCGTCAACGACGGCGGCCTTGGCGCCGACGATGCCGACGCAATAGGCCAGCGCCTTGCCGCTGAGATTGATGTTGATCAGCGCCGTCGCGATGCCGGCTTTGGCGAAACCGGCCCAGATCGCGACATAGTCCGGCCGATTGCGCATAAACAGCGCGACGCAGTCGCCCTTGCGCAAGCCTTGGCCCGCCGCCCATCGCGCAATGCGATTGGCGGTGCCGTCGAGCTGGCGGTAGGTGAGTGACGACGACGCGCTCTCAAGCGCCACCGCGTCGCCGTAAGCTGCGGCCCAGCGCTCAAAATAGTCGCCGAGCGTGACGGTGCGGGCGTGGGCGACGGCCTCGGTGCGCTTGAGCGCGCTGATCATGCCGCGCGCGTAGAGAAATTCACTAGTCAGCCGTTGCAGCACGTTCCGCCCCTGGCGCGTCGCGTCCCGCCGGGCGGCAGGAGCTTCTGACGGGATGCCGCGATCCTATCGCGAAACCTTCAACCCGCGCTAAAGCCCTTCTGTACGCGCGTTCCCCGCGGGATCAAGGGCCGACGGGAATGAGTTTGCCGACAAACACGGGCGCGCTCGTCGGCTTGCCCGTCGGGGAGCCGCCAGGGGCTTCGACGGTGACCGCGTAGGTCGCCTGCTCGACGATGGCCGGATCGATGCCGCTCAGTTTCGGCGACCTGGTCAGGCTGGCGGCGTCGATCACGCCGAGCGACTTCGGCGCGCCGAGCTTGTCCTGGATGATCCAGAGTTCGTAGGCCTTGCCTTCGGGGGCGCTGGCCGCCACCGGGCGAACCACGAACTCGCGCGTGTCGATGTTCACCGACACCATGAAGGCCGGCGAATCCGGGCTCTTTTGCAGCACCGCGACAAATTCGTGCGGCGAGCGGCTCGCGCCGGTCTCGCGGATGACGAGGCCGATCGCCAGCGCCGCCGCGATCGCCGAAGCGGCCACCGCACCCGCGCGCCAGCGGCGCAATTTGGCGGTGAGGGAAACGACATTGGAGGCCTCGACCGGCTGGGCGCCGCTGCCGGACGCCGCCGCGTCCAGCCGCGCCTCGATCTGCGGCAGCAGGTCTGGCGCCGCCGTCGCCGCCGGGATGCTCTCCGCCAACGGCGACAGCCGGGTCTCCCAGGCGCGGATCGCCGCGTCGAGCTCAGGTTCGCGCGCCCGCCGGGCGGCGATCGTCGCCCGCTCCGCGGGATCCAGCGTGCCGAGGGCGAATTCGGCGGCCGCCATGTCGTCTTCGGGGGTCACGCTCATGGCTCCAGGCACCCCCGGAGCTGCGCGAGCGAACGATGCAGCCACGTCTTGATCGTGGGCGTCGGCGCGTTGAACTGCTTGGCGAGCGCCTCGCGCGAGGCGCCGCGATAATAGGCGAGCATCACGATCTCACGCTTTTGCGGATCAAGCTGGCCGAGGCAACGCAAGAGCGCGGCCAGGCGCTCGGAGCGCTCGCGCGAGGCAAGCGGGTCCTCCGTCTCGGCGGCGGGTTCAAAGCCCTCGGGCATGTCCTCAAGCGAGGTCGGGCGCACCCGGCGGACTTCATCGAGCGCGCGGTTGCGCGCAATCGTCGCCATCCACGCCATTGGCGAGCCTCTGGCGGCATCGAACTCGCCCGCTTTGTCCCAAATCCTCACGAAGGACTCCTGCAATACCTCCGACGCCATGTCTCCACGTGTGAGGATACGGGAGACCACACCCATAAGTTTCGGCGCGACGGCGCGATAAAGCGCGCGAAACGCCTCACGATCGCGTTGCGCGACCTGGGCCAGCAAATCGGAAAGGTCGGCGGCGGCGTCCATGCGGTGGCTTACGCTCAAGCCCTTGGGGAAGTTACGATGCCTACCATCCAGGCGTCGCCAAGCCTAGGCCGGGTCGGACGGTCCTGTTGCCCGGCCTTGGTCCGCGTCGTAACAAGCGACCCCGGGGAGGAGCACCATGCGCAAGGCCGCCGCGCCAGCCAAGACCGTCACGGCCGAGCAGGCCGCGAGCCTGGTAAAGTCCGGCATGTGGGTCGACTACGGCCTGATCATCTCGCAGCCGCTCGATTTTGACCGCGCGCTGGCCAACCGCATCGGCGAACTCGAAGACATCAAAATCCGCAACATCATCTCGATGCGGCCGGTCGCGGCGATCGAAGCGGACCCGCAGGGCAAGCACGCCTATCTCATCAATCTGCATTTCAGCGGCTGGGATCGGCGCAAGGGCGAGGAAGGCCGCGCCAGCTACATGCCGCTGAATCTTGGCGAGGTGAACGACTATTACCGCCGCTTCATCCGCAAGCCTGACATCGCGGTGATCCGCACGCCGCCGATCGACGCCGACGGCTACTTCAATTTCAGCGCCGCCAATCTCTGGCACCGCGAGATGATCGAAGCCGCCAAATGCGTGATCGTCGAGACCGCCGTCGGCCTGCCTTACGTCTATGGCGTCAAGAACGGCGTCCATATCAGCGAAGTCGACTATGTCATCAACGCCGAGGACGCGCCGGCGCCGCAGCTTCCCAATCCGCCACCCTCGGACGTCGACCGCGCCGTGGCGAAGCTGATCGCCGGCGAGGTCAACGACGGCGACTGCCTGCAGGTGGGCATCGGCGCCATGCCGAACGCGGTGTGTGCGCTGCTGATGGAGACCGGGCAGCGCGAGCTTGGCGTCCACACCGAAATGATGGTGGATGGGTTGGCCGATCTTTACCGCGCCGGGCGCATCACCGGCGCGCGCAAGCAGCTCGACACCGGCAAGATCGTCTACACGTTCTCGCTGGGCTCGCAGCAGCTCTACGACACGCTCGATCACAATCACGATCTGGTCTGCCGGGCGACCGACTACACCAACATGCCCAACATCATCATGCAGAACCACAATGTCGTGGCGATCAACAACACCACGCAGATCGACCTGCAGGGCCAGGCTGCCTCGGAGTCCGACGGCATGCGCCATATCAGCGGCACCGGAGGGCAGTTGCAATTCGTGCGCGGCGCCTATGCTTCGCCGGGCGGGCGCTCGTTCGTTTGCCTGTCGTCGAAATACACCAAGCGCGGCGAGCCGAAGAGCCGCATCGTGCTCCATCTCACGCAAGGCAACATCGTCACCACGCCGAGGTCGGACATGATGTATGTGGCCACCGAATTCGGCATCGTCAATTTGAAGGGCAAGTCGATCCCCGAGCGCGCGAAGGCGCTAATTTCCATCGCGCATCCGGACTTTCGCGAGGAGCTTGAGCGACAGGCGTACGAGCACAGGATGATCCCGCGGGGGTTCAGCTTCTAGGTCTTTGCTTTGAGGATGGACTGGGCGTAGGTTGCGCCGACGAAAACATGGTGGGCCGGCCAGTTTTCAGCTTCTTGCTTTGAGGTCATCCCTTGCCCGTCGAACCGGAGAACTTGGTCCTTGAACTGCTGCGCGCAATGCGCGCGGACATGTCGAGCATGAAATCGGAGATTGCGAGTTTGGCGAGTTTGTCGCCAGCCGTATCCGATTTGCAAAGCGGGCTGTCTTCGTTGCGCGCTGATGTCGCCTCAGATCTAGTTTCGTTGCGGGTGGAATTTGGCATAGAGCAAAAGCAGACCCGCGAGCAGATTGCCGGCCTTCGCCGCGCGGTAGTGGAATATCATACTTCGGTCGTTGGCCATGGCGTCCTCATCAGCGAGTTGGAGGGGCGCGTTCGCCGCCTTGAGCAACGCGCCGGGCTTTCTCCCGTCGACGCTGAATAGCGCATAGCAAACGGGCGCCCCCGTGGAGAAGGGCGCCCGCCGCACTGCTCAAGGACCCTAGGGGAAGGGATCAGCCCGGGAGCAGAACTTTGTTGATGACGTGGATCACGCCGTTCGACTGCAGACATTGGCGATGGTGATGTTGGCGACGTCGCCCTTGGCGTCGGTGACGGTCAGGTGGGTCTTGCCCATGCGCTTGAACGTGAGATCGCCGCCGGCGACCGTCTTGGCGGTGAACGAGCCGCCCATCTCATCGACCTTGGCGGCGATGTCCTGCTCGGTCCATTTCCCGGGGACGACATGATAGGTCAGGATGCCGACCAGCATGTCCTTGTTCTCGGGCTTCAGCAGCGTGTCGACCGTGCCCTTGGGCAGCGCGGCGAAAGCTTCGTTGGTCGGGGCGAGCACGGTGAACGGCCCGGCGCCTTCCAGCGTATCGACCAGGCCGGCGGCCTTGACGGCGGCGACGAGGGTGGTGTGATCCTTCGAATTGACGGCGTTCTCGACGATGTTCTTGCTCGGATACATCGGCGCGCCGCCGACCATCACGGTCATTTCGGCATAGGCCATCGGCGCGACAGCCACGGCGCTCGTGCCGACGATGGCGGCGAGGATGGCGGCTGAGATAAGCGACTTGCGGTTCATGGGGCTCTCCAGGTTCGGAACTTTCCTCCCTGAGCGTCATCGCTCGGGACGCGGTGGTTACGGAGGCCCTCGCAAGGAGGTTTCAAAAGAAATTGAAAATTCCTGAATGCGCCCGAAACGCCTTTGCACTGGAACTTTTTGCGCCATAGGCCGAAACTAATGGCGCGGCGCGTCCGTAAGGCTTGGCAGGGCGCCCGAGCTTAGGGAGCGCCTCAACCTGGACGCGCCCGCGCCAGGGCGAATCTGTAGGAGAGAGCGGATATGCCGCCCAACCCGCCGTCAACGCGTCTCGTCAAACGCCACAGCGTCGTCGTGCGCATCTGTCATTGGGTCAACGCTGTGGCCTTCGTTTTCCTGCTGATGAGCGGCATGCAAATCTTCAACGCCGATCCCATTCTCAACTTCGGCAAATGGACAGATTTCCAGCACCCGATCTTCGAGCTGCGCGCTTTGCAGAGCAATGACGCGATCGTGCGCGGCGAGACCGTCGTCTTTGGCGTGCCGTTCAACACCACCGGGGTGCTCGGCGCCTCGCGTGGCGGCAGCGGCGAACTGGAGAGCCACGGCTTTCCGCCGTGGCTGACGCTGCCCTCGGTGCAGGATCTGGCGACGGGCCGGCGCTGGCACTTCTTTTTCGCCTGGATCCTGTTTTTCAACGGCCTCGTCTATGTCGCCAATCTCGTTTGGGGCCGCAGGTTTAGCGAGTTCGTGCCGAGCCTAGCAGACCTGCGCTCGCTGCCGCACACGGTGATCGAGCACATCAAGCTGAAGTTTCCGCGCGGCGAGGAGGCGCTGCATTATAACGTGTTGCAAAAGCTCGCCTATCTCAGCGTGATCATCGCCTTTCCCCTGCTGATTCTCGCGGGATTGACGATGTCGCCGGGCGTCGATTCGGCGTTTCCCTTCCTGCAGGACCTGTTCGGCGGGCGGCAGAGCGCGCGCACCATCCACTTTCTGTTGGCGTCCTATCTCGTGTTCTTTCTTTTCGTCCATCTCGTCATGGTCGTGCTGTCGGGGCCGTTCAATAACCTTCGCGGCATGATCACCGGCCGCTATAAAATCGTGGAGAACGCGCCATGACCGCCAAGCGAAACCTGAGCCGCCGAGAAACTTTGCTACGCATGGTGGCGGGCGCCGGCGTGCTTTCCCTCGGCGGCTGCGAAATCGGCGAATCGCCGACCGCGCTGTCGATCATCGACCAGGCGGAGGAGCTGACCAAAGCCGCCCAGCGCGCGCTGCTGGCGCCCCGGGAAGCTTTGGCGCGCGAATATACGCTCGCCGACGTTTCGCCGGGGTTCAAGCCGAACGGCTCGACCGATCCGGACGATCCCGACTATCTCGCCGCCGCCGATACGAAGTTCGCCAATTGGAAGCTGAAGGTCGGCGGCCTCGTCGAGACGCCATTCGACATTTCGCTCGACGAGTTGCGGGCGCTGCCTGCGCGCACGCAGATCACTCGCCACGACTGCGTGGAAGGCTGGAGCTGCATCGGCCAGTGGAAGGGCGTGCCGCTGAAAACGCTGCTGGATCGGGCGAAGCCGAAGCCTGAGGCGAAATACATCGCGTTTTTCTGCGCCGACGATCTTGAGCAGTCGCTGGACGGCACCGGGCGCTATTACGAGACCCACGATTTCGTCGACGCCTACCACCCGCAGACCATTCTGGCTTACGAGCTCAACGGCAAGACGCTGGAGGTGGAACATGGGGCGCCGCTGCGCCTGCGCGTCGAGCGCCAACTTGGCTATAAAATGGCTAAGTATGTCATGCGGATCGAGGCGATCGACAGCTTTGCCAAGCTCGGCCATGGGAAGGGCGGGTTTTGGGAAGATCGCGGGTATGAGTGGTACGCGGGTATTTGAGCGCGACCACTAAAATACGATATGAGAATCGTATAAAATATTGCTAGACACCACGGCACGTTGCGAAGCCATTGACGCGCCTGCCGCGCCCCAAGGCTAGCAAAAGCGGCAAAAAACTGTATGAGAGCGCCGCTTCTATTCCGGCCCGCATCGGCGCGCCTCGTTTTCTCAAGGACGGCATAACGTGAAAGTCATCGCGAGCTCCATTCGCAAGGGCAACATCATCGAGCGCGAGGACGGGCATCTGGCGGTGGTCCTCTCCGCCGAAAGCTTTTTTCCCGGCAAGGGCACGCCGACGACGCAGATCGACATGCGCCGGCTCTCCGACGGCGTCAAAATCACCGACCGCTACAAGACCACTGAACAGGTCGAGCGCGCCTTCGTCGAGGACAAGGAATACGAGTACCTCTACTCCGACGGCGACGGCATCCATTTCATGAACAATGAGACCTACGACCAATTGCAGGTTTCGCCCGACGTGATCGGCGAGCAGAAGCAGTGGCTGCAGGAAAACATGAAGGTATTGCTGTCGATCTTCAACGAACAGGCCGTGGCGATCCAGCTGCCGCCGCGCGTGACGCTCGAAGTCGTCGAGACCGAGCCGGTCATGAAGGGCCAGACTGCGGCGTCTTCCTATAAGCCGGCAAAACTCTCCAACGGCGCGCGCGCTATGGTGCCCCCGCACATCGGCCCGGGCACCCGCGTCGTCATCCAGACGGAAGACGGCGGCTATGTCGAGCGCGCCAAGGATTGAGCGGCGGCCTTAAAGTGCATTAAAGCCGTCACATCCGCCGCCTAGGCAATCGGGCTGATAATCGAAGGGGACTTTGACAATGCAGCTGGGAATGATCGGCCTTGGGCGCATGGGCGCCAATATCGTGCGGCGTCTGATGCGCGCCGGCCATTCCTGCGTCGTCTATGACCGCAACCCCGACCCCGGCCATGAGCTCGCGTCCGAGGGCGCGACCGCGGTCGACTCGCTGGCGGCCATGGTGGCGGCGATGCCCACTCCCCGCGCGCTCTGGGTGATGCTGCCCGCAGGCGGCCCGACCGAATCGACGATCGCGGCGCTGACCCCGATGCTCGCCAAGGGCGACGTTATCATCGACGGCGGCAACACCTACTGGCGCGACGACATCCGGCGCGGCAAAGAGCTCGCCACCAAAGGGATCGATTACGTCGACGTCGGCACCAGCGGCGGCGTCTGGGGCCTGGAACGCGGCTATTGCCTGATGATCGGCGGCGTCGAGGCGCAGGTGCGCCGGCTCGATCCGATTTTCGCCGCGCTCGCTCCGGGCAAAGGCGACATTGCGACGACCCCGAACCGCGAGGACGCCGACGCCCGCGTCGAGCAGGGCTATATGCATGCCGGGCCCTGCGGCGCCGGGCACTTCGTCAAAATGGTCCATAACGGCATCGAATACGGGCTGATGCAGGCCTATGCCGAGGGCTTTGACATCCTGCGCAACGCCGACGCTCCGGGCGTTGCGCCCGAGCATCGCTTCACCCTCAACATCTCCGACGTCGCCGAAGTCTGGCGTCGCGGCAGCGTCGTCACCTCCTGGCTGCTCGATCTCACTTCGTCCGCGTTGGCGCGCGAGGGGTCGCTGGAATCCTATTCGGGCTTCGTTGAGGATTCGGGCGAGGGTCGTTGGACCATCCAGGCGGCGATCGACGAGGCGGTCCCCGCCGAAGTGCTGTCGGCTTCGCTCTACACGCGGTTCCGCTCGCGTCAGCAGCACACGTTTGCGGAGAAGATCATCTCTGCGATGCGCAAAGGCTTTGGCGGGCACGTTGAGCCGCTATTGCGGGAGTGAGGATTTCCACCCCGCGTCTTGTGAAGCAACGCCGCAACTGACGTCGCCGGCATCGTTTTTATAACTCCAGAAGGTTCGCCGCGATGAGCGCGCGAACCTTCCAGGCGCCCTTGAAGCTTCGCGGCGCGTTGCTCGGGCTCGGAAGTAACTGTTCGCTAGATCCTCGCTGACGCTCAAGCGCAAGATCGGTTTCGCCCATTCGTTGTGGGCGAACGTTCCCCTCGCCATCGTCGTCGACGAACTCGAGTGCAACGCCTCGCGCGTCCTCGCCAGGATCGGTTTCGCCGGCATGGTGGAATCCAGTTCCTGCGCCGCGACAGTCGTTGAAATGGTCAAAACGATGTTGCGCGACGCCCGCCGGGATCTAAACGCCGCCGCCGCTTCGGAGACTTCCGAAGGCGCGGTCGCCCGTCATCTGACGGCGCGCGAAAGCGACATCATGCGGTTGCTGCGGGCGGGAGGCCAGAACAAGAGCATCGCTTACCAGCTCGGAATTTCCGAGAGCACGGTCAAGGTGCACTTGCGGCGCCTCATGCTGAAGTTCAACGCGCATAACCGGACCCAACTTGCGATCGGCGCGAGAGATCCGGCGTCTGACGGCTTGCACCATTAAGGCGTTTTGGGCCGGCGCTAACCCGTCTCGCCGCGCTTCCGCAGCTTCTCTGCGAGCCAGCTTAGCTCCCCGTCAACCACGCCCATCTCCAGGAGGTGGTCGTGCGTCGCCAAGACATAATCGACGTCCCGGCCCATGGTGCCGACGCCTTGGAGCACCAGCGTCAGCACGTCCTCGCGCGCCATTTCCGGGGCGTAGCGGGGATGGTCGGGCCGGGCGACGTAGCAGAGCGCCGTCACTTGCCGCGCATCGTCGAGTTCCACCGCGCGCCAGTGCTCTTCATAGATGCCGCCGAGCAATTCGCGCTCGCGCAAATAGGCGAGGGTCGCCTCGCGGGATGCAGCGACCACGCGGTAGGCGACGCCCCGGCACGCGCCGCCTTCGTCGAGGCCGAGCACGAGTCCCGGCTTCTCCCTCGTGCCGCGATAATTCTCGGAATAAAGGCACAACCGGCGGCGGTAGCCGTGCAGCAGCGCCGGATGGCGCTCTTGGCTCGCAAAGCCCGGCCGCCACATCAGCGAGCCATAGGCGAACACCCAGAAATCACCGCCGTCAGGCGCCATCGCCGTCCGCCACCGCGCGGCGTCCGAAATCGGGCGCCGCCGTCTCCTGGCCAAGATCGACGATGCCGCGGCGGATCGCCCGCGTGCGACTGAACAGCTCAAACAGGCCGTCGCCGTCGCCGCGGCGGATCATGCGCTGCAGAGAGGTCAGATCCTCGTTGAAGCGGCCGAGCATTTCCAGCACGGCGTCCTTGTTGTTCAAGAACACGTCGCGCCACATCGTCGGATCGCTGGCGGCGATGCGGGTGAAATCGCGAAAGCCGCCGGCGGAGAATTTGATCACTTCGGCGCGCAAGTGTTCTTCAAGATCCGAGGCCGTGCCGACGATGTTGTAGGCGATCAGATGCGGGAGGTGGCTGGTGATGGCGAGCACCAGGTCATGGTGCTCGGGCGACATCACTTCGACGCGCGAGCCCAGCGCCTTCCAGAACCGCAGCACCTTGTCGACGGCGCCCGCGTCGGTGTCGGCGACGGGCGTAAGAATGGTCCAACGATTGTGAAACAGCGTGGCGAACCCCGCCTCCGGTCCCGATTGCTCGGTGCCCGCGACGGGGTGGCCGGGAACAAGATGCACGTTGCTGGGCAGCCTCGGCGCTAACGCAGCGACGACGGCGCCCTTTACGGAGCCCACGTCGGAGACGATCGCGCCCGGCTTCAAGTGCGGCGCGATCGCCGCGCCGAGCTCGGCGTTGGCGCCCACGGGCGCGCACAGCACGACAAAGTCGCAGTCTTTGACGCTTTGCCCAGCGTCCGTCGTGTAGACGTCGCCGAGCTTGAGCTGTTCAGCCTTTTCCAGCGACGGCCGGCCGCGATTGGCGATGACGATCGTTCCGGCGGCGTTGACCTGGCGGGCGGCGCGCGCAATCGACGAGCCGATCAGCCCGATGCCGATGATGGCGATGCGCTGGAATACCGGCTCCGCGAGGGGGGCCCCAAGTTTATCCACGGCTCGCGCCCGCCATGAAGGCCTTCAGCGCCGCAACGACGCCGCGATTGGCTTCTTCCGAGCCCACCGTCATGCGCAGGCAGTCGGGCAGGCCATAGGCGCCGACGGCGCGCAGCACAAAGCCGCGCGCGCTGAGATAGGCGTCGGCGTCCTTCGCCGTCTTGCCCGCCTCGCGCGAAAAATGCAGCAGCAGGAAATTGCCGACGCTCGGCGTCGTCTTGACGCCGATGGCGGCGAATTGCTCGGCGAGCCAGCCGATCCAATGCGCGTTATGCGCGGCGGCGGCGTCGACATGCGCGTTGTCGGCGATCGCCGCGGCGCCGGCGGCGATGGCGGGGCCGTTGAGATTGAACGGGGCGCGGACGCGGTTGAGCGCGTCGAGCACCCCCGCCGGGGCGTAGGCCCAGCCGATGCGCAAATTGGCGAGGCCGTAGATCTTTGAGAACGTGCGCGTCATCACGACGTTGTTCGACGTGGCGACCAACTCGATACCAGCGGCGTAGTCGTTGCGCGCGACATATTCGGCATAGGCTGCGTCGAGCACCAGCAACACGTGCGGCGGCAGCGCGGAGTGCAGGCGCTTGACCTCGGCGAAGGGGAGATAGGTGCCCGTCGGGTTGTTGGGATTGGCGAGGAAAACGATCTTCGTCCGTTCCGTCACCTTCGCCAGCAGCGCGTTGACGTCGGCGGTGAAATCTTTTTCTGGCGCGACGACCGGCGTCGCCCCGGCGGCGCGGGTGACGATGGGGTATTCGAGAAAGCCATACTGGCTGTAGACGGCCTCATCGCCCGGCCCGAGATAGACCTGCGCCAGCATGTGCAGCACTTCGTCCGAGCCATTGCCGCAGACAATCAGGTTCGGATCGAGCCCGTAACGCCTGCCGATCGCCTCGCGCAGCAACTTTGACGAACCCTCGGGGTAGAGGAACAGGTCGTCCGCCGCCGCCTTGAACGCCTCGATCGCCCTCGGCGAAGGCCCGAGCGGGGTCTCGTTGGACGAGAGCTTATGCAGCTTGGCGCCGCCTGACGCCGCCGACTTGCCGGGCACATAGGCGTCGATGGCGAGAACGGAAGGGCGGGGCTTTGGGCCAGTGAGGGAGGGCGCGTTCATAGCGTGCGCCTCTTGGCTCATGGTTCGCGGCGGCGCAAGCTTAACACGCGGGAAATCCGCTGGAAGGTCCGAGGGGTCGAACCAACGGCGCGTTGCGGCGTTTAGCTGCCTTTACGGGAAAAGCGTCATGACCTCGGCTGAAATCCGCCATCCCCTCGTCGACGGAGCTTTTGCGTTCCTCGCGGTGGTCGCCGCTGCTGCGGTCGGCCAGATCGCGACGACGCCGAACTTGACGCCCTGGTACGCGGGCTTGGCCAAGCCTTCTTTCAATCCGCCGAACTGGCTGTTCGGACCGGCCTGGACGCTCCTCTACGTCTTGATGGCCTATGCGCTATGGCGTGTGTTGCAGCGCCCGAGTAGCGGTGCGCGCACCCTGGCGGTGCTGCTTTTCGCCGTTCAGCTTGTGCTGAACGCGCTGTGGCCAGTGCTGTTCTTCCAGTTTCACAACCCGACGCTCGGACTGGCGGAGATCGTCATTCAGGTCTTGGCGATCATCCTGACGATCGTGCAGTTTGCCAAGAGCGACAGGATCGCTGCGGGCTGCCTGGTCCCGCTGTTGGCCTGGGTCAGCTTCGCGACGATTTTGAACGCGGCGATCTGGAGGCTGAACTAGAAAGCGTTGCGCGGTTTGCGGCAGTGCCCGCGTGCCTGAGCCGTGCTCGGCGTCAAGCTCAAGCCGCGTTCCGCGGTCGCTACGCGAAGCTTGACCCCTCCGCTCGCCTCAGGCCCTTTTTCTACCATAGGCTTCGACGCACAAATCCGGCCTGAAAGGCCGGTTTGCGGCGTCGAAGCCTATGGTGAGACAACGCCGCGCCGCATCGGCGCAGTCACCGCGAAGCGGCCGTAACGAAGTGGAGGAGCCGCGCAACGCGCTTGACGGCGACGAGGCGGCGTGGCCGGCCTGAAAAGCACTGGAACCACTCACGCCTTGGCGTGGCGTAGCGCGCTGATCTGGATGAAAATAGAATCCCGATCGACGGCGGGATGATTATCCGGCGCGAGATCGAGGGTCATCTGAGAAATCTTGTCCAGCAGGCCATCCAACGTCGGAGCAATACGTTAACCGTCGAGGCGTTACAGAAG